>CAYZIX010000088.1:0-18093 GCA_964478395.1 uncultured Candidatus Solibacter sp.
GTCGACTGCCTTTGGTTGAGATTCGGCCGCACGCGCCACCCAGGCGTGCTCCATCAGCCAAAGAGTTTCGGCCCCGGTTCGCGGGCGTAACCGGTAAGCCTTTTGGAATCAGCGTTTATTTGCTGTGAACGGTCCCGCTGAGCGCCACCCATTCGCCGTCGCGCCGGGGCTCGGCCAGCGTGAAACCGTGACTGGACAGTGCCCGGGCGACGCGCTCCAGGTGCGGGTCTGGGAATCCTGTGACGATCACGGCGCGGCGCGCCAGCCTGGCATATTCGCCCGCCAGCATTTCGTGCGTCACGGCGTTGATGTTGGCCACCACCACGTCAACCGCTTTCGACCGCACGGCGCGCGTCGATCCGGCAAATACGTGCCCCGGCACGGCGTCGGCCAGCAGGTTGGTGCGCGCCACGCTCACTGAAGCTTCGTCGATGTCGCAGCCGTGCGCGCATCGCGCGCCCAGAAGCAAAGCTGCCGCCGTGAGAATGCCGGAGCCGGTGCCCACGTCCAGCACGGTGTCGCCACGCCGCAACTCGGCCTCCAAAGCCAGCAGCGCCAGTTGCGTGGCCGGGTGTGCGCCCGTACCCAAGGCCTGTCCTGGGTGAATGATCAGCCGCAGGCGGCCGCGTGGCGTGCGGCTTTCATCCCATTCCGGAGCCAGATAAAGGCGCTCGCCCAGCGTGAACGGCTGCCACGCCTGACGGCAGGCGGCCTCCCAATCCACTTCGGGCTCTTCCGCTAAATGCGCGCCGTGTGCGGCAAAACGCTGTTCCAGGCCGTCGGCCGCATCAAACCATGCCCGCAGACGGCAGCGTTCGCCCGGCAGTGGCTCTTCCTGAATGCCGGTGGCGCCGGCGTCCCATAACTCGGCCGAGAGCAGTTCGCCTTCCGACTCGGCGCACTCCACCATCAGCGAGTACATTCGCTTCTAGGCCTCCAGTGCGGTGCGCAACTGCCGGGCGTGGCCTTCGGCGTGGTCGGCGTAAACCCGCACCATATCCGCCAGCGTCAGCACGCCCATGAAGGAGTGCGTACCCACTTTGCTCCATGCCGCTGCCGGCAGCGCCTGAAGCATGCGCAGATTGGCGTCGCGCGTCGCGCAAAACGATTCCAACGCTTCGTTCCCGTCGCGCACGGCGTAGTCCAATTGCGTCGCCCACGCGTCCTGGTCGTAGGCCACAATCGTGGGGTTGTCTTCGGCCGCGATCCGCGCCATCCTGTCGCGGCCCACCATCTCGGAATCGGCCAAGTGGCAGAGAATCTGCCGTGCTGTCCACTTGCCCGGCGCGGGTGGCGCATCCAGTTTTCCGGAAAGATCTCCTGCGGCGGCGCGCACCAGCGCCGCACCCTCCTTGAAGCGCTCAAGCAGGTTTACGATTGCCGGTTCTACAGCCATGGTCTACAGTGTATCTCGCCGCGCGTTATGCTGGACTTAAGAATGACCTCGCAGGTGCTTATTCTCTCACTTGCGCTCTACTCGGCCATATCCCCAAAGACCATTGAGGTGGGCGCTGATAAAGACTGGGTCGACACCGGCCTGGACGTGGCGGCGGGCGATGTGATGCGCTTCGAAGCCACTGGAACGCTACAATATGCCAACGCGCGCGAAGCCGCGACCCCCGACGGTTTGGCGCGTGGCTGGCGCGATCTGGTGCGCGCCCTGCCATTGAACGATGCCGGCCGTGGCGCGCTGATCGGCCGCGTCGGTTCCGGCGACGGTGCCCGGCCGTTCCTGATTGGCACGAAAAAAGACGTGACCATGCCTGTTGCCGGACGGCTTTGGCTGGGCATCAATCAGTCCGGCACGGAATCGGCCGGTTCGTACAAGGTGACGGCGGAGGTTACCGTGCATGGCAAGCCCATTGATGCGGCTGTCGTGGCGGCGCTGCCGGTTGTCACGGAGGAGATTCTTGGCAAAATCCCACGCCGCGTGGTGGACGCTGCGGGCAACGAGGGCGATCGCATCAACTTCCTGGTGCTGGCCACCGAGGAGCAGTTGAAAAGCGCGCTCACCTCGGTCGGCTGGGTGGCCGTCGACCGCAGTTCCCGGGATTCGGCCCTGCGTGGCGCGCTTGCAACCTTCTCCAAGCAGGCGTACCTCACCATGCCCATGAGCGAGCTGATGGTGTTCGGCCGGGCGCAGGATTACGGCTTCGCGATGTCCGACCCTATCAGCACGGTGATGACGCGCCACCATTTTCGTGTCTGGAAGGCGCCTTTCACCGCCGGCAATCTGACGCTTTGGGTGGGCGCCGGAACGCACGATACCGGTTTTGACCGCGACCAGCGCAATAACGGCCTGACGCACAAAATCGATCCCGATACCGACAAGGAACGCGAATATATCGGCGAAACGTTGCGCCATTCCGGCCAGGTCGTGAAGACGGATTACGTCACGCCGAAGGACACCATCACCAAGGCCAAGACGGCCCACGGCGAGGAGTTCACCTCCGACGGCCGTATCCTGGTGATCTATCTCAAGCCGGCGAACTAGGCCGTCGCGCGGTCACGATCGAAAAACCTGTAAAGCGCCGGCACCATCACCAGCGTCAACAGCGTGGAGGTCACTAGGCCGCCGATCACCACCACGGCTAGCGGACGCTGCACTTCGGCGCCCGGCCCCGTGGCGAACAGAAACGGCACCAGACCGAGTGCGGCCACGGTCGCCGTCATCATCACTGGACGGAAGCGCGCCCGCGCTCCTTCCAAAATCGCCTGCCGCGTGTCCATGCCCTGTTCGCGCAAGCCGCGGATGCACGTCACCAGCACCACGCCGTTCAGCACCGCAATGCCCCACAGCGCGATAAAGCCGACCGAAGCTGGCACCGACAGGTATTCGCCGCTCACGTACAGCGCGGCCACGCCGCCGATGCTCGCGAACGGCAACACCAGAATGATCAGCGCGGCGAAGCGTAGCGAGCCGAACAGCTGGAACAGCAGGAAGATGATCGCGCCGATGGTGATCGGCACAATCACCATCAGGTGCGTGCGCGCCCGCTGCATGTTTTCGAACTGTCCGCCCCACTCATAGTAGTAGCCGGGCGGCAGCGGCACCCGCTGCTGGACCTTCGACCGCAATTCACTGACAAAGCCGCCCAGGTCGCGGTCGCGCACGTTGATGCCTACCACCAGGCGCCGTTTGGCCATCTCGCGTTTGATCTGCGACGCGCCTTCGTGCAACTCGATCTTCGTCAGACTACCCAGCGGCACCTGCGCGCCGTCGGGAGCGGTGAGCAGAATCTCGCCAATGTCTTTGATGGTGCTTCGCAGGTTTTCCGGATAGCGGACCACGGCCTGGAAACGGCGCTCGCCCTCGTAGATCTCGGTGGCTGCGCGTCCGCCGATGGCGGCCTCGATTGAGTCATTCACGTCGGTCGCATTCAACCCGTGGCGCGCTATGGCCGTGCGGTTAATCGTGATATTCAGGTTTTGCTGGCCCGTGGCGCGGTCAATCTTGATGTCGCCGCAGCCATCCACCGCACCCGCCACCTTGGCCACTTCGGCGGCCTTGGCAATCAGGGTTGCCAGATCATCGCCGAAGATCTTCACCGCCACGTCGGCGCGCACGCCGGTCACCATCTCGTCCACGCGGTCGGAAATGGGCTGTGCCATGACGAGGTTGACCCCCGGCAGCGTTGTGACGCGCCGCCGGATTTCGTCCGCGATCTGGTCCTGCGACATCCCGCCGCGCTCATCCTGGGGCTTCAACTGCACCATCGTGTCGGATTCGTTGTATCCGGCCGGATCCACCGGCGACTCACCGCGCCCCAGTCGCGACACGATGGACTTCACGCCCGCCACCTTGCGAATCATCTGGTGTGCCGCCATCTCCATCCGGAGGGATTCGTCCAACGAAATGTCGGGCACCCGGTCTGCATTCGGGCAGATGGTGCCTTCCTTCATTTCCGGGATGAAAGATGTTCCCAGCAGTGGGAACAGGCTCATCGTGGCGGCAAACAGCACCACGGCCACGCCAACGGTGGCTTTCTCGTGTGCCGTTGCCCATCCGAGCAGGATATTGTAAGGCCGCTTCAGCAGCCGCACGAACAGTGTCTCGTGGTCCGCGCCGCCCTTCAGCATGAACGCCGATAGCACCGGTGAAAGTGTCAGCGATAGCAGCAGCGAAATGCCCAGCGCGATGGCGATGGTGTAGGCCAGCGGCGCAAACATCTTGCCTTCCATGCCCTCCAGCGTCATCAGCGGCAGGAAAACCAGAATGATCACGCAGATGCCAAACACTACCGGTGTCGCCACTTCCATGACAGCTTCCAGCACAACTTTCAGGCGCGGTTCATCCTGCCGCTGCCCTAGCCGCGCGAAGACGTTCTCCACCACCACCACCGAGCCGTCCACCATCAGGCCGATGGCAATCGCCAGCCCGCCCAGCGACATCAGGTTGGCCGACATGCCGTAGTGGTTCATCACCAGAAACGTCAGCGCCGGTGTCAGAATCAGCGTCGCAATCACAATCACGCTGGAGCGCAGGTCGCCCAGGAACAGAAACAGAATCACCACCACCAGCAGCATGCCTTCCAGCAGCACCTTGCTCACGGTGTGCAGCGCCGCGTCCACCAGTTCCGAGCGGTCGTAGTACGGCACAATCCGCAGCCCGTCGGGCAGCATGCCCTGGCTGTTGATCTGATTGACGCGCTCTTGAATGCTGGTGACTACCTGCTTGGCGTTGCCGCCCGCAATCATCATCACGATGCCGCCCACGCACTCCGTATAGCCGCCCTTGATCATTGCCCCGTAGCGGACCTCTTCGCCAATCTTGACCTCGGCCACGTCGCGCAGGTACACCGGTGTGGCGCCTACCTCCTTGAGCACCACTGAACCCATCTCTTCAATCGTCTTGATCAACGCCACGCCGCGCACCAGCAGAATCGCCGGCCCGCGCGGCAGGATGCCGCCGCTCGAGTTGGCGTTGTTGCGCGCCAGCGCCTCGTGTACGTCGTGAATGGTCACTTTGTAATAGCGCAACTTCACCGGATCGACGAGCACCTGATACTGCTTCACGTAGCCGCCGGTCGAATTGATCTCGGCCACGCCCGGAATGGAGCGCAACAGCGGCCGCGCCACCCAGTCCTGAATCGTGCGGCGCTCAATCAGTTCCTGCTTGGTGAGCGGACGCTCACCGTCGTCGGTGCGCTCAATAGTGTACTGGAACACCTCGCTCAGCGCCGTCGACACGGGCCCAAGGATCGGATTCAACCCCTCTGGCAGGCGGGCGCGCACATCGCCCAGGCGCTCTGAGACTAACTGGCGGGCAAAATAGACGGGCGTCGAGTCGGTGAACACCAGCGTGACAATGCTGAGCCCCGGCTCGTTTTGCGAGCGCATTTCGGTGATGCCGGGCAGGCCGGTCATGCCAATCTCCACTGGCACCGTCACCAGGCGCTCGACCTCGTCCGGTGAGCGGCCCGGCACTTCGGTGGCCACCTGCACCTGGACGTTCGTCACGTCGGGGAATGCGTCCACCGAAAGCTTACGAGCGGCGTTGATCCCGAAGCCAAGCGCCACGGCGGCCACCACCACAACAACAACTCTGTACCGCAGCGCGGCGGAAACCAGGCGGTTGAGCATGTCTCTATTCACCCTCTCCGCCGCGTACGGCCCGCCGCCGGCGCTCGTTGTTCAAATGGAAAGCACCGTCCATTACGATCTTTTCTCCCAGCTGGACTCCTTCGAGCAGCACGCGACGTGCGCCAAACTCGGCGCCGCACTTCACCGGCCGCAACTGGAACGTGCCGGGCGTGCGTTCGACGAAGACGTATTCGACATCACCGTCGCGTACCACCGCGCTTTGCGGCACCAGCAGCCGCCGGTCGGCCTGGTCGAGCAATTCCATCGTGGCCAGCATCGCCGGCTTCAACCGCCGCCGCGCGTTCGCCAGACTCATCCGCGCCCGCACGGTGCGTGTTTCGCTGTCAACGGTCGAACTCACGAAGTTGAGATGGCCTTCCAGCTTCTCGCCGGCCAGCGCCTCGATCTCGGCGCGCACGGTCTGGCCCGTCTCCAGGTATCCGGCATTGTGTTCGGGCACGTCGGCCACCAGCCAGACCCGCGAAAGATCGGCAATCTCGAACATCGTGTCGGCCGGTTGCACCACCTGACCCACTGCGACGTGGCGGTGCAGCACCGTGCCGTCGTTGGTCGCTACCACGCGCGAGGTGGGTTTCATCGTGCGTGTCCGGCGCAATTCCTCCACTGCCTCGGCCGACATTCCCAGCAATGCCAACTGATCGGTGGCGCCGGCCAGTTCCGCGCCCGCCTGCGCGTCCTCGGCTTCGCGCCGCTGCAATTCCGCTATGCCGATCACGTCCGATTTCACCAGCAGCTTGGCGCGCTCGACGGCGCGGCTCGCCAGTTGCTTCTCCGAGATGGCTTTCAGAAACGCAAGCTGCGCTTCTGATAGACCAGGACTGTTCAGCAGCGCCAGCACCTGCCCGCGCCGCACCTCCTCGCCCTCCTGCACGGACAGGCTGGTGACTCGCCCCATCACGGGCGAGCCCACTCTCGCCACGCGCGTCTCGTCCACCTCCACGCGTGCAGCTACCTTCAGGCTCGCGTTCACCATGTCCATTTGCGGCTCGCCCAGCTTGAGCATGGCCAGCACGTTCGGGCGCGGTGTGATCTCCATCGGGTCGTTCGGCGCCGGCGTGGCGGTGGCGGCCTTCGTTTTGACGCCGCAGCCGGCCAGTGCCAGCGCACCGGCCACCGGGATCAGGCAAAGATAGCGGGACGGAAAAACGCGTGTCATCACGGATTGCTCCTCAATTCGCGGGCCCGCATCTCGTCGAGGTCGATGAGTGCGGCCTGGCGGTCAAACTGTGCGTTATGCAGAGATAGCCGTACGCTGCGCAGCACACGCTGCGCGTCGAGCACTTCAAGAATGCCGCGCTCGCCCAGCCGGTAGGCGGCCTCGGCCACCTTCAATGCGGCCTCGGCTTCGCCTAGCAGTCCGTGCTCGAACGCGGCAACCTGCTGGCTGGCTTCCAGATACCGGCCGCGTGCGCCGTCCATGGTGGCTTGCAGTTCCACGCGCCGGCTCTCGTGCATGGCGCGCGCCTGCTGTACCAGCGCCGTGGCTTCGGCAATCGGACCTTCGCGCCGGTTGCGTACCGGCAGCGGCAAGGTGATGCCGATGCGGTATGTAGGTGTGTCCGGCGGGATGTCAACCTCCGCGCGTAGCGATGGTTGCGGGCGGCGCTGTGCCACCTCATAGGCCAGCCGCGCCTCGGCCCGCCGCACTTCGGCGCGCGTCAGCGCCAACCCGGGATGGCGCTCACTCAACTCGCGGTGCAGTTCTTCTACAGGCGGCAGGCTTTCCGTCACATCGAGTCTGCCTTCGACGTTCAGCTCGGCGTCGACGTCACTGCCGATTGCGGCGCGTAGCCGCGCCAGCGCCGAGATGTAGCGCAACTGTGCGCGGTTGGCCGACGTCCGGGCGCTCACCACCTCGGCGTCGGCGCGCACCAGTTCCAGCCGTCCAGCCTCGCCCACATCCACCCGCACCGCCGTGCGCTTGCGCAGCTCTTCCACCAGTCGCAGGTTTTCGGCCTGAATCGCGATTTCACCGCGTTCCCGCAGCGCCTCGAAAAACGCACGCCGCACTTCCGTCAGCACCGCCAGGCGCGTGGCGGAGCGCGCTTGTTCACTGCTTTCGCGGCCACGCTCGGCCAGTTGGATCCGCGCCGGGCGCAACGCACCCAGTTCGAGCGGCTGGCTGTAGCTGTATGCCGTGGCAACACCCGCCACATTGCCCGGTATGCGGTAACTCTGTCCGCCGGCCATTATGCCCGCCTCCGGATTCGGTTTGGCGCGCGCAGTGAGAATGCCCGCCCGCGCCGCGTCGATGCCGGCCGCCGCCGCCCTCAGCTGCGCGTTCGATTCATCGGCCAGCTTTAAAGCTTGAGATAACGTCAAAGTAGCGGCCTGCGCGGGCAGCGTTGCGTGAGCTAGCGCCAGCCAGCAGGCGACCGTGAAAAAACCACCGGAAATGGAGTTGCGATACACCTCGGACAATGATTCCTTTCTGCCGCCGCGCGGTCGCGCGCGTCTAAACGCACACAAACATTGGGGGCTTGCAGTGAGCGGGCTCTCTTTCGCCCGTCCGGTTAAGGATGTGTTGGGGAGTTTAGGACTGGAACAAGGGCGGGGAACGCGGAGCGCCGGGGCGCCGGTAAACGGCCGGGAATCCGTCTACAGCCGCTGGACCCACTTTCAAATGAGCCGTCTGGAGTGTTGTGACGGCCGCCCGGTCGGGCATCGTGCTCGAGTAGCGCACTGTCCGGCCGCGCTGGGAGGCACTGATCCGTGTCCGGCTGGACTCTGCCGGTGTCCAGCGGTGCCCGGTCTGACCACGCTTCGGGGCCCAGATACCTGGCGTGCGGGGCAACCGGGATTCAAAACGTTCCGGCAGGCGGAGCTCGATCAGCCGCAGGAGTTCGCCGTCATCATCCACATCCTGCGCTTGGCAGGACGCGGACTGGGGTGCGGCGAAAGCGCCCATCATTAGACAAAGTGACGCGGCAAGCCGGCACAGCCTGTGCAGCGACACGTCAACTCTGGAAATGGCAGACACGATTTCCCTTTGATTTTATCATTGCCCGTTGCTTGGTCGGGACTCGATTCGGTGAAGGATTTCTCACCTCGGCTCGCGGATTCTCAGATTCCGGAACCACGCCGCCGAGTGATGGTTCTGCAACACGATCGGCGTCTCCATGGCCGCGTGATCGTACCGCACCACCAGTTCACCGTTCAGCCAGTGCTCGACGTGCCCGTTCGTCACCACAATGCGGGACTGGTTCCACTCGCCTGCCGGCCGTTCGGCATTCTTTGACGGAGCAATCTTGCCGTACAGCGCGCCGGCGCGTTGATCCGGCTTGGCCTCGCCGTCAAATAGCTGATATTCAGAGCCGCGCCCACGCACGTTCATCCCCTCGCCCTTGGGGGCCTTCCACTTGTCTACTTTTTCGATGAAGTACTTGACCCCTGAATTACCGCCGGGCGCGATTTTCCACTCGAATTCCAGCTCAAATTCCCGGAAAGTCCGCTCTGTGCGGATATCCTGAAAGCCGCCATCCACCACCAGTGAATGCAGCGTGCCGTCGTCCACGCGCCACGACTTTTCGGGGAATGCCAGCCCATCGGCCTCCACCCAGCCGTGCGTGGTATGGCCGTCGAACAGCGGCGTCCACGGCGCCGCCAGCAGGAAGAGGAGGTAAGGCGTCATTGGTTCAAGTCAAAAATAAACAGCCTCGATTGGCCGTCTTCTGGCAACAAATAGAGGCGTCCGTCGCGAATGGCCATACCCTCGGCGTTGTAAGCGCGTCCGCGGTCGGTCTGGCCCAAGTGGACCGCGTCAAGCACATCCAGCGTCTCCGGATCCATCCATTCGACCACGCCGCCAGCGCGCGGCTTCGGAAAGGTGCCAGAGCCTACCAGCGCGCCCGCGTCGCATTTTAGATCCTGGTAGCGCGTTTCGTGCGGGTTGGCGCGCTTCGCCAGCAGCTTGCCATCGCGGCTCCACGTGTAGAGCGTGCGCGCGTCCCAATTGGCGCCAATGATTTGGTCGCCGCACACTGCTACTGCTCCGACGTGATCGCCGACTTCAAAGCGCGAGATCACTTCGAGCGTCTCTTTGGACCGTTGCTCAATGATCGCGCTGGACGCCGCGCGGTACTCGGCCACCGGCAGCCATAGCGAATCTATGTCTTCGTCCAGCCCGCCCGGATGGAACCGCGCGCCGTCGGTCATTTCTACCGCGCGCCGCCGCTTGCCCGTGTCGATGTCGTATTCAAACAGCCAGGCCTTGCTCGCCGAGGTGTCGACCGAGGTGACCCACAACCGCGCACCGTCGACGGCAATGCCCTGCACGTGGTACGTCGTACCTTCCAGCGGTACGGTGCGGATTAGCGTGGCGGCAACAAGCAGGGCGAGCATCATTCTGATCTTAGTAGAGCGGGTCGGCCACGCGGTGGCCGTAACGGTTCGATACCGCCAGCCGCTTGAAGTGCTCGTTCACAATCTCCACCACGTCGCGTAGCGGATTCGCTCCGCCCGCCAGCATGGACGACATCACGCTCAGCACGTACGGCCGGCCTTCCAGTTCGACGACGCCCGCTTCCGTATGCACGCCGGGCACTCCGCCGGGCTTCGACCACGACACCACGCCGGCGGGAAGCGCGCCGCGAAAATCGGCGTTCACCAGTTTCAGCAGCCCGATCATCTTTGGGCAGGACGCTTTGCTGGCGGCCGTGCCGCGATAAATCATCTCCACCAGCCGCGCCATCTCGACCGGTGTCGACGTGTTCTCGTCGTCGCGTTTGGCGGCGGCCGAATCCATCATGATGCGCCGCAGTTGCGTGTGCGGCAGTTTCAGCGCCGTCATCAGCGCGTTGATCCGCTCCTTGCCCGCCAGCTTGATCAGCGCGTTGGTGGCCGTGTTATCCGAGTCGCGAACCATCAGCACCGTCAGCTCATCGACACTGAGTTCCAGCGGTTTTTCGCTGAGCCGTGCGTCTAGCGTGCCGCTACCGCCGACGCGATCCTTCGCCGTGAACGCCACGCGCTGATCCAGCTTCACCGTGCCCGCGTCAATCGCGCGGAACAACGTCACCAGCACTGGAATCTTGATCAGGCTGGCCTGCGTCGTCACCAGGTCGCCGTGATAGGAGAACGTGTGTCCGGTCTTCAGATCGATGGCGGTGACGCCCAGCACGCCGTCCAAACGCGCGTCGAGTTCAGCGATACGCGCGAGCGTCTTCTTCTCAAGCAGATCCGCGGGCTCCTGCGCGACCAGCGGCGCAAGCGCGACAAGCAAGGCAAGAATCGGTTTCATGGCGAGTCGGTGACAGTATAGCCGAATCAGCGCGAGCCAGGCCGCCCGGTCGCCGCTCTGCCGCCTGGTGTTCTTCAAACAATCCCAACAGCGTCGTCATACAATGACCCCAGGAGGGCAGATCATGGATCGACGCGATTTTCTGGGCAGTGCGGCAATCCTTAGTTCGGTGGCCGCGAATGGTGCCACTAAGCCGCTGCCCAAGCGGCTTTACAAGAACGGCATTGAGCTTTCCATCATTGGCTTCGGCGGCATTGTCGTCTGTGGGATGCCACAGAGCGAAGCCAACCGGCGCGTTTCTGCTGCGTATGATCGCGGCGTGAACTACTTCGACTGCGCGCCATCCTATTTCAATGGTGAGGCTGAAACCAAGCTTGGGGAGGCGCTCAAACCCTACCGCGCCAAAGTCTTCCTGGCTGAAAAGACCACGCGGCGCGACGCCGCCGGCGCCCGCGAGGAGCTGGAACGCTCGCTCGCCCGCTTCCACACCGACCATGTCGACCTCTACCAGTTCCATGCCGTCGGCTCCATGGAGGATGTCGACAAGATCCTCGCTCCCGGCGGTGCGGCCGAAACCTTCATGGCCGCTCGCAAGGAAGGCAAGGTCCGCCACCTCGGTTTTTCCGCGCATCATGCTCCGGCGGCGTTGCGCCTGATGGACGCGCTGGAACTGGACTCCGTACTGTTTCCCGTCAATGCCAATGCCTGGACAAACGGTGGCTTCGGGCCGCAGATTCTGGCCAAAGCCAAATCGAAAGGCATGGCTCGCATGGCGTTGAAGGCGCTCGCGCTGGGCAAATGGCCCGCCGGCGCCGACAAGAGCCAGTACGCGAAGTGCTGGTATCAGCCCATCGACAATCGCGAAACGGCCCGTCTGGCCCTGCGTTTCACCTTGAACCAGGAGATCACGGCCGCCGTTCCGCCCGGTGATGAACGCATCTTCGATCTCGCTCTGGAGTTGGCCTCCGCGCCGCTGCCTGTGCTAACGGCGGAGGAGCTGACCACGCTGAAGACGACGATTGGCGCCGCCGAGCCCGTCTTCCGCGCCTGATTTCTTATGGACCGTCGTCAATTTGTCTCACTGGCCGTGGCCGGGGCCGCCGCCCCACTCACGGATCTCAACGGCTGGCGTCTGCGCACCGGCGCCGCCGGAAATATCGTTTCGCTGCGCCGCGGCGAAGTAGAACTGGCCGATCCCGGCCAACAGCAAAACGCTCCGCGCGTCTCCGGCCCGGCCCGGCTGCGCAGCCGGGCTGAGCTGAAGAGCCTGTCTGGCGGCGCCGTCGCGCTGGTCCAGACCGTCGAGCTGGAGCCCGGCTCCGGAAGCGGCCCGGTGCACGTGGAAGTGCCGCGCGCCCTGCGCCTGCCGGGTGAGGTGCGGTCGTTCGCTCTGGCCAAGAACGGCGTGGCGCGCCGCGCGCCGGGCCGCATGGTCTGCGGTTACCAGTTTGCCGGCTCGCATGGCGTGGACTCGGCCTTGAATCTGGCCGTCCCGATGGTGAGCGAGTCGAATGGCTCGCTGCGCATCACTGTCGTTACCGACCCGGCCTTCAGCGCCGGCTTCAGCGATACAGTGAGCTGGACCTACGCCGACGCGGTGCCGCTGGGCAAGGGCGAGCGTCGCACCGTCTGGACTATCATCAGCGCGGGCGATGAGCGCTCCGCGATGGACGCCTTCTACTCGACGGCGCTCGCAGCGGTCAGCCCTGGACCGGCGTGGCTGCACGACGTGGCGATGGTCGGCTACGACTTTCTGAGCCGCAACGGCCGCGGCTGGTTTGCCGATATCGATGCGCTGGAGCGTCTCATTGAGCCGCGTGACCGCTCCAAAGTCGTGCTCGCCCTGCACGGCTGGTACGACTATTGTGGCCGTTACGCCTTCGACGCCAAGACCGGCCGTCTGGAGCGCACCTGGACGGCGTTTCCGAACGCCGACGGCGAAGAGATGAAGCGCCGCGCCACCAAGACCGACTTCTCCAACCCGTTCCATTGGGCCGCTGAACGCGTTCGCGCCGTGCGGCCGGTTGAGATGTCGCTCACGTCGATGCACCAGCGCATCCGCTACGCCAAATCGCGCGGTTTCCGCGTCGCGCTCTACTTCGCCGACGGAATGAACTCCTGCGACGGCATCCCCGGTTTCGATCCGTCGCGCGTGCTGCGCTGGGGCGGCTGGGCCGGCCCGGAAACGCGCGGCCGTAGCTATGCGATGAACCCCGTGCACCCGGACGTGCGACGTTTCTTCTTTGCCTACATCGACGCCTTGCTGCGCGAGTACGGTCAGGAAATTGATGCGCTGGTCTGGGACGAGACCTTTATGGTTCAGGGCGGCGATCTCGGCACAGAGCAGGTGCGCGGCTACTCCGGCCGCGAGATGATGCGCCTGGTTGGTGAGTTGGCCGCCAAGAGCGCGGCCCATCGCAAGGATCTGGCCTTCCTCGCCTCGGACGATGTCGGTGTGGCGCGTGGCTATGAAGCGCCGTACGCCTTGATGGCGCATGGCACCTATCAGGACAGCAGTTGCGCGCCGAAGGGCTGGCCGTATGCTCTGGCGCCGAACTTCCGCAACACCCTCTGGGGCTGCAACTGGGCGCCGATGCGTGCCTTCGACCGCTCTGAATACGCCGTCAACACCTTCGATGTGCCGCTGCCCGTCTCGAACGGCTATGGTGAAGACGTCGGTATCGCCGAAATGGCGCCGGACGATGTGAAACGCATGATGGCGCTGTTCAACCAGCGTAAACAGCGCCGTATGGACATCACCTGGATCGAGGATCAGAACGGGCAACTCACCTACCGCGGCCGCCCGGTGCGGGCTGTCTGAGGTCCGTATTTTTCCGGATCTCTGAAAGAGACTCTGCGGCCGGATTTCTGCACGACGTCTGGCCCGGCTGGCCCCGGCTACTCCTGCCGTGGCCGTTCCAGCAGGGTGAAGTTCGCGTCGGCGGCCAGTGTGCTCCAGCCATTGTCCCGCAGGGCAGGGATGAGCACTGAGTTGCGCCGCAGCACGGCATGCGTCAGACCATAGCTCCGGATGACGTCTTTCCATCCGGGGCTGGCGGTCAGCAGCTTCAAATAGCGGTCGCAGTAGTCCGGTCCGTAGAAATCGGCGCGGCCATCGAGAAAGACTTTTCGGGCGCCTGCAAACCGGTAGATGATGTACCCTCCCACCTGATCCTCTGCGAAGATGCGGGCGTTTGCGGGGAGTGCTGCGATCTGCGGCGCCAATCCAACCGGGAAACGTTTTGCGGGGAAATCCGTTCGGGCCGCGACGGAGGGAATCGACAACATAAACCAGGCCAGCGCGGCGAGCGCGGGCATCAGGGCATAGCCTCCCATGACGCGGTCAATGCGCAGCAGGTTGGCCGAGTATTTCATCCACGCGCTCAGCCGCCGGGCTGCGGCTAGGCGGAGCCCTTCGTAACTACGCAACGCTGCGCTGATGGAGGCCGTCGCCAGCGGCAACGCCACCAACGCGAGCGTCGGATATCCGCGCATGGCTTTGAGCGCCACGGCTGTGAGGAACACCATCAGCAGTGCGCGGTCGCAGCGCCGCGTCGCAACGGCGCAAGTGGCGCCGGCGATAACCCAAATCAGAGCGGCCATCACCAGAGCCGAACCGCTATCGTGGAAATTGAAGCTCCTGTATTCATCGATCTTGGCCACCAGGCCGGAGTGGAAAAGGAACGCGATCATGTGGCGGTTTAACGCCAATCCATATGGTGTCGCCAGCGTTCCGGGTAGTGCGCACAAAGCTGCCAGAAGGCACCATTTAGCTCGTTTGGAGCCTGTGCCCCAAAGCAGGTGATTCAGCGCTCCGCCAGCGGCGTAGAGCCCCAGTACCGCGAAGCCGAGAATATAGCTGGCGTGTGTGTTGGCCCACAGCGTGGCCAGCAGAAATGAGAGCACACCGTCGCGCGGGCGGAAACGCTCTGGGGCCTTTTCCACGGCCATAACGGTCAGCAGCAGCCAGATCCAGCTCAGCACATGCGGGCGGGCCAGCCAGTGAACCGACGATGTGACCGCGACTAGCGTGAGTTGCGCGCAGGTGATCAGGAAATCGCCTTCCAGTTGGAGCGTGAGGCGGGTAGACAGCCACAGTCCCGTCGCAATCAGCAAGCTGAACAGCAGCACAATGCCCCGTAGTCCGGCGGCGCGATGGACGGCGCCCATCATGATCTCGGATGCCCACTCCCAGGCCATCCATGGTTGGCCGGCCTTGGTGAAGGAGTAGGTGTCGGTGTAGGGTAGACCGGCCCCATCGAGTATCGCCTCGCCGGAACGGATATGCCAGCCGGCGTCGGAGTCTCCGAGCAGCCGTGCTTGGCCGTCATAAAGGAACAGCAGTCCGAACATGGCAATCGCGGCGGCGGCCAGCGCCAGGTCGGGGAATAGCCAGCGCCAACCGGCGCCAGACGCCAGATTCATGGGGGCGGATTGTTGGGATGAGGACATACTCGTGGGACTCTTGAATCTGCGGTGGGCGTCAGGTAGCTATGGAAACACTCCCGCCAAGGATGTGCCACGCCGGTCTTGATAAGGTAGACGGCTCTGCGGCGGCGCGGCCAGAATGTAGATGTCGTCCTCGTAGACCGTCTTCCAGGCGGGCGAAGAATGCAGCTTGGCGTAGAGCGCGGATCTGCGGCTGGTGAGTACGAGGTCGGTTGGGTAAGCCGCCAGCACCCGCTGCCAGTCTTTGGCTGAACGGTAGAGTTCAAGGTTCTCTTCGGCAAGCCAGGCCGGATAGGCCGTTTCATAGCGGCTGTCCATGGAGACCTTCACCGCCGGATAAAGCCGCCATGTGACATAGGAGCCGACGGGAAAGTAGACCATCAGGTTGCCGTGAAAGTGGTTCGCCTCAAGGTAGGTCACGGCGCCAACCGGGTAGACGACGTGGTCGCCGTAGCGGGCCAGATGCTTTCCAGGCACCAGCAGGCTATCTGGACAGCGGGCCACAACCGCGTTAGCGGCCGCCAGGGCGACGACGGTGAATGCCGGTAGCGTCAGCGCCGCGAAGTATTTCCACGAGACCCGCAGCGCACGGCCAATAGGCGTCAGGCTGAGCAATCCGGGGACGATCATCAGCCAGGCGAAACCATAGAAGAACATCAGCCGGTTGGTCCTGATGGCTCCTGCCAGCAGCAGAAGCAAGACCGCGATGCCGCGAGCATGGCGCCAGCGTCCGCCAGCTAAGGCATACCCCAGAAGCGCGACTGACAGCAAAACCGCGGCGACTGACGATGGGAAACTGCTCCAGGCTACCCACAACGGCTGCCATTCTCCGATGTGCGGACGTGGCATCGTAATGGCTTGTGCCATGTAGGAGTAATAGTTCAGGCCGTACGGGTTAATGGCGACCGCCGCTGCCAGACCGAGCGTCAACAGCAGCAGATGGCGATGGGGTTGATGCGTGAGTAGCCGCTCCAGCCACTCGGCGGCGATAATGCCGAAAGCGACGATGAAGCCGCCGTGGAGATTCAGCCAGAGAACGAAGAGCGGCGGCCACCACCAAAGCCAGCGCCTGTCGCCGTCCCGGTCGCGGTCGAGTGCCCAGAGCAGGACCGTGCAGAAAAAGAACGAGTAGATCTGCGCCCGCAGCGTGCCAAAGCCGGGTTGGACCATGATCATGGCGATTGGCACGGCTACTATCAGTAGCGGGAGCGGCGGCGCGTCGCGCCGGATGCGCAGAGCGCAGAACAGGATGATTCCGGCACCGAGCAGATACTTAAGCGCCAGGACGCCGGCGCCGCCGAATGCTGTTGCGGCAACGTAGGCAAGCAGTCCGGAGCCCCACTCGTGCTGGATGAAATGAGGCAGGGTGGGCGTGTAGGCAAACGGATCGGACGAAAGCAGACTATGTTGGCGAATAGATTCCCTGGCCAGCGACATCGCATGCCAGAGATCCTGATCGACGACATTGTGAGACAGCACGAGAAGCGACGCCGCCATGGCGGCAGCGCCGGCCAGAAGCGCGGCGGCGCGCTGGTGCGCGTCGTAGGTCTGAAGACGAAGCCAGACAGCCGCAATGGCGCCCGAACAGCGGCTGGCAAGCTGGCTAGGAGTTGTCATCGCCGTTTGCGAGTGAGTCCTCCGGCCAGGGTGGGTCCGCCGTGGTTCGCGAGCCGCCGCCTTCAGCCGCTTTCAGCAACCGGTAGAGTGTCTTGTGCTCCGGCAGACGCTGTTCGACGAAATCGACACCGTCCGATGTGATCACCAGGTCGCTATTCTCATTCTGCCGGATGAGGGACTTTTCCTTGAGATACCAGAGCGTGTAGAGCAGGTGTTCCCGGGGCAGGGCCATGGCTCGTTCGAGTTCGAGCACAGACCAGCCTGCGCTATCAGGGTTCGTCCGCCGGCGGTTCATCAGCAGGCAAAGCACGCCCATGCGGCGATTGCCCTCACTGTCAATCCCGGAGGCAAATTCGCGCAGACCGAAGACGCCAATGGGCATTTCGTGGTGGTGGGCCCAATCGGCATCGTAGCCGGCGCGCAGCTCTGGCGAGATCAGCGTCCGGTAGGCCGAGTTGAGGCGCATGAACATGTCCATGTCGCCGGTTTCCGGGTTGTCGGGATGAAAGCGGGCGGCCAGCAACCGGTAGACGCGCCGGATGGTCGGCGTCTCGGCGTTGGGGCTGATTTGCATTAGCTCGTAATAGTCAATAAATTCATCGTGGGGCATGACGGCGAATGACTCCGGAGCGCTATAATTGGCGCGATGCCGCGCGGAATGGATTTGTTCCTTTTGCCACTGTTGGGTTGGCCTGTGCTGGCCGCTGCCGGGCTGATCGCCATTGTGGCCGCTGCGTACGATATCGGCTGGCGGCGAATTCCAAACTGGGTCTCGCTGGCGGGCGTGGTCTTGGGGTTTGCGGTAAATCTGGCGCTGGAGGGGCCGCGCGGGTTAGTGACGGCGGTTGCCGGTCTGGGCTTAGCCGTGGCCATATACTTTCCGCTTTGGATGTTGCATGGTGTGGGCGCTGGCGATGTGAAGCTGATGGCGGCCATGGGCGCACTGGTTGGGCCGGGGCACTGGTTTTTGCTGATGGTGGTGGCGAATCTGTCGGGAGCGGCCATGGGGCTGATGATGGCGGCGCGTAAGGGGCGATTCCGGTCGACACTATGGAATGCGGGCTTCATTATGCGCTCGCTGTCGCAATTCCGTGCGCCATTTTTGACGCGCGAGCAAATTGACGTGCACCACAAAGAGGCTATCCGGATGCCGCACGGTGTCTCCATTGCCGTGGGCGTGGCCG
>CAYZIX010000089.1:0-17951 GCA_964478395.1 uncultured Candidatus Solibacter sp.
CCGAGTGTCACCTTGCATGAGCGCAAACGTGTCTCAAACAAGGGGTGCAGTACAGTCGGCTATGGGGAGTTCGCTGGATTAGGGTTTCCAAAGGGCGTTCGAGTTGAACGGCGGGAATGGCCGAAGGGCTTCAGAATGAATGGGATCCGGGAAAATGGCGAGGTCGTGAGGAGGCGGGTGCGACGAGATGGCCGGATATTCCAAGGCGCGGGAGGCTGATAGTTGTCAATCAGTTAAGGACGGCGCCCGGTGAAACTGAATAGAAATTCCGAGGTATTATGTGGTCGTGTCAGGCCGAGCAGTTCGCGAGGAGTTCGCGCAACAGCGAAATGCCTTGACTAAAACTCGTCGACAAACGAGGGAACATTCTCTAGCGGTTATGGAATATCAAGACCTTCCTCCAGTGAGCCATGCGGAGCTATACGCCGCGCTTTCATCGCCAGTGACGGAGCGGGCGGCTGCAGCCGTTATCTCAGTGGGCCTTCACGAGCCAGATTGGCGGTGGGCTGAGCAAGTTTGCCTCGACGTCCTGAAGGATGCCAGGGAAGAGGTACGTGCGGCCGCCGTCACAAGCCTCGGGCATATCGCACGCGTGCACGGTAAGATCACTGCGCCAATAGTAATTCCCGCTCTTGAGTCGCTTCTGACCGATCCTTCGCTCGGCGGGGTTGCTGAGGACGCATTGGAGGACATCCGTTTGTTTGCGAGAGTGACTCGTTCGGCCAGCATTGATTATGGGACAGTACACGATCATTTGCCCATACGCTGAACGAAAGCACGTCTTTCAGTTGTATGCTGCCAGTCCACGCGCCGCTCAGCTTGCGGCCGTGGACGTTCTGACCGAGAATCCCGCATGCATCCTGCCGAAAGACGTCTTGGCGGAACTTGCAGACGATTTTGCGAACAGCATCATCGAGCCTGTGGTATATGACGACGTTGTTGGCGTATGGAGTTCGTCTGACGTGATCGGCGGTCGTTTGGTGGATCTTGACATAATTGCTCTCGGAGCGGTTGCCGAGTAACACATAGGTGAGGTGGCTGTGGGCCGCAAGGGACACTCTCGAAAGTCCAGCCTAAGTGATTGAATCCACATACGTGGGGCACCAGTGGACTTTCATCCCTCGCGGTGCGCCCTCGGCTCATGACAACTGCCTGAGCGACCCTATCTGTCGCCATCTATATTATTGACTGTCAATAGCTTAGCAGCTCTGATTGAGGTAGTGCAGGCCCCGTTTTGATAACGTTGTAACGCTGCCCGTCGCCAAGTCGTTATGGGCCAACGGGTTATCAGACGGCTTGCCGGAAGCTGCCGACCGGCAAAACGGATGATAGAAACGCGGTTTCGTAGTCGAGGCACTCGCGCAGTTGCTGGAGCGTCCATTCGGCGGCCGGGTGCGCGGTCACGTTGCGGTGAAGGCGGCTGATTTCACCGAAAATACGTTGGGAAGCCCGCGGCTAACGCCGCGGGTCAAAAAGCACTCCTGACACCACTCACTCACGTTCGTGGCTCTGATTTGCGCAGAACGCCAGCGGTTTCGCCGACGTTAGTACGCCTTGGCGATGACGACGCGGCGCGGCACATCTTCTCCGGTCAGGATGCAGCGGCCCGGACCGTCGAAGCGATCCACCGCCGGTACGTTGCGCACCGTGGCCTTGAACTCCTTGAGCACCGCGTCGTTGGCCGGCGTATCCGCCAAGTGCGCCATGACGAACTTGCCGCCGCCGCGCTCGGCTGTGACCGGGCCGAGGATCTCACGCACTTCATCGATGGAATTGGCGCAGACAGTGTTGTCGTCGAGCCGCTGCTTGGCGCGCTCGAACATCTCCTTCTGCATGGTGTCGAGCACGGCCGGCAGCTTGGCCGCCAGATCCGTCTGCGGCACCACTTCCTTGGCGCCCGTGTCGCGGCGCTTCAGCACCACGTTACCCGCGGCCACGTCGCGCGGCCCGAGTTCGAGCACCACCGGCACGCCCTGGCGCTCCCAGTGGAAGAACTTGGCGCCCGGCGTCAGACCATCACGACGATCGATGTGCGCGCCCAGCTCGGCGGCCAGCTTTTCGGCCACTTCCATGACCTTGGCGCGCTCCTCTTCCTTGCGGTAGATGGGCACGATGACGGCCTTGCGCGGAGCCACCTTGGGCGGCAAGACGAGGCCCTTGTCGTCGGAGTGCGTCATGATGAGCCCGCCAATCAGGCGCGTGCTGACGCCCCAACTGGTCTGCCAGACGTATTCAAGCTTGCCTTCCTTGCTCTGGAACTTCACGTCGAAGGCGCGGCCGAAGTTCTGGCCCAGATCGTGACTGGTGCCAGCCTGCAACGCCAGACCGTTCTGCATCATGGCTTCAATGGAGTGGCTGGACAGCGCCCCGGCGAACTTTTCGCCGCGCGTCTTAGTGCCCTTCACCACCGGCATGGCCATTACGTTTTCAGCCACGTCGGCGTAGACGTCCAGCATCCGGAACACCTCTTCCAACGCCTCTTCATGCGTCGAGTGCGCGGTGTGTCCTTCCTGCCAGAGGAATTCAGTGGTCCGCAGGAACATGCGCGTGCGCAGTTCCCAGCGCACTACATTGGCCCACTGGTTGATCAACATCGGCAGATCGCGATGCGACTGAATCCAGCGGCCGAAGAAATGGCCCACGATGGTCTCCGACGTCGGCCGGATGACGTAGGGCTCTTCCAACTCCTTGCCGCCCGCGACGGTGACCACGGCCAGCTCCGGCGAGAAGCCCTCGACGTGCTCGGCCTCCTTCTGCAGGAAGCTCTGCGGGATCAGCAGCGGCAGGTAGACGTTCTGGTGTCCGGTCGCCTTGAAGCGCCCGTCCAGCTCGCGCTGCAACACCTCCCAAACGGCGTAGCCGTTCGGTTTAATCACCATGCAGCCCTTCACCACCTCGGCCGGTTCGGCCATGTCGCCCTGCAGGACAACGTCTTGGTACCAGGTGGCAAAGTCTTGCGCGCGGGGGGTAATAGGAGAATCAGCCATTGTTGTGGGGTTTCTACCGATTTTACCGCGCCGCGTTCTATCCTGGAGGCGAGATGATCTCGCTGCTCGAAACACACGAGTTTGCGCAGCTCGACAAATGGGTCGAGCGGGGCCTGCATGCGGCGGTCTATCTGATTGGCGCCGCGCTGGCCAGCTTCATCATCTCGCGCGTGGCGCGGCGCGCCATGCATGCGGCGCGGAAGGTGGCAACCGACACAGAATCTGAAAAGCAGGCGCGCACCATTGGCGACACGGCGCGCCGTTTCCTGCTCACTTTGGTCTGGACCCTCGCCGCCGTGCTGGCGCTCAAGGAATGCGGCCTTGACGTCGGCCCGCTGCTGGCCGGCGCGGGCGTGGCTGGCTTGGCCATCGGCTTTGCCGCGCAGAACGTGCTGAAGGACTGGATCAACGGCTTCTTCCTGCTTGCCGAGGGCCGCATCCGGGTGAACGACTCCATCACCGTCAACGGCATTTCGGGCGCGGTGGAGGAGATTACGCTGCGCACCACCGTGCTGCGCGATTACGACGGCCAACTGCACGTGATCCCCAACGGCGTCATTCAGAACTTCACAAACTCGACTTACGGATTTGCCTACGCCACCTTCGAAGTCCCCATCGCATTCGGCGACTCCATTGAGGCCTGGCGCGCGCTGCTCAATGAAATCTGCGCCGAATCCGCGTTTACGCCCGACCTGCTGGGCGCGCTTGAATGGGCCGGTGTCGAGCGCTTTACCGAGCCGGGCATCACCATCAAGGCCCGCATCAAGACGCGCGCAGGCCACCAGTGGGATGTTCGCCGCCGTATTCTTCAGTTGGTTGCCGAACGCGCTCCGGCGCGCGGCCTGCATCTGGCCACGGCGCAGCGTACCGCACGCACTGCCGGAGAGCAGTGAACACCGTCCTTTACTTGGCCGCGCACGGCGGCTTTGCCGGCCAAAGGGTACCGCTGGGGGGTGGAGCGGCCGTCGCCAACATGCTGGAGCGCGAGTGGCGCCGGTCCCACCCGTTCGAGCTTCAGATGGTGACGCCCGCCATCCTGGGCGGCAGCGCGCCGAGCGCGCGCGATCTGGTGACGTTTGACGAGCGGCGCTACGCCACCTTTTGCCGCGCATTCAGCCAAGCCTCCACCGCCGAGGCGCTGCGGCACAATCCCGCGACAACCTCCGTACTGGTGAACGACATCAGCGAAGGACCGGACTTCGCCGCGCTGGCGCGCGCCGGGCTGCGGGTCGTGACCATCTATCATGTCGATGTCATCGCCTATATCTCGCAGATCTATCTCCGCGGCATCGTCTCGCCGCGCACTCTGACGCAGATCTGGAATGCCGTCCGCTGGCTGCCGGTGCCCGAAATCCTGCGGCTGATCTTTGCCCAGCAGCGCGCCAGCCTGGAATATTCGGCCGCCGTGGTGGTGCCTTCATCGGGGATGAAAGAGACGCTGCTCGCGTGCTTTCCCACGACGCCGCCCGATCGCATTCACGTCGTGGGCTGGGGCGCGCCTCCAGTGGACGAAGAAGCAACCGGCGAAGACGTAGCCGCGCTACGGCGCGAGTTCAACATCGAGCATGACGAGCGCGTGCTGGTGACGCTGAGCCGCATTTCTCCCGAAAAGGGCCAGGACACGCTGCTGGAGGCGCTGGCTGCGTCACGGCATCGCATCCGGCTGTTCATTTGCGGCGAGCCGGCGTTCATGATGGGCGAAAAGCACTTCGCCAAATTGCGCCACTTGGCGGCGAAATTGACGCGCGTCAAAGTGGAGTTTCCGGGCTATGTCACCGGCCGCCGCAAGCAGGCGTTCTTCCGCATGGCCGATCTCTACGTCTTCCCTTCCCGCCATGAAAGCTACGGGCTGACGCTGATGGAGGCGCTGCGCGCCGGAGCCCCCGCCGTGGCCATGGCGCAGTTGGGCTCGCGCGATATTATGCGGCCAGAATTTGGCCGTCTGGCGCACAGCCGGGCTGAACTGGGCGCGCTGATCAATCAGCTATTGGACCAGCCCGGCGAACTTCGTGCAATGGGCGCCGCAGCGCGCGCCTGGGCCGGAACGCAGGACTTTTCCATTGCCGCCGCACGCCTGGCCTCTCTTCTGGCGCTGTGATAAAGTGGCGCACGTCATGAAACTCAGTGTTGTCCTGCTGTGCGCCGTTGCCCTGGCGCAGCCCAAAGTGGAAACGCGTTCGGCCAAGGTCATCACACAGGGCGGCCTGCAATTTCGTGATTTGAACAAAAACGGTGTTCTCGATCCGTATGAGGACTGGCGCCTACCCGCTGAGAAGCGCGTGGCCGACCTACTGGGGCGCATGACGCTCGAAGAAAAGGCGGGCCTCATGGTGCACTCCATGATGTCCGGCTTCACCGGACCGAACGGTGAAGTACTGGGTGCACCGGCCCAGCGCCGCCCGCCGATGGGCCGTGGCGCGCAAACGCCGAACCGCGCCATCCAGGGCCGCCCGAATCCATATAACGTCATTCCCTACGACAGCCCGGGGCCGGCAACGCTGATCGGCGAGCGCAACATCCGCTATCTGCTGGTGCGGCCGAACGCGGGCGAAGCGCCGGACATTACCGCCAAGTTCCACAACGCGCTGCAGGAGATGGCCGAGGCGTCGCGCCTGGGCATTCCGATTATTATCAGTACCGATCCGCGCCATGGAGCCAGCGCGATGGGCCGCGCCGTGATTTCGGAGTGGCCCGACCAGCTCGGCCTGGCCGCCACCGGCGATGCCGAACTGGTCCGCACGTTCGGCAAGCTGGCGAGCGAGGAACTGCGCGCCATCGGCATCCGCTGTCTGCTGGGACCGATGGCCGATGTCGCCACCGAGCCGCGCTGGAACCGCATCAACGGCACCTTTGGCGAGGATTTCGCGACGGTGGAGAAGCTGACGCGCGCCTTCGTCGAAGGCATGCAAGGGCCGAAGCTCAGCCCGACGAGCGTTATGACCGTGGTCAAGCACTTCCCTGGCGACGGGCCGGTGAAAGACGGCTACGACGGGCATAATTCGTACGGCAAGTGGTACATCTATCCGGGCGCGCAGTTCGACGCGCATCTGAAACCGTTCCAGGCCGCGATCCAGAGCGGCACAGGCGGAATTATGACCGCCTATGGCATTCCGGTGGGCAAGGACACGGTGGGTGTGGCGTTTTCAAAGGCGATGGTCAATGGGCTGCTACGCCAGAAGCTCGGTTTCAACGGGCTGGTGGTAACAGACTGGCTGCGGAACATGCCCTGGGGCGTGGAAAAGATGAGCGAGAAGGAGCGGCAGCGGATGATGATTGCCGCCGGGGTGGACCAGATTGGCGGTGACAGCGATCCGAAGTTCATTCTCGAAAACGTGAAGGACAGGAATATCCCGGCAGCTTTGATCGACGCCGCGGCGCGCCGCGCGCTCAAGCCGATGTTCGAGATGGGGCTCTTCGAAGACCCGTATGTCGATCTGGCAGCGGCCAAGGCGGCCGTGGCCAGCGCGAAGTTCACCGGGCCGGGTCTGGAGGCCCAGCACCGCTCCTTCGTTCTGCTGAAGAACGCGAATTCGCTGCTGCCCGCCGAGACGGGCAAGCGCATTTACATTGAGGGCATCAAAAAGGAAATGGCGGCGCAATATGGCACCGTGGTGGAGGATCCGAAGGGTGCGGATCTGGCCATCCTGCGCGTGGCGAGTCCGGCCACGACGTATCCCTACGGCGGTACGTTTGCCATGGGGCGAGGCCCGGCTGCCCACGGGCCCGCCCCCCAAACCGCTCCGTTCGGCATCACGCTGGCCTACTCGAATGCGGCTAACTGGCAGGTACTGGAACAGATCCGGAAAGTAGCCGCGACGGGCACGCCGACGGTGGTGGTGGTGAACATGGACAAGCCTGTGATCCTCACCGAATTTATTGAGCAAACGCAGTCCGTTTTCGGCGCTTTCGGCGGGTCGGACGCGGCGCTGTTGGATGTCATTTTTGGCAAAGCCGCCGCCTCCGGCAAGCTGCCGTTCGACCTGCCGAGCGACATGCCGTCGGTGATGGCGCAGGCGGCGGACGTTGCGTTTGATATGGACGATCCGCTGTTCAAGTTCGGCTTCGGGCTCACCTACCCTGCCCGGCATTAGTACACTCAGGCAAGAGGAGCACATCCATGCGTCTTGCCACCTACATGCGGCCTGGTGGGGCCCCGTTGGCCGGTGTTGTCACCGGCGACAAAGTCATCAGCCTGGCCCCGGCCGGGTTTACTGACTTGCTCTCCGTCGTTCGCGGCGGCGTGGCAGCGCGGGCAGCCATCGAAAGCTATCTGGCCGCTGCGCCTGCGGCCGCGGCCATCGATTTGAAGGACGTGGTGCTGCTGGCGCCCATCCCGAGCCCGGCAAAGTTCATCTGCATCGGCTTGAACTACCGCGACCACGCGGCTGAATCGAAGCTCGAAATCCCCAGCGTGCCGACGGTGTTCAGCAAGTTCACGAACGCCATCACCGGCCCCGGCGCGCCCGTGGTGTTGCCAGCGGCAACGAAGAAGCCCGACTACGAGGCCGAATTCGCTTTCATCATCGGCACCGGCGGACGGCGCATTCCGGCCGACCGCTGGCGTGACCATGTTTACGGCTACATGTGCGTGAACGACGTCAGCGCGCGCGACCTGCAAGTGGCCACGTCGCAGTGGCTAATGGGCAAAACGTGCGACACCTTCGCCCCGTGCGGCCCGTGGATCACCACCGCCGACGAGATTGGCAACCCGCACAACCTGCGCATCGAAATGGAGATCAACGGCGAGGTGCTGCAAAGCTCCAATACGCGCGAGCTGATCTTCCCGATCCCCGCGCTGATCGAATACATCTCCGCCGCCGTGACGCTGGAGCCGGGCGACATCATCAGCACCGGCACGCCAGCGGGCGTGGGCTTCGCGCGCACGCCACGCCGCTACCTGAAGCCCGGCGACCAGATGGTGGTGCGCATTGAAGGGCTGGGCGAGCTACGCAATCCGGTGGTGGCCGAAAGTTGAACTTCTCCACACGCACACCGTCCAGCCTGGAGCCGAGCCATCTGAGCCGGCGCATCGACGCGCTACGCGCCTCCGGCGCTCCGCTGATCGACCTGACGCTCTCCAATCCGACCCATGCCGGCCTGCCCTACCCGCGCGCCGAAATCCTGGCCGCGCTTGAGGACGAGCGCACGCTCACGTACGAGCCGACGCCGCGCGGGCTGGCCGAAACGCGTGAGGCCATTGCCGAATGGCACGCCGCGCAGGGCACCGCAGCCGATCCGGATTCGCTGATCCTGGCCGGCTCCACCAGTGAGGCCTACGGCTGGCTGTTCAAGCTGCTGTGCGAGCCCGGAGACGCCGTGATGGTGCCCCGCCCGTCCTACCCGCTGTTTGAGTGCCTGGCCACACTCGATGGCGTCCGCACCGTCCAGTTCCCGCTGGAAGAGGAGCTGGGCTGGGCCGTAAACATCCCATCGCTGGAACGCTGGCTGGACCCGCGCGCCCGCGCCATTGTCATCGTCAATCCGAACAACCCTACGGGCACCTACCTGCGGCGGGACGAGTGGGTCCGGCTACAGGAATTCGCCGCGCTACGCGGGCTGGCCCTGATTGTCGACGAAGTCTTTTTCGACTACGCCTGGGGACCGGACGAGCGGCGCATCGGCTCACTGCAAGCGCCGCACCTGGCGCTGACCTTCACGCTGAGCGGCCTGTCGAAGCTGGCCGGCCTACCGCAGATGAAGCTCGGCTGGATCCACGTGGCCGGGCCGGCGGAGCTACGGCGCGAGGCGCTGGACCGGCTGGAATGGATTGCCGACGCCTACCTGCCCGTCAGCGCGCCGGTGATGCACGCCGCGCCGCGCTGGCTGGAACTGGCGCCGCGCATTCAGGCGCCGCTGATGGAGCGGGCCGCCACCAACCTTGCCCAGCTCGACGCCGCATTGGGACCGCAATCGGCCTGGCGGCGGCTGCCGGCCCAGGGCGGCTGGGTGGCGCTTGTCGAAGCGCCACGTATTCACTCCGAAGAGGAGTGGGTGCTTGAGTGGCTGGAGCAGTACCACGTGCTGGCTCAGCCCGGCTACTTCTACGACTTTGAACGCGAGGCCTTCCTGGCGCTTAGCCTGCTGCCGCGGCCGGAGGACTTTGCCACGGCGCTCCGGCGCCTGGCCGGGGTATTTGGACCTGTTTGACCGCTATTCGCACCGGCCGATACACTGGGATTGAGAATACCCACTGATGAGCTGCTGCAACTGTTCCTGCGATAAGACCTCCGCCGCCGCGCGGATCCTCCTTCTTCTTGGCCCTCCCGGATGCGGCAAGGGCACACAGGCCGAACGTCTGGCCAAGCACTACGAGATTCCGGCCATCAGCACCGGCGACATGATCCGCGCCGAAATCAAGGCCGGCACTGAGTTGGGCAAGACCGCCAAGGGCGTTACGGCCAGCGGCGCGCTGCTTTCGGACGACCTGGTGAACCAGATTGTCCGCAGCCGTCTGGGCCAGCCCGACTGCAAAAAGGGCTTCATGCTGGACGGCTATCCGCGCACCACGGAGCAGGCCAACTACCTGGGGGCGCTGCTGAAGGAGTTGTCGCTGCCGCAGCCGACGGTGGTCCACATCGACGTGCCGTTCGACCAGCTTGTGGCGCGCACCTGCAACCGCCGCTCCTGCCCGCAGTGCGGAGCCATTTACAACCTGCTCAGCAAGCCTCCGAAGCAGGCCGGGCTGTGCGATGCCTGCAATATTGAGCTGCAACAGCGCGCCGACGACCGCGAAGAGACGGTCAAGAACCGGTTGGCCAACTACGAGCGCCAGACCGCGCCGCTGATTGCCTACTATCAGGGCGGGAACTACGTCCGCATCGACGGCACCGGGGCTCCGGACGCCGTCTTCTCCGCTATCGTCAAGTCCCTGGCCTAAACGCTTTCTCTGACTGAGGCCCCCCTCAAATGAGGGGGGCGCCTTCCCCCTCATCTGGCCCGCCTACCCCCCTCAAGCGTTGTCTGGAACCGGACTAATCCAACCCGTAAGGTGAGTGTATTGAGCTTGGCGCTAGACCAAGACATGAATAAGACCGAGAAGGGATTGGGAGAGGACCGATGCCAGCAGGCCGCCCGAAAGCAGACCGCCAACTAGCCCATTGCCGGGAAGAAGGCATGGACTGCCGGGAATGTGTCCGGAATTCGGCAGTGAGCCTCAGCCGTATTCTTGAGACGCCGACCGGCCAGGTGGCACGGCAACTTTTCCAGATCCTCTATCCCGAGCCGGCTTGTCTGCCGATGTCCGCGGCGTTCGTGCAGTATGTGCAGGACGGGGCGCGGCGCACCCGGCGGCAGCCGCTCTACCAGGCGGCGGTAGCCTAGCAGCCCGGATGGCAGGGCTGCGGTGAGGCGGAGTGACCGATGAACGCGCGGGGTGGATTCGCCAGTATGCAATCGTAATTGCGAGCGGATCAAACGAGTTGATCCGGGTTCGCACCGGTTGGGCAATACTGGCGAATCCAGCGCGCGAACCTGATAGTTGACGAGCGGACCAGTCCGCCTCCGAACCCGACAGCGGCAGCATAAGCAGAGTCCCTTTTGAATCAGTCATTTCCGGCTTGCCAAACGGCGGCGTAAGCTCGGGACCCTCCAACCTCGAAAAAGCGGCATTAAGCCCCACTATATCAGTAGCTTGCGGATGATTCTCGGGTCGAATTTCATGAGCGAGCCGCGAGGCAGCCGCCTGAATGGCGCAAAGGGGCGGTTGCAGGGCTGAATCCGTGTTGACGAGGCACCGCGCCATAGAGGTCTACCTTGAAAGAGAGCGTGACACAGCCAGGGCGCGGGCCAGACGGCTGGTTTTTGAAAGTGTTAGAAAACAAGGCAGATTTTGACGACAAAGAAAGGGGACCGGCTCACCGGAACAGACTGCGCCGGCTGGCGTGACACGCGGCGAGAGGGCCCGGAGGCCCTCCCGCGAATTGAAAAAACGGGCTGAGCGCGCCGTTACTGGCGGCCGTGGTCGTCCCGCCGCTCCGGCCGGCGATCGTCGCGCTTTTCCTCACGCTTCTCAGACTTGCGGTCGCGCTGGATGGACTCCTGCCGATCCGGCCGGACCGGGCTCATCTGGTGATTCTCTTGGGAGGGCCGCCAACCGGGCTGCGATCCGGATCCGGACTGCTGCACCGTGCGCCCGGACGGCGCCGCACCCTGCTCAACCGTTCGTCCCTGCTGAACGGGCCGGCCCTGCATGGCGGGGCCACCCTGCGCACCCGGCCGCCCGCCCGCGGGCGAAGGTCCCGGGGTATAGCGCTGTGCGCGCGTCCAGGGCCGGTTGTTCAGGTAGAACTGGCGTTCACGCCAGTTCACACGCGGGTCAGCCCAACCATGCCGCGCGAACGTAGCGCCGATAAAGATCTGCGGCCCGAACGAGATTCCGACACTGAAACCAGGCCGTGGCGGCGCATAGACCCAGTAGGGGTCGTAAACCGGCGCATAGATATAGCCCGGCCGCGCCGGCAGGATTTCCAGCCAGCCACCATCGAAGACGACACGGAATTGCGGACTGTCGCGCAAGTAGCCGTAATCACGCGCCCGCATACGCATGCGCTGCACGGCATCCATCACGTCGGGACGCTGATCGAGCACGGCATCGCCCAATTCCTGGGTCCACTGACGGTCGCGATCCATCCGGTCGAGCACCGAAGGGAAAGGCAGCAGGGCGACGACGCTCGCGTCCCATGGCACGTTGTCTTCCTCAATGGCCCGCGCCAATTGGTCGCCGGTCAGGTTGCTGTGCTCGTCGGCCCAGCTAGCAGCGTCGGGAATCTGGCCGGGATAGGTTGCCGCAGTGAGCACCTGCATCAGCAGCGGATCCGGATAAAGAGCGATGCGCGATACCAGATTGTCCAACTGCCCCGGCGACCGGTATTGAGCGAAAGCCGGCATCAAAAACGCCGCACCAATGAGCACCATTAACGCGCGAGGTGCAACGCCGCGATGCCATCCCGTGGAAGGTAGGGCCACAGTCAATCTCCTTGCCTGGACATTCAATGGCAGCCGCGCCGTGCACACTGGCAGCGGCCGGCCGCCCTCTCACCCTATTGTCCTACCACTACTGGCGCGAGGCGTCAGGCCAGCGAGAGTTGCACGATAGTCTCGATGTGGCAGGTCTGGGGAAAGAGATCGGCCATGGTGAGCCGCTCGATGCGATAGCCGCCGGCAAGCAGCGCCGCCAGGTCGCGCGCCAAGGTGGACGGATCGCAACTGACCATCGTCATGCGCTTCGGTTTCAGACGCAGCAGGTGCCCGGTAACGCTCTTGCCCAGGCCCGCACGCGGCGGATCGGCCAGGACGTAATCCGGAATCGTCTTCAAACCAGCCAGATACTGCTCCGACTGCATACGATGGGCGGCGATGGCGAGGCCGGCGCGCTGCGCGTTTTCGAGAATGTCGCGAGCCGCGCTGGAGTCGCTTTCGACAGCCGTCACTTCCGCGCCGCGCTTGGCCAGCGGCAAGGCGAAGAGGCCGACGCCAGAATAGAGATCTAACGCCGTCTGCCCCACTTCCACATCCAGCGCGCGCTCGACGAGCGGGTCGATCAAGAAGCGATTCACCTGGAAGAACGACTTGTGCGAGACCTTGAAGGTGAAGCCGGCCGCGGTGTAATCGATGGCTCCATCGGCCGCGCCGGGAATCGCCTCACCCAACCAGTCGAAAAAGCCGCGCGCGACACCGCGGTCGCCGATGGTAGAGAGCACGTTCACCATGGTGCGCTCACCGTTGGAGAACAACTCCACCTGGCTTAGGAAACGGGGGAAGTGGCGATCCCGCCGCAACGTGCGCAGCGTCTTGAACGCGGCGTTGATAGCGGGCGAGGAGATGGGACATTCGGTGACATCCACGACCTTGTCGCTGGCAGCGGCCTTAAAGCCGAAGTCGTGGCCATGGATGTGGAACTGGCTGCGGTTGCGGTAGCCCCAGGGCTCAGCCGAGAGGACTTCGATGGGGCAGGGCGCTTCGAAACGGCCGACGCGGCGGAACATTTCCGTGAGGATCTCCGCCTTGCGTTCGAGTTGATACGCGTAGGGCGCCATCTGATAGTGGCAGCCACCGCAGCGGGTAAAGACGGCGCAGGGCGCGTCGACGCGTTCCGGCGCGCGAGTGGTCCACTCCGTCGCACGAGCCTCAATAATCTGCGCGCGGCGGCGAAGCGTCTCGGCCTGGATCTCTTCACCGGGCAGGACATAAGGCACCAGCGCCACCTGGCCGTCAATGCGGCCGAGGCCCGCGCCACCGTAAACCCATTTCTCAATTTTTACTTCGGCCATTGGTATCCCTTACGATGAAAGTGTCGCAAACAAGAGCTCCGCTCACTAACGTTCGCGGCTCTGTAACCATGAAACCACGCGTTTTCTCCGGAATTCAGCCCACGGGCTCACTGCACATCGGCAACTACCTGGGGGCGTTGAAGAACTGGGTGAAGATGCAGCACGACTACGAGTGCGTGTTCTGCATCGTGGATCTGCACGCCATCACACTGTACCAGGATCCGGCCGAGTTGCGCCGCAAAATCCGCCAGACGGCCGCCATCTTCCTGGCGGCAGGCATTGATCCGAAGCTGAGCGCGGTGATGGTGCAATCCACCGTGGCGGCGCACGCCGAACTGTGCTGGCTGTTGACCTGCGCCACGCCGCTGGGCTGGCTGGAGCGGATGACGCAGTACAAAGACAAAGCCGCCAAACAGGAAAGCGTGCCGGACGGGCTGCTGCAATACCCGGTGCTGATGGCCGCCGATATTCTGCTGTACCAGGCCAAAGCAGTGCCGGTAGGCGACGACCAGTCGCAACACGTGGAACTGACGCGAGACATCGCACAGCGCTTCAATTCGCTCTACGGCGAGACGTTTGTGGTGCCGGAGACGAAGTTGCCGATGGTGGGCGCGCGAGTGATGGGACTGGACGACCCAACCCGGAAGATGAGCAAGTCCGAGACCAACCCTGGCCACGCCATCGGGCTGCTGGACGAGCCGGGCGTGATCCGCAAGAAGATCATGCGCGCCACGACGGACTCCAATCCGGCGGTGGATTTCCAGACCATGGGACCGGGCGTCGAGAACCTGCTGGCCATCCACCAGGCATTCACCGGCTGGACCGACCAGCAGATGAAAGACCATTTCAACGGGCTGCGCTACGGCGACTTGAAGAAGACCGTGGCCGAAGCCGTAGTGGCCGGTCTGGAGCCGCTGCAACAGCGCTACCGCGAGATCACCGCAGATCCGGCGTATTTGAGCAGCGTGCTGCGCGACGCAGCCGAGCGCGTCTCTCCCATCGCCAATGCCACGGTGCACACGGTGAAGGAACGCATGGGCATCTACACGGAATAGGCGCCAATGGCCCACAGTACGACACTGGCAGCCTACCGTGATCTGCTGCGGGGAAACCGCAACTTCCGGCTGCTGTGGCTGGCGCAAATTGTCAGTGAGCTGGGCGACTGGCTCTACGTCGTGGCCATCTATAGTTTGCTGTTGGAACTGACCGGGAAGGCCAGTTCAGTGGGCATGGCCGTGGTGCTGCAACTGCTGCCGCAGGTGTTTATCGCGCCGCTGGCCGGCGTCGTCAATGACCGCCTGAGCCGCCGCGCCGTGATGATTTTCGCCGACATCCTGCGCGCGTTTATTGTGCTTTCCATGCTGCTGGTGGCAGGGGCGGGACGCATTGGACTGGTGTGGGTGCTGCTGACGCTGGAAACGGTGATGTGGGCTCTGTTCGAGCCGGGCCGCGGAGCGATTGTCCCGAAGATTGCGCGCAACGATAACGAGATTCTGACGGCCAACGCGCTGTCGTCGATGACATGGTCGATCAATCTGGCGTTGGGCAGCGGCGTGGGCGGGCTGGTGGCCTGGTGGTTCGGCCGCAACACGGTGTTCGTTTTGAATGCGTTATCGTTCGTCGTTTCGGCGCTGCTGTTAAGCCGGATACGGGTTGAAGAGACGCACACGGCAGGGTTGGGACCGTTGCGTCTGGCCGAACTGGTGGACATGCGGCCGGTTTGGCAAGGGCTGCGCTACATCTGGCAGGACGGGCGGCGCATGGCCACCGTGATGGTGAAGGCGGGCATGGGTCTGTTCGGAACACACTGGGTGCTGCTGCCGATCCTGGGCGAACGAGTCTTCACGGCGGGTAATGGCACGATGTCGATGAGCCTGCTGTTTGGTGCGCGCGGCGTAGGCGCGCTGGTGGGCTCTCTGATCACAGGCCCGTGGGCACAGGGCAGCGAGCGCCGGATGCGCAGCGGAATCTTCTGGGCGTTTATCGTTGCTACCATCAGCTTCGCGGCACTGAGCGTGGCGCCAACGCTAATGCTGGCCTGCACGGCGGTGGCGGCGGGCAATGCAGCGACATCGATGGCCTGGGTCTTCTCAACGACGATGCTGCAAAACCTGACCGAGGACCGCTACCGCGGGCGTGTCTTCTCAGCCGATTTCGGCGGGCTGTTCCTGGTGATGAGCGGCACCAGTTACGCGGCGGGCCAATTGATCGACACGGGCGTGGGCGTGCGCACGCTGGCCCTGGCCACGGGTTTGCTGGGCATTGTGCCGGCGATAGGGTGGCTGGCCTGCCAGCACCTATGGCGCGGGCGTGAGAGCGGCGCGAGCGGCGAGTTCGACGGCCAATAGCGGGAAGGCCAGCGCGGACGGATTACCGGCCTCGATTTCACGGCGGCCCTCAATGGCCGTATCCGAGCGATGCGCCGCGCGCACGCTCCAATCGAGGCTGCCGGCCGGCGCCAGACCGGGCTGGCCAAGCTCGACCAGAGTGGACGGCTGAAGTTGCGCGAGTCGGCGTGCAGACGCAACGGCATCGGACGAGCAGACGATCAGCCCGTGCGGCGCGGAGCGCGTCAGGCGGAAGCGTTCGTCATCCGGCGAGAGGTGCACATTGTGGCCAGCCGCTCCATATGCAGCGGCGAGTGGCATAAACCAGGGATGCAAGCCGCAGAGCGTGACATCCTGCGGCTCGATCATGCACTCCATGCGCCCGGCGACAGTGTACATGTGCCGGGAGGCGCGCTCAACAATGGCCAGTTCGCGGGCATGCGAACTGAGCGATTCCGGGTGCAAACGATAGCGGCCCATGGCGGGGCGCGAACCGAGGTGCGCGAGGCGGAACAGCGCATTCATGCGCATCCAGTAATCGTAATCCTCATAACCAAAGCAGGCCGTGTCGTAATCGCCGGCGATGCGCGCAGCCCAGGCCCGATAGAGGAAGTGCGAGCCGATGTAGTTGTTGCGGACGAAATTCAGCTCGCCCGGGTCATGCGGCCAATTGATGTGATTCGATCCGGGCGGGTTCTGGTAGCCCGGACAGAAGCTGGAGTCGAGGACCGGCTCGCCATTTTCTCCAATTATGTCCTCGTCGGCATACACCATCTCGACATCGCGATGCGCTTCAAGGTAGGCGACCAGTCCGGCCAGCGCGTGCGGGTAGTAGGCGTTGTCGTGACTGGTCCAGGTCAGGTACTCGCCACAGGCCGCGCGGAAACCGGCATTCAAAGCAGCGGGCAACTTCTGATTGGTTTGACGAATGAGGCGCACGCGCGGGTGGCTGGCATAAGCGGCAAGGATCGCGGGCGTCGAATCGGTGGAGCCGTCGTCCACGACAATCAGCTCAAAGTCCGGGTAGGTTTGCGCGAGAACCGCATCAATGGCTTCGCGAACGTACCGCTCGCCGTTGTAGACAGGCAATACCACTGAGACCAGCCCGCGGCGGCAAGCAACCGAGACAAGCGAGAAATCGAGCGGCAGATTGCGATAGAGGTTTGACTTGAACTCAATGAACGGCGTGTAGGCCGAGCGCACTAGGGCGCCGGAGGGCTCCGGCTTCAAAGCCGACACACCAGCAGCAGCCCGCGGGCGGCGCTCCGGAAAGAGTGGATAGTAGATGGCGCGCAGGTATAGCGGCCGCACGGCGTGGCGGATGAAAGACGGCACACACCAGGCAATAAGGTCGAGCACGACTTTGACGCCACGCTTGAGGATGGCGGCCAGACGCGGGTCCTCGTGCGGGCAGAGAGCGTTTTCGAGATCGGCGACCCGGTGCCGGGCGAGCTTGAGCGCGTCACGCAGCTCATCGCGCTCCTGCTGCGCGGCGTCACGGCCCGCGATGGCGGAGTCCAGCGCGGCGCTCAGGTGGCGGGCGCGCGCACGGGTGTTTTCCAGGCGGGTCTGCAACTGAACGGAAGTGGCGCGCAATTCCTCCAGCCCGGCGCGAAGCGATTCAGCGTGCGACTGCTCAATCACACGGCGGTGTGCGGCGCGCGCCACGGAGCGGGCGACGAATGACTGGGCATCGGCGCCGAAACGGCCAACGGCGGGATGATCGAGCAACTCCACAGCAAGGCGCGCATTCTCACGCGCCGCCCCGGCAAGCTGAGCGCAGCGCTCGCCAATGGCGGCATCGAGCGCGGCGTCGCCGCCAACAAGTCCGCACAGCTGCGCGTCGAGCGAAGCGGCATCGAGCGAATCCAAATTCAAAAGACGGCTCCCCGCCCCGAGCGACTGCGCCAGCGCAGCCACCTTCGGGTCGTAGGAAATCGCCACAAACGGTACGCCGGACTGTGCCGCCAGCACGATGGCGTGCAAGCGCATGGTGCAGAGCCAGCGGCAGCGCGCGATTTCTGCGCCGAGTCCGGAAAACTCAGTGCAGGGGACAATTGCAGCGCTATCCGGATGGCGCATCAGCGCCCGGACAGCCTCGGCGGCGGCCATATCGCCAGCCTCACCGGGCTGCGGCTGTTGTAGCACCAACAAACGGACCGAGCCGTGTCCGCGCTCGATGAAACGGTCGAGCGCTTCGGCCAGCTCGCGGCGCCAATAGGATTCATCGACACCGAGTGACCAGCCGCGCAACGCGACGCCCTTGAGGCACGCTTTGCCCTGCGCGTGCGAACGCGCCTGGATGAGGGTGCGCAAGCCCTGCCCCACGACATTGGCGAGCGCCTGCGTGTGGCCCGCGAGCAGGCGAT
>CAYZIX010000090.1:0-17885 GCA_964478395.1 uncultured Candidatus Solibacter sp.
GGCGAAGTAATCGGTGTAGGCGCCCATGTCGAAATGGCCATGACCGGAGAGGTTGAACAGGATCACCTCTTTCTTCCCCTCGGCCTTGCAGCGCAGCGCCTCGTCGATGGCCGCGCGCACGGCGTGGTTCGATTCCGGCGCCGGAATGATGCCTTCGGCGCGCGCAAACTGCACACCCGCCTCAAAGCACGCCGTTTGCTGATAAGAACGCGCCTCAATCAGGCCCAGCTTGGCGCAGTGGCTCACCAGAGCGCCCATGCCGTGGTAACGCAGCCCGCCGGCGTGGAAGCCGGGCGGTGTGAACGTCGAGCCCAGCGTGTGCATCTTCATTAGCGGCGTCAGGTGCGCCGTGTCGCCGAAGTCGTAGGCATACTTGCCGCGCGTCAGCGACGGGCAGGCCGACGGCTCCACCGCCACAATGCGTGCCTTCTGGCCACCGCGCAGCCCGTGTCCAATGAACGGGAACGTCAGACCCGCAAAATTCGTGCCGCCGCCGGTGCAACCAATGATCACGTTCGGAAACTCGCCGGCCATCTGCATCTGCTCCAGCGCTTCCTGGCCAATCACGGTCTGGTGCAGCATCACATGGCTTAACACGCTGCCCAGCGCATACTTGGTGTCATCGCGCTGCACTGCCATCTCCACCGCCTCACTGATGGCGATGCCCAGGCTGCCGGGGTGGTCCGGACGCTTGGCCAGAATCGCGCGGCCAGCCTCAGTCTCGTTCGACGGCGATGCCACGCAGCGCGCGCCGTAAGCTTCCATCAGAGCGCGCCGGTACGGCTTCTGGTTGTAGCTGACCCGCACCATGTAGATGTCCACTTCCAGGCCGAAGAACGCACCGGCCAGTGCAAGTGAAGATCCCCATTGGCCCGCGCCCGTCTCCGTCGTCAACTTCTTCACGCCGGCTTCCTTGTTGTAGTAGGCCTGCGGAATGGCGCTGTTCGGCTTGTGCGAGCCGGCCGGGCTGACGCTTTCGTTCTTGAAGTAGATGTGCGCCGGCGTGTCCAGCGCCTTCTCCAGGCGCCGCGCGCGGTGCAGCGGGCTGGGCCGCCATTGGCGGTAGATTTCGCGCACCGGAGCGGGAATCTCGATCTCGCGTTCGGTACTCACCTCCTGCTGGATCAGGCTCATCGGAAACAGCGGAGCCAGATCGTCCGGGCCCACCGGCTTCTGCGTTACCGGGTGCAGCACCGGCGGCGGCGGCGCGGGCAGATCGGCCACCACGTTGTACCAGTATTTCGGGATGCGGCTCTCGTCCAGGACGTATTTGATGTTGTCGCTCATGAGGATGTGCGGGTCTTTCGTGTAGGTAGAAACTGCGAGTGTATCAAGACTTGCGCACGCGCGGGTGGTCCTCACGACGATATACTCTCGGCAGGGGTTATTATCATGGCCAATTCACGACGCACGTTCCTTACAGCTTCGGCCGCTCTGGCCGGTGCCACCACGGCTTCCGCCGCCGACGCTCCGCCCCAGAAGAAAGTTCATCGCAAGAGCGCTAAACCGGCCAAGACACCGTTGTTCAACTCGGCCGTTAGCTACGGCAATCTGCTCTTCATCGCCGGCAAGGGCGCGCACTACGAGGGCGACGTCAAGCAGCACACCAAGACCGTGCTCGACGATATCCAGAAGGAACTGGAGAACGCCGGTTCTTCGATGGACAAGGTCCTCAAGTGCAACGTTTATCTGAAGAAGATGGAAGACTACAAGCCGATGAACGAGGTTTTCCAGGGCCGTTTCGGCGAGGAGCCACCCGTGCGCACCACCATCGTGGCGCTCGACCTGCCCGGCAACTCACTGGTCGAAATCGACGTCATCGCCTACATTTAGGCTGAACATCGTTGACGCGAGCGTGTGTTCGCACACGCTCGCGCCGCCGCGCGCGGCCACAATCAGCGGCGCTGGTGAGCAAATCACGTACGATGAAGTCCCTTACGGCGCGGCGTGAGCGAACGCCAGTACGGAGGGCTTGACAATCTGCTCCCAGTCCTCAGTACCCATCTGGATGACGTCGCGGTGTGTGCAGGCATTGAAGCTAATGGTCTCTTCGGCCAGCAGCAACCCATCCACCCACACCGGCAACTCGCACAGCGTGCCGTTGCCGAACGGCGCCATCGCGCCCAGCTCGCACTCAGGGAACAACTCGTTAAGCTCGCGTTCGGTGGCCAACCGCAGGTGGAGCGAACCGAACGATTCACGCAGCTCTTCAAGGTCGACAATCCGGTCGGCTGGCAGCACCGCCATCGCGAAACCGTCTTCGGAATGCACAATTACCACCTTGGCGAAGCTGCGCGGCGGTACATGCTCTGAGCGCGCGGTTTCCCGGGCCGTGTAGGACAGCGCGTGGCGGTCGTGTTTGTAGTGTGCCCCGCGCATCTCGAGCAGTGCGATTAAACGGTCGAGGTTCTTCATGGAACTCACCTCCCACTCCCAGTGCTCGCGAATACACTAACCTGAATCGCGTCCGAATGGAAGGGGGTGCCACAATGGGAGCCATGGAGACGCCACGCCGCCGGGACCTGCTCCTGGCCGCACTTGTTCCAGGATTCAGCACACGGCTTGAGCCGGAATCGCTGGCCGCTTTTCAGAAGTACATGGAGACGGCCGACCGCGCCATGGAGGCGCGCGCCCGCTCCGCCGCGCCGCGGCTACACGTCGCCGCTGGCGCCACGCCGGCGATTGAGGCCTGGGACAAGCAGAACCCGCGTGAAGTACCCAATGCGCTGATTCACGATTGGATTGGGGCCGCGCAGTTGTCCGGCGCCCGCGTCGCCGGGGCTGTGGCCGTTTTGCAGGACATCGAGCACTACCCGTCCATATATAGCGGTGACATTCTCCTGGCCCGCTCCCTCGAACAACATGACGGCCACCGGCGCGTCCTGTTCCGCGTGATCAAGAAGAAGGTGATCACGGTGGTGCTCGAAACCGAGTACGACGTCACCTACCGGAGAATCAGCGACACGCGCACGCAGGTGTGGTCGCGCTCCACGCGCATCGCCGAGGTCAGCGACTACGGTAAGGCGGAGGAGCGCGTGCTGCCGCCCGACACCGGTTACGGTTTCCTGTGGCGGCTGAACACTTACTGGCACCTGGAAGAGCGCGACGGCGGGTTGCTGATGGAGTGCCGCGCCATATCGCTCACACGCGACATCCCGGCCGGCCTTGGCTGGATCGTCAAACCAATGGTGACATCGCTTCCGCGCGAGGCGCTCCAGGGCACGCTAGACAAGACGCGCGCCGCCGTGGCTCAACGCCGCGCGGCGCGGTAGGCTTCGTCGAGCAATTCCACCACGTGCAGCACGCGCTGCCCCGTGCCGTAGCGTTCCACTCCAGCCTGAAGCTGGATGGCGCAGCCGACGTTGGCCGTGGTGACCACGCGCGCACCGGTCGAGTTCACCAGCCCCATCTTTTTCTGGAGCATCGAGTCGGCCAGTTCATCGTGCACTATGTTGTAGATGCCCGCACTCGCGCAGCAGAGGTCAGCCAGCGGTAGCTCACGGTAGTCGACACCCGGCACCGCGCGCAGCAGTTGGCGCGGCGCCTGGCGGATGCCCTGACCGTGCGCCAGGTGGCAGGAGTCCTGGTAGGTAACAATCAACTCCAGTCGGCCCAGCCCCTCAAGCGGCCCGATTTCGGCCAGAAACTCAGTGATGTCGCGCATCTTCCCCACAAAGACGCGCGCCTTTTCGGCGTATTGCGGATCGGCCTCCAACAGTTCGCCGTACTCCTTAAGCGTCGAGCCGCAGCCGGCCGCGTTGGTCACCACCACGTCACAACCGCATTCAAGAAACGCGTCGATGTTGCGGCGCGCCATCGAGCGCGCCTGATCTTTCAAGCCCGAATGCACGTGCAGCGCGCCACAGCAGGTCTGCGCCGAGGGGATCACCACCTCGCAACCGGCATGTTGCAGCACGCGCACAGTCGCCTCGTTCAGCCGCGCGCTAGTGACGTTGGCCATGCAGCCGGCCAGGAAGCCGACCCTCTTGCGGCGCTCACCGATGGCCGGGTACGTCTTGCCGATTTCGGAGAAGAAGAACGGCACTTCAGCCGTCGGCGCCAGGTGCTCAATGCGGCCCAGCTTGCCGAACAGCTTCAGCACGCCGCTGCCGCGCACAATCCGCTGCAATCCGGAGGCCTGGTAGAAATAGAGCAGGCTACCCAAAAAGCGCAGCGTAGCGCGGCTCTCCAGCATGAATCCGAAAACGAAACGGCGCACCAGACGCGCGACAAGGCCACGCTGCCGCGTCATCTCAATCTCGGTGCGCGCCGCTTCAATCAGGCGCCCATACGGCACGCCCGACGGGCAGGCGCTTTCACAGCCACGGCAGGCGAGACACAGATCCAGATGCCGGACATAAGCCGGCCCAGCCTCCATCTGCCCGCTGGCCACCTGCACCATCTGATAGACACGCCCGCGTGGCGAGTCCATCTCCAAGCCCAGCTCGCGGTAAGTGGGACACGCGTTCAGACACAGCCCGCAGTGGATGCACTTATCCAGATCAAAGCCGCGCGGCGCTTCCGCCGGACGGTCGGCGCGATAGGGAGGTACAACGGCAGTTTCAGATGTGGCCATGGAGCCTTCCGCGATTCAGCAGCCCTTCAGGGTCGAAGCTTTCCTTCAAACGGCGCATCCAATCAAGATCCGGGCCGGCGCCGGGCCACCGCTCCCCGGCATCGCCGGCGCCCCACTCGACAATGCGCGACCAGCCGGTGGAAGCACTGCGCGTCATCCAGTCCTGCAACGCGTCCGGCGTGTCAAAACCCAAATAGGTGATTCCTGTTCCGGCACGCGCCAGCACCGCGCCCTTGTGGCTCTCCAGCACGGCGGGCAGGCCGGTTAATGGATGCGCCACCTTCACCGTGTACGCCGGTGTGGCCACGAAGTCGTCCAGCCTGCTCCACAACTCCGTTTCGGCCTCGCCCTCCAGCCGCTCGCACGGCCCCAGTTCGCGCGTGTACCGGTTGAGCAGCGTCTCGCTGCCGCCGGCGCGCACCAGCAGCGCGTAGTCTTCGGCGGCCACGCCCGGCGAAGCGACATCCAAGGCCGCGGGTTGCAACACACCGCGCAAAACCGTATCGCGCGCCGCGCAAACCTCGCCGGCAGTCTTGCGGCTCAGAACGAACGTGCGCGTCGCCTCCGGCAAAGGCGCCAGCTTGAAGTTCACTGAAGTGATGGCCGCCAGCGTACCGAAGCTGCCGATCAACGCTTTCAGCACATCCAGCCCGGCCACGTTCTTCACCACCATGCCGCCGCTTTCGGCCAGTGTGCCATCGACTGCGGCGTACTGCATGCCAATCACCATGTCGCGCGCCGAGCCGAACAGCCGCCGGCGCGCGCCGCACGTATTGGCGGCCACCACGCCGCCCACCGTGGCTTTGGCAGCCAACGGCGGGTCGAGCGGCAGCATTTGCCCCTGCCGTGCGACAACGTTCGTCAACTCGGCCCAATTCATGCCGGCCTCCACGCTCAATGTCAGATCGCGTGGATCGTAACGCAGCACGCGTTGTAACGCACTTGTGGTGATGCACACGTCGGCCGGCGCAACCGGGCCACCCATGCGGCGCTTCGAGCCGGCGCCGCAGAGCTCGATGGATTGATGCGCCGCGGCGGCCTCACGCAACGCCTCGGCCAGTTCATTTGCATTCGAGGGCTTCAGTTCGAGCATGGCAAGCCAGTGCTTTCCATTGTCCCAAATGCGGCAGCCGGCGCGCGGTGTTCGATATCATCAGTGCATGGGTTCCCGACGCAGTTTTCTATCGACGGTCGCTTCCGGTCTGGCCACAACTTTGACGGCGCCAGCCACAGTGTTAGGTGCGAACGATCGCATCCGCGTCGGCATCATCGGCGCTGGCGCGCAAGGGCAGACCATCATGCGCTACGCCATTGCCTGCCCGAACATTGAGTTCGTGGGCGCGGCCGATATCTACACGCGCCGCCTGGAAGAGGTCAAGGCGATGGTGCCGGGCATCAAGACCTATCTCGACCATCGCTATCTTCTCGAAGACAAGAATGTCGACGCCGTGCTGATTGCCACGCCGCAGCACCTGCATTGCGAACATTTCGTCGCCTCTCTGGAGGCGGGCAAGCATGTGTACCAGGAAAAGACCATGGCCTTCAGCGTTGCCCATGCCAAGCGCATGCGGGCGGCGTACCAGAAGGCGCAGGGACGCATCGTTCAGATCGGCCACCAATGGGCCTCGTCGGGCATGATGGTCGACGCGCAGTCGATGCTCGCCAACCAGCCGATGGGCAAGATCACGGCCATTCACATGGCGATGTACCGCAACACGCCGCATGGCAAGCCGCAGTGGTCGCGCCCCATCTACCCGGACATGACGCCGGAGAACGTGCTCTGGAAGCAGTTCCTCGGCGATACCAAACCCTATGAGTTCGACGCCAACCGCTACGCCAACTGGCGCTTTTACTGGGACTATTCAGGTGGCAACGTCTACGAGAATATGTGCCACCAGATCGCCTTCTGGTATAAGGCGATGAAGCTGCAAATCCCGAAGGCCGCGACGATGACGGGCGGAATCTACCTCTGGAAGGACGGCCGCGAGGTGCCCGACACCATGTGCGCCACGCTGGAACAGCCCGAGGAGATGCTGATCAGTTGGAACTCCGGCTTCGGCAACGACAAGCTCGGTGTTGAGGAAGACGTGCTGGGTGACGACGGCACCATTCTGAAAACCAACCAGGTGCGTTACGTGCCGCAGCGCATCAATGTGAAGGATCGCGCCGAGGTGATCGGCTCCACGCCCACGCCGCCGCAGGCGCACATGCAGAACTTCTTCGACTGCATCCGCACCGGCGCCACACCGAACTGCCCGTTTGAAGTCGGCTTCCGCGTCTCCATTGCGTGCCGCATGGCGGTGGAAAGCTACCGCCAGCAGCGCACCATCCGTTGGGATGCGGCGCGCGAAGAGCTCGTCTAGCTCATCTGCGCTTCAACATCGGCCGGCGGTTCGTCGTAGTAGAGGATCCGCCGGCAGTTCTCGCAGAACAACACTTCCGTCCCGCCCTTGATGTCCTGGAAAAACTGTGGCCGGAGCTGCATCATGCAGCGCATGCACTTGCTGTCGCGCGCCTCGGCAATCACGTCGCCGTCTTTGTAATAGCGCGTGCGCAACCGCTCGTAGCTGGAAAGCAGCGCCGCCGGCAGCCGCTCCGCTGTCGCCGCGCGCTCCAATAGTTCCTTCTTCAGGAACGCCTGGGCCTCAGCCGTGCGGGCCTTGGCCTTGGCCTTTTCACCGTCGACCACTTTCTTTTCCGCGGCCAACTCCGTCTCAGCCGCTTTGACGTTCTTCTCTAGCGACTCAGCTTCCAGCATCCGCTCCAGGATCTGATCCTCGGCTTTGGAAATCGCCTTCTCGCAGAAGTCAATTTCTTTCTGGAAGGCCCGGTACTGCTCGTTCGTCTTGGCGCCGAGCATCTGGTCGTGCAGCTTCGAGATCTTCTCCCGGTGCGATTGAACTTCGCTTTCCAGGCGCTTGCGTTCCCGCTGATTGGCGGTGAGTGCTGTCTTGTCCAGTTCCAGGCGGCGAATGTGGCTGTCCAACGCCCGTTCAATCTCGGCAATCTGTTTCGGCAGCGTGGCAATCTCGCCGCGCAATTCGGCGACCCGTACATCAATCGATTGCAAATGGAGCGCCGTTGCTAGGTCCTGATTCATTTCTTCCTAGGAGTTTATCACCCTGGAGAGTCCGAGCCTCCGCGCCAGCGGCCCGGCCAGCGCGCGCGTCGCCATTTCCAACTCTTCAATCTTCAACGAACGGGCCGCCCAGTACAGCACGGCCACGCCCAGTGGAATGGAGACCGCCAGGTTGATGAGCCGCGCCAGCGTGCGCGTGCCCAGCGCGTGTTCAATGCCGGCCGAACTCGCCCAGACCACAGCAGCCATTGCCAACGAGGCCGCGCCCACCTTCAGCACCACGTCGCGGATGCGGCGGCCGTGTATGCCGCCCAAGCGGTTGCGTAGCTTCCAGAACAGCACCAGGAAGCTGAACAGCGCCACCGACGAGGTGGCCAGCGCCATGCCGGCGTGGCCGAGATGACCGCCGCGCACCATCAGCCAGGCCATACCGGCGTTAATCCCGATTGAGCCCAGGCTGACCAGCATCGGCGTACGCGCATCCTTCAATGCGTAGAAGGCCGGCGTCAGGATTTTTACGGCCGCGTAGCCAGCCAGCCCGATCGAATAATAGGCGAGTGCAACCGCCGTCTGATGCGTATCGTAGGCCTGAAAGCGGCGCCCCTCATAGATGGCTCCGACAATAGTTGGGCCGAGGATCACCAACCCCACCGACGACGGCAGGGTGAGCAGAAAGACCAGGCCCAGTGAGCGCGCCAGCGTTTCGCGAAACTCCACCATGTCACCCGATGCGGCGCTACGGCCGATGGCGGGCAGCGTGGCCGTACCGATGGCCACGCCGAACAGTCCGATGGGCAATTGCATGAAGCGGAACGCATACTGCAACCACGCCGTGGCGCCGTCCATGCCACGCACCGGATCCCAGATCGAGGCCGCGAAAAAGGTATTCACCAGCACGTTCACCTGAACGCTGGCGTTACCGATGATGGCGGGTCCCATCAGCCGGAAGATGTGGCGCAAGCCGGGATGCGAAAAATCAAACGCGGGGCGAAAACCAAAGCCGGCCCGTAGCAGACTGGGCACCTGCCAAAGCAGTTGCAGCGCGCCGCCAAAGACCACCCCATAGGCCATGCCTTCAATCGCGCTGATGCCGATTCGCGGCCCCAGCCAATAGCCGATCAACACGCCCGAAGCGACGCTGCCTACGTTAAACCAGGTCGAACTGAAAGCCGGTACGGCGAACTGATTGCACGAATTCAGAATGCCCATCGCCTGTGCCGCCAGCGCCACCAGCAGCAGAAACGGAAACATGATCTGCGTCAGGCGGACAGCCTGCGACACCTTGTCGGGCGCAGTGACAGACCAGCCATGCGTCAATGCCGGCACCAGCCAGGGGCTTATCAGCACGCCGAGCACGCACACCGCGCCGACCAGCAGAATAATCGCGGTCGCCACCAGGTTGGCTAAATGCGCAGCCTCTTTTTTGTCGCGGTTCTGGAGGTAGTCGACAAACGTCGGCACGAAGGCCGCCGACAACGCTCCCTCTGCGAACAGGTCGCGCGTCAGGTTGGGAATGCGGAAGCCGACCACGAAGGCGTCGTAGCTGGAGCCGGCGCCGAACAGGCGTGACATCACGCCTTCGCGCACCAGGCCGCTGATGCGGCTCATCAGCACGGCGAAGCTGGCGATCCCTGCGCTTTTGAAGACTTTTTCTGACTGCGAGGACAAGCTCACTCCATTGTAGCGGGGCGACTCGCAGCTTGCCCCATTTTCGCGACGGCGCCCGGTTGAGACATAATCGCTTGAGTGTCTGCGGTTCCCATTCTGATCCCCGCCTACCAGCCGGGGCCCGAACTACTGGAAGTAGTCTCGGGCCTGCTGGAGCGTGGCTTGACCCAGATTGTCGTTGTTGACGACGGCAGCGATACCGCTTGCGCACCTATTTTCGCGGCGCTGCCGCCTGAGGTGCGCGTGGTCCGTCACGCTATCAATCTCGGCAAGGGCGCGGCGCTAAAAACCGGCATGAATCAGGTGCTGGTGGACTACCCCGGCGCACCGGGCATCGTCACCGCCGACGCCGACGGCCAGCATGCCCCCGAAGATATCGCACGCGTGGCGTCAGCGCTCGACCCGGAGCGCCTCGTGCTCGGCACACGCGCCTTTGGCGGCAACGTTCCCTGGCGCAGCCGCGCTGGCAACCGGCTGAGCGCTATCGCGCTACGCGCGCTGGTAGGCGAACGCCTGGACGACACGCAGACGGGACTGCGCGCCATCCCGCGCCTGCTGATCCCCCATCTGCTACGGCTGCCGGCCAACGGTTATGAATTCGAGTTGGACATGCTGATCACAGCCAAACACCGCTCCATCGCACTGGCGGAGGTGCCTATCCAGACCATCTATCGCGACGGCAACCGCACGTCGCACTTCAACCCGTTATGGGATTCGATGCGTGTCTACTTCGTCTTTCTGCGCTTTGCGGCGGCATCGCTACTGACGGCGCTGATCGACAACAGCGTCTTTCTGCTGGTCTATCACGGCACGGCGAACGTGTTGGGATCGCAGCTTGTCGGCCGCAGCTCGGCCGTACTCGTAAACTACGTGGCGGCGCGGCGCGCGGTCTTTCAATCTCGCGAGCGCAATCGTGAAACGCTGCCGAAATTCCTCACGCTGGTCGCCGCCAACGCCGCCGTCAGCTACGGCATGATCATGTTTCTGCACGCGTGGATGGGTTGGCGCGTTATGCCGGCGAAGCTGAGCGTCGAGGGGCTGCTGTTTCTAGCCAACTTTGCCATTCAGCGGGACTTTGTTTTCACGCGCGGCAGCCGCACGGTCAGCGTTGGCGCAACTGCGACGCGGCCAGATGATCCTTCCGCGCCTGGCCGGCCGTAAGGAACTTGCCGACGAAGAGCATGTGGCGGTCGGCTGGCAGGCTCTTCACATCGACTTCCGTTAAGAACTTCCCCACCGTGCTGCGGATCACTTTCTGCTGTTCGAGATCCCCGGCGTCGCACACCACGGCAACTGGCGTTTCAGGCGCATAGTAGCGCTTCAACTGGTCAAACAACGCTGGATAATCCACACCCTTCGTGTAGAACACCATGGTGCTGCCGGCCGCCATCAGCTTTTCGTTGACATCGGCGCGTCCCGGCCAGTCGCGCATCGTCAGGATGACGCCATTGGTGTCATAGCCATATGGCGGACTCATCTCGAGCGCCGCACTGGCCGCCTGAAAGGCGCCAACCGATGGCACCACCTCGCGCGGTACCGCCTTGGGAAGCATTTCGAGGAAATAGGTATTGCCGTACATCATCGGGTCGCCGCTCTGTAGCGACGCCACTACCTTGCCGGAAGCAACTGCGGTGCTGATGCGCGTGATCAGATCACGGCGCTGGCGGTCGAGCGCCTCGGCCCGGGCGCGCTGCTTCGGGTCGGCGATCGAGACCGGATTGACGCCATAGAAACGCCGCAGCTCGTTCGGCGCTTCCCAGGTCTGCTTGCCGCGCGCGTACTCAGCCCAGTATGTCTTGAAGGCGCCCGGCTCGGCCATCAGGATGTCCGCCTTGGCGATGACCTTCTGCGCGCGGACCGTCACCAGATCGGGCACGGTGCCCATACCGACGATGTAGAATTTGCCGGGTGTGGGCGGCTCAGCCGCAGCGGCCATTGAAAGCAGCCACAGAGAAAGGCTAAGTGCCTGAAAAAGGCGGGGATGCAGCATTCCTACCAGTATATTAAAAGGGGAATTGGTGGACGGCATGGGATTCGAACCCACGACCCCCGCGTTGCGAACGCGGTGCTCTCCCAGCTGAGCTAGCCGCCCACGTAGGCTGCCATTCCAATATAACACGCTGTATCGGCCCTGGCTTGTACAATAGGGTGGAGAACTACATGGATCGCCCTGAACTGGAACGGACTCTCGACAAGATGCGCCGCGATTGGGATGAGCGGGCTCGCGAAAACGCGCGCTTCTACGTCAACACCGAACGCACCGACTGGACGGACCAGGAATTTTTCGCCTCCGGCGAACGCACCGTGGCCGAAGAGATCAGCACTGACATGACTAACATCTGCCAGGGTATGGACCCACGCCAGATGAAGGTGCTCGAAATCGGCTGCGGCGCGGGCCGCGTCACGCGCGCCCTGGCCAAACTGTTCGGCGAGGTGCACGCAGTGGACGTCAGCGGCGAAATGGTGGCGCAGGCGCGCGAAGCGCTGCGCACCCAGCCCAATGCGCACGTCTACCAGAACAACGGCATGGACTTGAGCGTACTGCCACCCGGTCCATTCGATTTCGCATTTTCAACCATCGTTTTCCAGCACATCCCCAGCCGGGATGTAATCGAGAACTACGTCCGTGAAGTTTGCCGCCTGCTGCGGCCGGGCGCGCTGTTCAAGTTCCAGGTGCAGGGCGACGCCACCATGCAGACTGAAGCCGACGACACGTGGCTGGGAATACCCTTCTCCGACCAGGATGCCGTGGATATGGCTGAACGCTGCGGATTTGAGCCACGCTACCGCCACGGTGCGGGCGGTCAGTATTTCTGGCTGTGGTATTTCAAGCGCTAGGCTAGCGCACGGCCTTACGCGGCCCCAAGCGCCAGCGGGCCCCATTGGGCAGCACGCTCAGCTTCAGCAATTCGTCGAGCGCATAGCTGATGTGCGCGCGAATGGCGCGGTCGGCCAGAAGCAGATCGCCCGAGCATAGCGCCTCGGCCAGTTCCGTATGATAGCGTGGCGGCAGCGGGTGAACCTGCGCAGCCGTATCTGACAACCAACTGAAAAGCAGGTCCTGTTCACGCTCAATGGCCTTGCGCAGCAGCGGGCTGCCGCCTATTTCCGCCACGCGCAGGTGAAACTTCACGTGAAAGATGCGCACCGACAGGCGGTACTCTGCATCTGTTTCCTTACCCGCCCAGCCCGCATACAGATCGTCAAGACGCTTGGCTAGACGCAGGATCTCAGCCTTCTCACGCGGGTTGGCGCGCATCGAAAACAGCCGTGCGCTTTGGCTTTCCAGCGCCTCGCGCAGCATGTACCGGTCCCGGATCTCATCGCGGCCGGGTGTGCGGACGCGCGTGCCAACGCGAGGCCGGCTCTCCAGCAGACCGTCGTTGGCCAGCCGTTGCAGAGCCTCGGCCACAGGCAACAGGCTCATGCCAAACTCGTCAGCCAGGCGCCGCCGCGACAGCGCGGCGCCTGGCGGGTAGACACCCTTCAGAATCCGCTCCCGCACCAAGCGATAGGCCCGCTGCGCAAGCGTTGCCTGACCGCCCGGAGCAGGCGCCGGAACCGGTCGAACCACTGCTTCGGCTTCTGTCATGTCAATAGACTGAAAAGCCAGTCTACTTCACTAGGAATGGCCATTGCCAGATCCAGTGACAACCCAGACGAACGATAGCCAACCACAGGCCACCGCCCAACAAGGCCAGCACAATGGCAAACCACATCAGCACCGGACGCCACGGGAAGCTCTCGCCTTCGCGCTTCAACACCAGCAGGTAGCTGGCGAACACGCCGACGAAGTAGAGCAGAATCATCGGCGCGGCGAAGATCGTGAGGTTCACCACATCCGGTGTGGGTGTAATGATGGCGGCCGCAATGGTAATCAGCAGGATGGCGTAACGCGAGTGGCGCAGCAGGAAGCGCGGCGAGGCGATACGCAACAGCGTCAGGAAGAAGATCAATACCGGCAGCTCAAATACAAGCGCGACGCCGAGGATCACATTCACGAAGAGATCAAAGTACTCCGTGAGTGAGATGTAGGGGCGTACGCCCATGGCGGAGCCGATGCCCAGCAGGAATGTCAGGCCGAACCGGAATGCCACGAAATAGGCAAATGCACCGCCGAGGATGAACAGCCCGGCCGTGCTGAAGATGAACGGCACTGCCAGGTGACGTTCACGCTTGTACAAGCCCGGCGAAATGAACGCCCACACCTGGTAGAGAATCCAGGGCGAACTGATGAACAATGCAGCCAGCACGGGCAGCTTCACCCAGATGATGGTGAAGGCCTCGGTGGGCGTCAACTGCGCCAAGTCCGGCGGGTAACCGAGCGAGGTCAGTGCTGCAACGGCGGGCTGGCGAACGCCGTTCCACAGCGCGTTGGTGAAAAGGATGCACCCTGCGAAGGCGATTGCCAAGCCGCCAAGCGCCTTGATGATGCGCGAGCGCAACTCCTCCAGGTGTTCGAGGAACGACATGCGCAGCATGCCATCCTCTTCCGGGTCATCGTCGTCTTTCTTCTCTTCCTTCGGAGGAGGAGGCACAGGTGGCGGAGGCGGCGCCGCGGCCGGCACAATGGCGGCCGGCGCGGCGTCCTCCACAGGATGATCATCGTGGGCGAAGCAATCGACGTTATCGTCGTTCACAGCACGCCCGTCGTGCTCGGAATCGGGTTCCGGGCTTGTGGCTAGCGGATCTGGCTTTTCCGGCATGTCGGACGTACTACTCGCTGATCATCGTGAACCGGGGCCTGGGCGGCGTCAATTCGCCGCTTCGGTAGTTGGCTTGGCCGGCTCGGCCGGAGGAGCCTGGGTGCCGGTATCGGTCGGCACACTCGCCTCGGCCGCGACCGGCGCCGCGGCGGCCTGAGCCGTCTCGGTTGCCGTTCCGGTGCTGTCAGCGCCCAAACTTGCGGATGCGCCTACTGCGGAAGGTTCCGTCGCTGAAGTGGTCGACGACTCGGGCGACTCCGGATAACCGTAGTCGTAACTCGAGTCGTAGTTGTAGTAGCTGTTGTCGTTCGTGTACGAACTGGTCACCTGATTGAGGCTTTCGGCCTCTTTCTTGATGTCAGACGTTTCCCGTTCAAGATTGGCCATCTCGCGATGCCAAGTATCTTTCAGCTCACCCGAGGCGCGTTTGAACTCATTGATCGCCTTGGCGATGTTCTTCCCGACCTCAGGCAGCTTCTTGGGCCCGAACAACAACAACACCAACACAAATATGGCAAGGGTTTCCTGCCAACCTAGCGGACCCATGCGGATCGCTCCTTCTCACTGATACCAACCCATATATCATAGCGAACGCGCCTGAGGCCGCTCAAGCCTACAAGTTTCCCTCCGTGTGCCATACTGATCGCAGATTCCCGTTCCTGCTTGTGTCCCATGACCACCGCCTGCATCTTCAACGTGATGCGCTTTTCGACGCACGACGGCCCCGGCATCCGCACTACGGTCTTTTTCAAGGGTTGCCCGCTCGCCTGCTGGTGGTGCCATAACCCCGAGAGCCAAAGCTTCCAGCCGGACCGCATGCACTTCCCCGCGCGCTGCCGCCTCTGCCTCGATTGCCTCACCGCCTGCCCCGAGCACGCCATCAGCGCCGTCGACGGTGCGATCAGAACCGCTGACGATGCTTGCACCCGTTGCGGCGGCTGCACCGGGGTCTGCCTGAGCGATGCCCGCCAGATTGTCGGCCGCCGCTTCACCGTCGATGAACTGCTCGCGGAAGTCGAAAAAGATACGGTCTTCTTTGACGACTCCGGCGGCGGCGTTTCACTCTCCGGCGGCGAGCCCCTCTCGCAGCCCGCCTTCGTCGCTGATTTCCTCGCCGCCTGCCGCGCGCGCGGCATTCACACCGTTGTCGAAACCTGTGGCCACGCCCGGCCCGGGATATTCCTCAATACCGCCCTGCTCGCCAATGGCATTTTCTTCGATCTGAAACTGGTCGACGCGGCAAAGCATCTCCGCTACACGGGCGTCTCGAATGAGCTGATCCTGCACAATCTCGGCGCGCTGCTGGCCTGCCATCCCGCCGTCACCGTTCGCATTCCGGTGGTGCCGGCCGTCAACGACACGCCCGCCGACATTGCCCAGTTCACCGCCTACCTCGCCGGCCTCCGCGCCCCGGCGGTGGAACTGCTGCCCTATCACCCTACCGGCGCCGCCAAGTATGAACACCTTGGCCGCGAATACCGTCTGCCATCAACACCGCCGCCCGGGCCTGCCGCGCTGGAGCATTTTCGCCAGACGCTCTCGCGCGCCGGGCTGAACGTTACCATAAGAGGTTGAGATGACCGAACGCGTTGCCCGCCTGCGTCGCGAAAGCCTTGAAACGAAACCCTGGCTCTCCATCGAGCGCGCCCGCCTGCTCACCGGGTTTTACCGCCAGGCCCCGCCGCTCTCGGCGCCCGTGCTGCGCGCCAGCGCCCTCGAATACGTCCTCGCGCGCCGCACGCTCTACATCGGCCCTGGCGAATTGATTGTCGGCGAGCGCGGCCCCAGCCCCAAGGGTACGCCGACTTATCCCGAACTCTGCTGCCACACGCTTGAGGATTTCGAAATCCTCCACACACGCGAAAAGATCTCTTACGTCGTCAGCGACGAGGCCCGCCGCGTCCAGCGCGACGAGGTCATTCCCTTCTGGCAGGGCCGCTCCATGCGCGACCGCATGTTTGCCGAGATGACGCCCGCCTGGCAGGCCGCCTATGAAGCCGGTGTCTATACCGAGTTCATGGAGCAGCGCGCGCCCGGCCACACCGTGCTCGGCGACGTCATCTACCGCAAGGGCCTGCTCGATCTCCAGCGCGAGGTTGCCGAAAGCGCCGCCCGGCTCGATTTCCTGAACGATCCGCGCGCCTACGACAAAGCTCAGCAGCTCCGCGCCATGTCCATCGCCGCCGGCGCCGTCATCGGCTTCGCCGCACGCCACGCGGAGCTCGCCACGGAGATGGCCGCCACAGAAGCCGATCCCGCACGCCGCCTGGAGCTTGAACAGATCGCCGAGACCTGCCGCCGTGTGCCCGCGCATGCCCCGCGCACCTTCCGCGAGGCGCTCCAGGCCTACTGGTTCACGCATCTGGCGGTGATTACAGAGCTCAACACCTGGGACTCGTTCAATCCCGGCCATCTCGACCAGCACCTCTATCCCTTCTACGCGCGCGACCTCGCCGCCGGCACGCTCACCCGGGAATCTGCGCGTGAACTGCTCGAATGTTTCTGGGTCAAGTTCAACAATCAGCCCGCCCCGCCCAAGGTCGGCGTGACGGCCGCTGAAAGCGGCACCTACACCGACTTCTGCAACATCAACACCGGCGGCCTGCGCCCCGACGGCTCCTCGGCCGTCAACGACCTCACCTATCTCGTCCTCGACGTGATCGACGAGATGCGCCTGCTGCAACCTTCCTCGAATCTCCAGCTCAGCAAGAAAAATCCGGATCGTTTCCTGAAGCGCGGCCTCGAAATCGTCCGCAAGGGCTGGGGCCAGCCCTCGATTTTCAACGCCGACATGGTGGTCGAGGAGCTTCTCCGTCAGGGCAAGTCGATTGAGGACGCGCGCGCGGGCGGCACCTCCGGCTGCGTCGAAACCGGCGCCTTCGGCAAGGAAGCTTACATCCTCACGGGCTATTTCAATCTGCCCAAGGTGCTCGAAATCACATTGAATAACGGTGTCGATCCGCTCACCGGCCGCCAGATCGGCATCGAATCGGGCGACTCGCTTTCGTTCGAAACCTACGACGATCTCGTCGCCGCCTTCCGCCGCCAGCTTCACTACCTGATCGAGGTAAAGATCCGCGGCAACAACGTGATCGAGCGCCTCTACGCGCGCGACATGCCGGCGCCCTATCTGTCATTGCTGGTCGACGACTGCATCGCCAAGGGTGGCGACTACAACGGCGGAGGCCCGCGCTATAACACCACCTACATCATGGCCGTTGCGCCCGGCACTTGCACCGACAGTCTTTCGGCCCTCAAATATCACGTCTTCGATCACAAAACGGTCTCGATGGCTGACTTGCTCGCCGCCCTGCGCGACAACTTCGCGGGCCACGAAAAGTTGCGCCTGCAGCTCTTGAATAGGACCCCGAAATACGGCAATGACGATGCCGGCGCCGATGACATTCTGGCTACTGTGTTCGACATGTTCTTCGACGAGATCAACGGCCGTCCGAATACCAAAGGCGGCGAATATCGCGTCAATTACCTATCGACGACCTGCCATGTCTATTTCGGCTCGATGACCGGCGCGACGCCCGATGGCCGCCTCGCGCGCGAGCCCCATTCCGACGGCATCTCGCCGTCGCATGGCGCCGACCGTAAGGGCCCCACCGCCGTCATCCGCTCCGCCGCCCGCCTGGACCATGCCCGCACCGGCGGAACACTTCTGAATCAGAAATTCACGCCGAAACTGGTCGAGGGCGACGAAGGCATTGACAATATGGCGCACCTGGTCCGGTCTTATTTCAAGCTGGATGGCCACCATATTCAGTTCAACGTGGTCACGGCGGAAACCTTGCGCGACGCTCAGGCCCACCCCGAACAACACCGCGACCTGATCGTCCGCGTCGCCGGC
>CAYZIX010000091.1:0-17817 GCA_964478395.1 uncultured Candidatus Solibacter sp.
CCGCCGTAGCTGACGGCGCGCGTCGCCACCCAGTCCGCGGTTATGCCCACTTTGGCCATGTGCGAGCCGAACGTCTTCGACAGGTTGTCGGTCAGCGTCCAGGGAGTAATCCGCTGTTCGAATGGGAAGCGGCTCTCTTCGGTCAGCGTCGCTGCGCCGGTCACACCGCCGTAGGTCGCGGCTGGAATCAGGTTGTACGGGTTCGCTGCCGGATAGAGCTGCCCTGCGGTGAAGCCGACTGTATCGCGTTGCACCTTTTTCAACGCCGACTCGATCACCTTGTTGCCCTCAGGGCGGCGCGCCATACCGAGCGTCAATTCGTTGATCAGTGTCGGCGTGAAAATGTGCGTGTATCGGCCCGTGTACATGCGTCCGTGCAGGTAATAGCCTTTGCGCATCTGCGGCCAGTTCACGCCGCTGGCCGTCAGGACGCCGGTAGCGCCTTCCTCATCGTCGTTGTAGCCCGAATAAGTGAACGCCAGTTGGTTATTGGAGTTGATGTTGTAGTCGAAGCGCAACGTCTCCATGCGCTGCGGCATGGTTTCGTCGTTCTGCCAGATGTAATTGTAGTTGCCGTTGGAGACCGCTCGGTTGGTGAAGTTCGGTAATGGGAAGACGTTGAGCAGCGCCACGCCACTCGCGTTCAGCCGCGTCGTTGGAATCACGTTGCCGGGAAAGGCCGCTGAGGTGGTCGGATCCTTCACCGTGATTAACTTGCTGTTCAGATCGATGCTCTGTGAAAAGTCGCCCGTACGTTCCAGGGCGGTGGGCGTGGTGACGCGGCCGGTCAGCCCCGCCTTGGTGGGCCAGTACTCCTGCGACCAGAAGAAAAATAGCTTGTCCTTCTGCGTGTTGAATTTTCCCGGGATGTAGACCGGGCCACCGACGTTGTAGGTCCACGTGTTGTAGCGGTACCTGGACTTCGACGTGCCGTTGCGGTTGTTGAAAAAGTTGTTGGCGTTGAACTGCTCGTGACGCTTGAAGTAGGAGCCCAGCCCATGGAAATCGCGCGTGCCGGACTTGGTCACTAGCGTCACGTTCGCGCCCGACATGCGGCCGTACTCAGCCTGATAGTTCGACAGCAGCACCTTCACCTCGGCCACCGCGTCCTGGCTGACACCGACAACCGAGTTGATACCGTTTCCGAAGTTATTCAGAGGCATGCCGTCCACAGCCATATTGCTGGTGTTGTAACGGCCACCCTGAACGTAGGTGTACCAGTAGCGGTTCATGCCCGTGCTGGTGTCTGTATCGACGACACCCGGCAGCAATTGCAGCAGCGACATGGCGCGCCGCGTCTGAACCAGCAGGTTATCCACCTGCGAACTGGTGACCACGCCGGCGCGCTCGGCGCTGGCGGTCTGCACCGTAGCGCCCTGCGCCGTGACAGTGACGCTCTCACTGATGCTGCCGACGGCCAACGAAACGTTGCCGAGCGACAGCTTTTCGAAAGCACTGAGTTGAACACCGCGGCGTTCAGCCGTTTTGAAGCCCGGGGCCGTCACCGTCAAATTGTATTGACCCGGTTCCACACCGGCAAAAACAAAATCGCCTTTCGCGTCGGTCTCAGATTCGCGCCGTACGCTGGTTGATGGGTTTTCGATGGCGACCTTGGCCTTGGTGACTGCCAATCCACTGGGATCCACAACGGAGCCCGCAATCGACCCGGTGATCGTCTGCCCCTGCAGGCTGAGAACGACACCTGCAATCAGCACGGCCAGAACACGGGCCACGCCAATGAAGCTCCTGACAGTTTTCTTCATACTCTCACCTTTTGTTCATACAATGAACATGCGCTATCCACGCACCTAGGACCTTGTACTGCCAGGATGCAGCGGTGTCAATAGATAAATTAAGAATGTGCGTGCGGCGCAAAACCGCAAGCTCAAGACGTCCAAACGGCCGATATGTTCAAATAGTGATCATATTGAGACTATGATCAGAGCGACCGCACTTCGCGCCACACTTCCGCCTCAACCGGCACGCCAAGCGCCAGATTTTCAGCGCGGATTTTGAGCGTCCGCTCTCCCGGAAAGCGCGCCGTTCCGTTCGCCTGCATGGACGCAACGATGGAATCCGCGACGCCGTCGGCATCTCCCGCCGAAGAGGCGTTGAAAGCGATGAACACCTGCGAAATACCGGTCTCCCGTTCGGGATCGGCCAGAATCTGGTGAGTCGCCAGACCGCCTGAAAGCATGGCGGCCATCATGTCCAGCACCAGCGAGAGCCCGGAGCCTTTCCAGTAGCCAATGGGCAGCGGCCGCTGCGTCGCTTCGATGGCTGCGGCGTCGCGCGTCAAGTGGCCTTCGGCGTCGAAACCACCGTCAACCGGCAACAGCTCTCCACGCTGGCGGTACGCTGCCAGTGCTCCGTAGGAAAACTGTGACATGGCCATGTCCAGCACCACGGGCCCGGCCGCGCGCGGCACGGCCATCACCAGAGGATTGTTGCCAAGTTGCGGCTTCGTGCCGCCCCACGGCGGAAGGTTAGGCATGGTGTTGGTCCAACACATAGCGATGAAACCGGCCTCCACGGCCTGCCAGCCGTAACTGCCGCCGCGCATCCAATGGTTCGTGTTCGCCAGCGCCACACAGCCCACGCCGTGCTCGCGCGCAATCTCCATGGCGCGGTTCATCGAAGCGTATGCGTTCAAATTGCCTGGACCGCGTTGCCCATCCCAACGCTCCAGCGCGCCAGATTGCGAAACCAGGCGCGGCGCGGCATGCACATCGACACTGCCGTTATCGATCATGCGGATGAAACGCGGAAAGCGGTTCACGCCATGCGAATAGACGCCATCACGCGTCGTCTCGGCAAACAGGCGCGCGCACAGCGCGGCGCGTCCGGGCGTCAGGCCGCGCTTGAGGAGGATGCCGGCAAGGACATCGGCGATTGTCTCGAACGGCACTCTCTCGGTCATGCTCCGCAGTGTAGCGCCGTAGCCGCTAACTGGCGGCCAGCAGCCGCACGGGGCCAATCAGTCCGGCTGGATATAGCGGCTGGCGCGAGGTCCATGATTTCGCCACCGGGTTATTGGTGAGCGACTTCATGTAGTTGCCAAGCACGGTGGTGATCCGCACTTCCAACTGGTTTTCCCCAGCCTTCAGCGCCAGACCGAGCGCATAGCGATGGCAGCCGTACCACTTCAGACCCAGATCGTGGCCATTCAGTTTCACGCTGGAGATGCCGTTGATGGGCCCCAGATCGATGAAAGCAGGCTTGCCGGATGTGGGCGCCTGAAACGACGTCTTGTAAGTAGCCGTGCCCGCAAACGCGCGCAACGTTTCGTCGCTCTTGAAATCGACCAGCGTATTCAGTGTGCGTTCGGTGTGCGTGCCGTCGGCATGCTGCAACTCCAGCTTCCACGGCCCATCGAGCGCCACCGCGCCGGCTTCCACCGGCCGCGGCGTGCGCTTCGCGGGCTGCGCGGGACCGGGCTCAAACACCAGCAGCAGCGACCCACACGGCTCAATCCGCAAGTTCAGGCGGTTCTTCTTGCCCTCGTAGAAGTATGGCGTGCGCTCGCCGGTTTCTGGATCCCAACGCCACGGAGTCTTGTCGCCGGTGGAGAATTCAACCGTCGTTTCAATCTCGCGCTCCGGATCGGAATTGGTAAAGAAGAAGATCTCGCGCTCGCCCGCGCGCAACGCAATCTGGCTGAGGTTCATGTCGGGCTTCGAGATGCGCGCATACGGTTGCAGGCCGTGCTTGCTCTGAATTGCGCCATACCAGGCAAGAATGTCTTCGCCCGGTGGTTCCACAATCACGCAGCGGTCGCCGTGTTCGCGCAGAATCCGTTCGGACGCGGCTCGCACCTCGGCGTCGTGCGTCTGCCAATCCTTGAAGTGCGGCGAACGTGACGGCGCGTGGCGAATAAACAATATTCGCCCGCCACCCGCGGCAAAGCGTTCCAGCGCGCGCGCCGTTTCGGGCTCCACTGTTTGCGCTTCCATCACGATCAGAGCGCCATACGTGCGCCCGCGCACCTCCAGCCGGCCGTTCGCACACTTCGATTCGCTCAGCAGCTTTTCGTCTACATAGTCGCAACCGCTCCCCTGCTGGTGAATCGCTTCCCAAAGCTGATACTGATACGCGGGCATGTGCAGCACCGGGAACGGTTCGCGCTGCATGCCGCGCGTCATCCACAGATCGGCGAACGGGTGCAGCACGGCCACCTCCGCGCGCGGGTCGGCACGTTGCAGCAGCGCCGACAGGCGCGCCTTGTAATCCGTGAAGCGGCGCACAAACGGCCACCACGGATTGCGCTCGTTAAAGAACGTGCCGTAACGGACCCAGCCGGGAAACGGCGCTTCGGCCGGACTGTAGTTGAAGCCGTGGAAGATGGAATGCGTCACTCCGGACAGGTTGCTCTGGTCGGCGCAGTTCTTCAGGCTGGCGAGCGTGGCGTTGAACACCATCGACGTGTTCGTCACCTCCTCGCAGCTCACCAACCGCTTGCCGGAGAAGCGCGCGGCGGAAGAGACAAATTTGTTGATACCCGTGGGAGCACGGTGCTCGCGCATGCCCATGCGTGAGTTCATCCACGTCTCGCATTCGGGAATGTCCACTTCCGTGCTGCTCTCCAACGGATGGAACGGCGGCCCGTAAGCCTGTACGCGCGACTTTACTCCGTGGCGCTTGCACCATTCGGAGAAGGGCCGCGTGAAGCGTTCAGAGAAGAGTTCAATCTGGAGTGTGAGGAAGTCGTAGCGGACCCGCTCCACCACCTGCCGCACCGCGTCGCTCAACTCGGCCGTGTTCTGGTTGCTGGTCGCGTTACCCATTTCGCCGGTCTTGAAGAGCACGAAGGGCAAATACGGCAACAATGAGTAGCCTCGGCGCGACTCGAATTGCTCCAGCATGTCGGCGCACCAATTGGCGCCTTCCAGCTCCAGACTGTCGCAGAACATCGCGCGGAACGACCGGCCCAACGGTCCAAGCGCCGGTTCCAGCGCGCCCGACATGCGCTCCAGATAGCGATCCACGGCGGAGCGATCCAGATGGTTGAGCACCGGACCGTCAGCGCCCGGCGCGCCGTTGATCACGGCCTGGAACCCGCGCTGCTGCACCAGCGTGTAGAGCACGTATTCGCCCGCCGGCACATCGAGCGTCAGCACGCCCCCGCTCAGTTGTTTCGTCACATCCGTACCCGGCGCGAACTGCTCCAGCTTGGCCGGCGCCAGCCGCAGGTATTTGATGCCCTTGTCGATCGAAGTCCACTTGGAATGCAGCTTCAACTCCGCATCGGCTAGTAGGTCCGCTTCCGCAACCTTCACCGTGCCCGGACCGCTCACACGCCGCGTGCCCAGCGCCAGGATGTGTGTCTGCTGTTCGCGCGTCAGAAACTGGCCGCCAAATGGCCAGCCGGAGCCGACAATGCTATCCGCGATCATGCCGCGCTGGTGCGTGCCTTCCACGGCCACTTTCAGCATCTCGATCCACGGCCGGCTCAGCCATTCGATGGACGGAATGTTCAGCGCATCGTCCGGATTCGGGAAGCGGATCGGATTGATCTCGACGCCGCCGATGCCAGCCTCGTGCAGCAGATCCAACTCACGCAGGATTTCGCGCGCGGAAAGCTTGTCGCCGTTCCACCACCAGCGCACAAATGGCCGCGCCGTGGCCGGCGGCTTCTGGAACGCCTGATAGAGCGCGTCCGCGTTCTGCGCATCACCCAGCACCTGCAACGCCGGCACGGTGGCCGCCGCCGTGGCAATCATCGCACGTCTTGTCAGGCCAGCTTTTCTATCGCGCATAGTTCTCCCTGCCGGACGGGTCCGGAACTTTGCTCATAATATCGCCGGGCACACGCCCTACGGGTCCATCAGATCGGACATATCGGCGTGCAGAGATTCAATCAGTGGCGTGAACTCCAGCGTAAATGGTGAAGTTCGTGCAAACAGCCGTACCGGCTCATAGCCAAAGTCGCGTTTGCAGCGCTCCATGAACATGGGCGTCTCGACACTCGCGCTGTGCAGCTGATCGGTCAGGATCAGCCCTTTGCGCTCCAGCGGGAATCCGTAGCGGTACATCAGCCGGGCGGCGTTGCGCAGGTTGGTCGTCGTACGGCGCGCCTGCGGATCCACGATGATGGCATTTTCGGGAATGCCGAATTCAGTCAGCAACGCCTTCTTCATCTCCATCGCTTCGCTGTACGGCGTGAGATTCGGATGCACGTAGCCGCCCGTGACAAGGATGAACGGCGCCTTCTTCGCGCGAAACTCCCGTACAGCCACCACTAGGCGGAGCCGTCCTACTGGCGCCAGTGCCACGTCGGCTCGCTCCGGGCCATTGCCGAGAACGACAATCACGGTGTAGGGAAACTGCGCCCATTTGACCATGGGTATGCGCGCCACGGCGGCGCGGTTCTCGCCCTTCTCCAGCGGCTCGTGACGCGCGGCCTCATCATGGCTGTGCAGCCTCAGCAATTCGAGACTGAACCGCAGTGACGGCTCAAAGAACAATTCGAGCGATTTCGGATCGCTGCCCACGATGCCGGACATGATCTGCACCATTCGCGCAAACGCCGGCGTCTTCACGTCGTACGACGTCAGCCCCATGCCCGGCATGCTCGGCGGCCGCGGCGACGCGTCCGCTACGCCCGCCGGACGTTGTGGCGGCGGGCCAAATCCTCCCATGCGCGGCATCTGGCCCAGCGCAAAGATGTCGATGGCGCGGTTCATCTTACGCGCGGCATCTTCCCAGGCCTTTTCCAGCAGCGCGGATGCCGGCTCCTTGGCGTAGCGCTGAAACACTCCGGAAGACCGCAATGTGCTTTCCACGAATCGGCCGCAAGCCGCGTTCCCGGCAAGCGCCCCCAGCGCGGCGCGCGATTGCGCAATCTCGTCATCGCTCCATCGCATGGCCTTCGCATAACAGGCAACATCGGCCGCGCAGTCCTGCGGCAACTTCTGAAGAGCCGTTTGTTTAACCGAGCCAATCTTCCCAAGCACCGCATCCGACAGCACCAGCGTGCGCACCTCGGGCGCACGCTCGATGGCCGAAAGCAGATAGAAGTTCTTGTCCTGAAGCGGATCGCGCATGGCAAGAGGCGCGCGCGCGGGCTCGGCGCCCATGAGCGTGAACGCCAGAACGCAAAACAGAGGCGCCCGCGCGAGACAACTCATCCAGGCAACGTTCATCGTGATCTCCTCAATTTTGGCGGTATCCGTCACTCCGGCTATTGTAGCCAGTTAGATCCGGTTTTCGAGCCTCATTATCCTGATCCAATCAAAGGGATGAAGTAGCCCGGGCGCCCTCTTGTCCACATCAACTGAGCGCTGGCTGCGCAGGCGTCCTGCCACTTAAAGCCGCTTAACCCACGACGGAGCATGAGACTCGCCGCAGCCGCGTCATGCAAAATAGAGACGAGCAATATGACGTCGAACAACTGTGCAGTGATCACCCGGCGCGGATTTGTGGGCGCAATGGCCATTGTGGGTGCGTGGCAACCCGCCCCGGCGGCTACAACGGACGCGAGTCTTTTTGCGCCGGCCGATGGCGCCCGGATGTGGACTTGGTGGTTCTGGCTGGCGGACAAAGTGGACCGCGCCAGCATCACTGCCGATCTCGAAGCGCTGAAAGCGCAGGGCGTCGGCGGCGTCACCGTATACAGCATCGCCGGGCCGCAGGTCGACACCAGCAATCGTGGACCGGACTTCATGAGCCCCGCGTGGCGCGAACTGTTCCGCCACACCGTGGACGAGGCCGAGCGGCTGAACATGAGCGTGCACATGCTCCATTGCAGCGGCTGGGACGCGGGCGGGCCTTGGATTACACCGGAGACCGCGTGCAAACGGTTCACGTCAGTCGAGATGGTTCTCACCGGACCGGCGCATTTCAGTGGGCCGTTGCCGCGGCCGGTGAGCGATCCGCGCTTCTACCAGGACGTGGCCATCCACGCCTTTCGCATTCAGGACGGCGCGCGGCCGGCGCCGGCAAGCGCGGAGGAACGCAAGGCGCGCGCGGCGCTGCTTGCCTACAAGAACTGCACCGACTCTTACGGACTCGCGCACAAAACGCCTCTCTATGAGATCTGCGGCATGCCGCTGAAGCCGCTCCCCGCCGATTTCAGCGGCGACGTACTGGACGCGGCGTCGCGCCTGGATCTGACGGCGAAGTGCAATGGCGAGGGCGTGCTCGAATGGGACGTTCCTGCGGGCCGTTGGGTGGTGCAGCGGTTCGGCTGCACGCTCACGGGTAAGAAAACGATGTGGTCGACGGCGAGCGGCGAAGGGTTTGAGGCCGATCCGCTCGACAAGGCTGGCATGGAAGCGAACTTCGCCAACATCGGCGCGGTGCTCGCCAAGGATGCGGGTTCGCGCGCCGGGCGCGTGTTCAAGACCGTGCAGATCGACAGTTGGGAGACGCTGCTGCCGAACTGGGATATGAAGTTTCTGGACGAGTTTCAGCGCCGGCGCGGCTATGATGCGCGGCCGTATTTGCCCGCGTTGGACGGGCGCACCGTCGTGAGTGCGGAAGTGAGCGACCGGTTCCTTTACGACTACCGGCTCACTCTGGGCGATTGCGTGGCCGAAAACTACTTCGGACGGTTGAGCGAACTGGCCGAAGCGGCGGGCATCGTGCAGCAGAGCGAGGCCGGCGGCGTGTGCGGGCCCAAGGTGATGTCGATGGACGCGCTCAAGAACCTCGGCCGCTGCGCGGTGCCAATGGGCGAGTTCTGGCAGAGCCAGTCGTGGCGCGCCTCCACCGACCAGAACACCAACGGCAAACAGACCGCCACGGCAGCGCACGTCTACGGGAAACGGATTGCGTCGGCCGAGGCGTTTTCTTCAGGTTGGCAGTGGGTGGATTCTCCGGCGAATATGAAGCCGACGGCCGATCGCGCCTTTGCCGAGGGGCTGAATCACTTTGTGATCTTCTCCAGCGCCACGCACTCGGGCGATGGCACGCCGGGCACGGAGTTCAGCGCCGGCACTCACTTCAACCGCAAAATCACGTGGTGGAAGCAGGCTCGGCCGTTCTGCGATTACGTGGCTCGCTGCAGCCACATCCTGCAGCAGGGCCTGTTCCACGCTGACGTGCTTTACTACAACGGCGACGGCTGCCCGAATTTCGTCTATGCCAAGCACGTCAATCCGGCGCTCGGCCCGGGCTACGACTACGACGTGTGCAACACCGAAGTGCTGCTCACCCGGCTGAGCGTGCGCGACGGCCGCATTGTGCTGCCCGATGGGATGACGTACCGGATGCTGGTGCTGCCGGAGCGCTTCACCATGCAGTTGGAAGTCGCGCAGAAGTTGAAGGAGCTGGTCGAGGCGGGCTTGACCTTGGTTGGGCCGAAACCGAAGGAGACGCCCGGGCTGACGGATTATCCGGCGTGCGACGCCAAGCTGCGCGCCGTGGTGGACACGCTCTGGGGCAACTGCGATGGCCACGCGGTGAAGGAACACCGCCTCGGCAAGGGCCTAGTCGCTTGGGGCATCACGCCGCGCCAGTTGTTGACGCGCTCGGGCATCGGGCCGGACTTCGAGCACGACGGTGACGAGGCGAGCTTCATCGACTGGATCCATCGCAGCGACGCGGGGCGCGAAATCTATTTCGTGGTTAATCGCAAAAACCAGCCCGAACGTCGCGTGTGCAAGTTCCGCGCGCGCGGCCGGCGCATGCGTCTGTTCGACGCTGTCACGGGTGAACTGCGCGAGGTGGAATACGCCGGCGGGACGACGCTTGAATTGGCGCCGTATGGCTCGGTATTCGTGATCTTCGACAACGAAACGCCCGGCGCAGCCGCAAAGCCGCCACAATTCTCGGCCGTTGAGCTGACGGGGCCGTGGAACGTGAAGTTCGATCCGAAGTGGGGCGGACCGGCGCGCGCTGAGTTCGCTGAACTGTGCGACTGGACCAGCCGCGCCGAAGCAGGCATCAAATACTACTCCGGCAAGGCGACCTACGAAAAGACCTTCCGTTGCGATGCGAAGGCCGGCCAGCGCGTATTTCTCGATCTGGGCGAAGTGCGCGAAGTGGCCGAGGTGCGCGTGAACGGCAAGCCAATCGGTATTGCCTGGACCAAGCCGTTCCGCCTGGAAATCACCGCCGCGGTGAAGAAGGGCGAGAACCGTCTGGAAGTGGACATCGTGAATCTGTGGCCCAACCGCATGATCGGCGATGCAGACTTGGCGCCGGAGAAGCGCTACACGCAGACGAATATCCAGCTCTACTACTCGAAGAAGGAAAGCAAACTGCTGCCTTCCGGGCTGCTTGGGCCGGTGCGGGTGCTGAAGGCGTAGCCTGTTATTAGTGCTGCGCCCCGGCCTTTCGTGGGCCTTTTTCTATCAGATGCCTGGCGGGCTGTGTGAGTGGCAACTCTTCAGCACACCGCTGCAAGGGCGCGAGTGGTAGAGTCGCCGCCGGCGTTGCCCGCATCGGTAAGAATGAGGAACAAAAATTACCGTGGCAAAAAAGACAGTCGCTGAGCTCTGCGTGGAGGTGCTTTCGCGCGTTGGCGTGAAGCGGATCTACGGCGTGGCCGGCGATTCATTGAACGGAATCACAGATTCGATCCGCGCACGTGAGCATATGGAGTGGGTGCCGGTGCGGCACGAGGAAACCGCCGCGTTCGCCGCTGGAGCCGAAGCGCACCTGACCGGAAAGCTCGCCGTTTGCGCGGGCAGTTGCGGGCCGGGCAATCTGCACCTGATCAACGGCCTCTACGATTGCCAGCGGAGCCGCGTGCCGGTGCTGGCTATCGCAGCGCACATCCCTTCGCGCGAAATTGGCAGCAATTATTTCCAGGAGACGCATCCGGAGCAGCTTTTCCGCGAGTGCAGCCATTACTGTGAGCTAGTCTCAAGCCCGTCGCAGATGCCGCGCATTCTCGAAATCGCGGTGCAGACGGCGATTGCGAAATCCGGCGTGGCCGTCGTGGTGCTGCCCGGCGACATCGCGCTCGCCGATGCCGGCGATGCCGGGCCGCGCGTCTCCATCAGCTACAGCAAGCCTGCGGTGACGCCCGCACCGGAGGATGTGCAGCGCTTGGCGAATGAGTTGAACCAGTCCGCACGCGTCACCGTTTTGGCCGGTGCGGGTTGCGCCGGAGCGCATGACGAACTGGTGGCATTGGCGGGAGCCTTGCAGGCGCCGGTGGTCCACGCCATGCGTGGCAAGGAGCACATCGAATACGACAATCCGTACGATGTCGGCATGACCGGGCTGCTCGGCTTCGCGTCGGGCTACCACGCCATGATGAACTGCGACACGTTGCTGATGCTCGGCACGGATTTTCCGTATCAGCAGTTCTACCCGAAGAACGCGCGCGTGGTGCAGATCGATCAGCGCGCCGAACAGATTGGACGCCGCGCGAAAGTGGATGTGGGGCTGGTGGGCAACGTGAAGGAGACGCTCAACGCGCTGCAACCGCTGCTCACGCCGAAGGCTGACACATCCTACCTGGATACGTGTCTGGCCAATTACCGCGAGGCGCGCAAGGGGCTCGACGATCTGGCCACCGGTAAGCCGGGGCAGGCGCCCATCCATCCGCAGTATCTGGCCAAGGTGCTCAACGAGGTGGCGGCCGCCGACACGATCTTTACCGTGGATGTGGGCACGCCGGTCATCTGGGCGGCGCGGTATCTGGAGATGAACGGCCAGCGGCGTCTGCTCGGGTCGTTCAATCACGGCTCCATGGCCAACGCATTGCCACAAGCAATTGGCGCGCAGATCACGCACCCGGGCCGGCAGGTGGTCACGCTCTCGGGCGATGGCGGTCTGGCAATGATGATGGGCGATCTGCTTACGCTGCGGCAGCTAAACCTGCCGGTGAAGATGGTGGTGTTCGATAACAGCTCACTCGGCTTTGTCGAGTTGGAGATGAAGGCTTCCGGCTTCCTCAATCACGCGACCGACCTGAAGAACCCGGACTTCGCCAAGGTGGCCGAAGGCGCGGGGCTACTGGGCTTGCGCGTGGAGACGCCCGAACAAGTGCGGCCCGCGCTCGAACAGGCGTTCGCCTTCCCGGGGCCGGCGTTGATCGACGTGGTGGTAAACCGGCAGGAACTCGCCATGCCGCCGTCGCTCAAACTGGATCAGATTGTGGACTTCAACCTCTATTTGGTGAAGGCCATCCTGAACGGCCGCGGCGACGAGGTGATCGATCTCGCGCGGACGAATCTTTTCCGGTAGTCGCCGGGACGCCAAACGGCTAGACCACCAGTTTGCGGCGGTTACGCAACTGGGCGCGTAGGACCTCGCGAATCAACTGGCAGGCATCCTTGACTTCGGGCAGCGTGAGCGAGCAGAAGACTTGTTTACCTTCCCGCCGGGTGGAGACGACTCCGGCCGATTTAAGGACGGCGAGGTGCTGCGAGAGATTGGCGGCGGTGTTACCGAGTTCGGTCTGGAGGTCTGAGACCGAGTATTCGCGTTTGGAGAGCAGGTCCAGCATCCGAAGGCGCGTTGAGTTGGCAAAGGCCTTGCAGATGCGAACCTGCATCTCAAAAACCTGATCTTCGCTGTCCGGGGCGCAAGCGCGTGCCATTCCGTCTCCTTGCCACAAGTATAACGGACACACCGCATGCGCCCCGGCCGGAATCAGGCTGCATCGCCTTTTGTGATGGCGCGCAGCAGCGCCAATGGCGTGGGCCCCGTCGTGGCCAGGTAGATGTGGCCAATCAGGAAGGCCAGAAAGAGATAGGAGCCGAGCGTGTGCGCAGGTCCGAGCAGCCAGAGCCCACCAATGCGGTCGAGCAGGCCAGGCCAGCGGTCGGCGCCCCACATCAGAACGCCGGTGACGATCTGATAAGGCAACAGAACGTTTAGCAGAATGAGGTAGGTGATCTTCTGTAGGGGATTCAGCTTGCGCCGCGGGTCGGTTTCGAGCGGGTGCTTTTCTCCCTTGAAGATACCGTAAAGGTAAAAGCGGGCCTGAAGGACGGCCGCCCCGGTGAAGTCGTCCATGCGCGGCATGAAGTGATGGTACTTCTCTGCCGTGAGGTGATAGAAAGCTCCGAGAAAGGCGTTGAGGATCAGCGCTGCAGCCAGCCATGTGTGGAAACGCAAGGCCACCGTCATGGAAATCAGTGGGGCAAAGCGGTCTGGATAGTGGATGGCCAGACCGGTAAAAATGAGCAGGATCATGACCGCGGCCTGCAACCAGTGCCAGATCCGTTCGTGCAGCGTATAGAGTGGCGTAGCGGGCATCATGAGCGACCTTTCAGAAGACGCAGCGCGCCGTGCAGCAGGCTGAAGAGGGCGGCTCCCAAAACCGATAGCCAGCCCAGCCATTCGATCCAGACAACGCGGCTGTTGCCGATGACGTAGAACTGCGCAAGCAGCCCGCGGTTGTCGAATACCGGTTCCTTGCCGGCGAAGCTGACGACGTTGAGCCGCTGGCCCCGGTAAACCACCGGCACGCCCCGCGGCAGGAACGAGTTCAGGTCGAGCGGGTTGTTGAGCATCGATTTGCCAGCGTGGCAGGCCGTGCATTCACGGATGGCTTGGCCCTTGCCGGCGGTGGAGTGGCTCATCGCCCACGGCACCACCTCGATACGCAGTTCGGCGTGTTTGACGCCAGAGTGTTCACTGAGCAACTGCTTGACCAGCGCAATCTTCTCCGGCTTGTCGTAGACGGCCTGCGGCACGTCGATGATGCCGTCCTTGTCGGCGAAAGCCTTGAGGACTTCAGGACGGTAGACCCATTCGCCCTCGGCCGGACGCTGTTCAAACAGCGCTTGCTGAACCTGCCAGGTGAAGACCGGGCGCTTCTTGTCTAGGTCAAACCAGTAAACACCGGTGATCAGGTTGGTGGGCCGGATCTGTGGCCGTTGGTTCTTTCCGGGCGTGACGATATAGGCCGGCTTGTAGCCGGTGACGACGGACTCGGGGTCAACAATGTCGCCGTCGATGCCGCGCATGGTGACGCGACTGGTGCCGGTGTCCATCAGAAAGCCCCAGTCGTCACTGCGGTAGGCCCAGAAGTGGACCGACGGCGTGTGGCACGTCTGGCAGGCAAGGGCGTCGAAGTGCTGGCGTTTGTAAGGCAGGAAGGCGTGGGTCTTTTCTGCCTCGTGACAATCTCCACAGCCGCGCATGGTGTTGTGGCGGGTGACGTTGACGGTCTCGGGTGGAATGTTGCCGCGGGCGAAGTTGTGGTCGGGGCGCTTGAGATACTCGGCGATGCTCTCACCGACGGGCGAGTAGCGCAGATTCTTGCGGACGTCCTCCTGCTGCTTGCGGGCCGGGTTGTTTGGCGCGAAGTGGCAGTCGATACAGATCAGGTTCTTGGCGGCGTGAACGTCCCATGGGTAGTTCATCTTCTCTTTGCCGGCGATCTTCGGAGAGACGGTGTCGCTGATGAGCGCGCCGTTGTAGATCCAGCCGGCCTTTTCTGTGCCGCGTAGAATGTCCGCGTGTTGAATGGGCTGAATGGTGGTCGTGTTATGTGCGCTGAAGCCGTGGCACTGGGCACAGTTCTCAAGCGCCGGGTCAGAGAGATTGAGCGCATCGGCGCGCACGGTGCCGTCGGCATTAAAGGCGGCGCGGTTGTAGCTGTACACACCTGAGTCGCTGATTCTAACGATGCCTGTGTCAACCAGCGTCGCGTTATTGGCCCAGCGGAAATTGCCCTGCCCGGTTTCCTTCTTACGCGCCGCACGGCTGGCTGAAGGCACATGGCAGAGGAAACAGTCGGCCTCGGAGATGCCGCTCTTTTTCCAGTCCCAGGCAATCACCTCTCCCTTGACGCGGTCTCGGATGGTATAGCTCGGATCGAGCGGCCCATCCGGTTTGGCCTCGGGCGAGAGCAGATGGCGGCCGCGCAAATCGTATTCCGAGATGCCGCCACCGGTGTGGCAGGCGCCGCATTTGGTCAGCCATTCCGGCTGGCTCATGTCGGCGTCGGAAGGATCGGTAACGCCGGCGTGCGTCAGTTGGCGGTTGGGAATGATGGAGAACTTGCCGAACATGCCCGGCGAAGAGTTGAACGAGGCGATGCCGTGCGAGCTGAGCAGGGCGCGGTTCATCTCGGCCTTGCCCTGCTGGAAGTGGAAGCTGTCGGCAATGAAATCGTAGTCGTGGCAGTCGCCGCCGCACGTGCGGCGGGTGCTGATGGGCTGGCCGGAGTCGAGCACGTTGCGGCCCGAGGCATCGCGCAGCGTAATCGGCGGGTGGGCCAGTCGTGGGCGCGGCGCAGGCCTCTGCTGAGCCGAAAGCGCGGCCAGCAGCAGGCTGGATGCAAGCAGAACGCGGCGGACGGAATGATCCTTCATGGCGGTGGTCTCAGGCATGAACGTGGACACGCGTCCGGGCGCGTGTCCACGCCGGTGGCTCACTTACCGCACGTCTCCGGCTGTGGCGAATCGGCGGCGTGGTTGATCAGAAAGACCTGCAAGTCGACGAGCTTGGCCTCGTCCATAAATTTGGAGAGTGGCTCAGCGCCGTTCAGATGCTTGCCCTTCTGCAGGTAGGTGCGCCACTGGGCCTGGGTCTTGGTGAGCGGCGAGATTTCGCCCCCCTTGGCTCCCTTGGTGTGGCAGGTCTTGCAATTCTGGCGATAGTAGGCGCGGCCCTTGGTTTCACTGCCGCGCGGAGCGGCGGACATTGAGATGGCGAGGACGGAAAGAACAGCCAGCCCCGCCGTCAAGGTGGAGGCCAGCATCATGAGACGGAATGCACGGGATCGAAGCGACATATGATCTTCCTTTCGAAAACAGGCCGGTCTAGAAACGGGTGGTCAGCCCCAGCGAAAACATAGTGGCGCGTTGATAGGTGGGGAACCCGAGCGTGGGCACGGAGTCGAGATCCTTGGGCGTGCCAACGTGCCAGCCGGAGCCGGAATAGCCATACATGTAGCGGATAAAGTCCGCCTTGAAGATGAAACGGTCGTTGATGCGGTGGGTGAGGTAGGCCTCAACGACGTTGCCGCGCGTATTCGTCTTGGGCGCGATGATGTCGTCGGACGCCTGGGCAAAGTTGAACCAATACTTGGAGCCGTGGTTGAACTCGGCGCCGAGCTTGGTGCGGTCGCCGTTGGGGAAGATGTAGCGCGCTCCGGCCAGCATCATTCCGCCGGAGTGATTTACGGGCGTTTCGAAAGGATCGGACAGCAGGCCGCCGAACGGCGTGGTGGTGCCGTTGGGCCGTGTCGAAGAGAAGTTGCCACTGCCGTAGAGATCGACCGGGCCGAAGCGGTGCGACGCGTTGACGCCGAACAGGTGTATGCCGCCGAGGTTGGCCGACGGCGAGTAGCGCATCATGACGGGTGCGCCGACGCTGTCGCCAGTGAGCGGATTGACGGTGAGCACGACACTGCCGTTGAATCCGTCGGTGACGTTGAAGGCATGAGCGTAGGTGGCCTGGATGAGGGTGTCCTCGGTGTTGTAAAGATCGAGATTCGCGCCGAGGAAGTGGGCGTCCTTCAACCGGTCCTGCGGCATCTTGAGCAAGTTGCCGTTGCCCCAGCCGGACTCATAGCCCAGCCCCCAGCAGAGGCGCCAGGTCATGGTGTCGGAAATCTTGTAGCCAGCCGTGATGCCGTCGAACTGGAAGTCGATTAACGTGCCGGACGGCGTGCCGCCGCGCAGTTCGTCCTGGCGGAAGTTCATCGGCGGACCACCAGTGGAGGGGCGCCGGCCGGCGGAGAGGTAGAACTTCGAACCGCCGATATTGTTCCAACTAAAATAGGCGCGATCGACACGGAGTTGGTCGGAGTTCGGCACGCCCGAGGTAGTGCCGTCCATGCTCATCGCAGTGGGCTGGCCATCGAAAACCTGCACCCCGGTGGAGTCGCCAAAGACCTTATACATGCTGAGGCGGCCGGTGAACGAGACGTTGTCGGCTACCTTGGCGTCGAAGTTCAGCCGCAACCGGTTCGTAAACAGGGAGGCGTTGTTGTTGTCGTAACCACCAACGTAGGTGGACGGCATCAGCATGCCCATCAACTGCTGCTGCATGGTGGCCGGCATAGAGCCCATGGCCTGCTTGATCTGTGAAAAGGTGATCGAGTTGGTGTATTGCAGGTAGTTCGCGTAGTTGGAGCTGACGGTGTTGTTGATTTCAGTGACGCTCATCGGCGCGCGGCCGAGGACGGACATTGAAAACATGGACTTCACCACCAGGTTCTGCAACGCCATGCCGTCATAGTGCGCTGGCACACTACCGAGAATGGAGTGAGCCTCAAAACGGTAGTCGCCAGTGAAGTGGACCCGGTCCAACGCCTGTGTGCGCTCGGTGGCAGAGACGCGCTCATCCAACTCTTTCAGCGAGGCCGACACTTCGTCCGCTGGTTTCTGCGGCTGCTGGGCCTTCTGGGCTTCGGCCTGGGCCTTGGCCTGCTGCTCCTGGGCCTTAAGCCGCTCCTCCATGGCGGCGATCTCCTGCTTGAGCTTTTCGAGCTCCTGTTTCAGAGCCGCGCTGGAGTCGGAGGAAGACTGCGCGGGGGCTTGAGTGGACTGGGCGGCAGGATCGGAACTGGCGCCAAAGATCGGCCAGGTCCACGCGGACAAGGCCAGAAACGAAGCAAAGATTGCAAGGCTGCGCATGAGTGAACCTCGCCAAAAATATTATCAGATGCGCATAACCGAAATCAAAAAATTTCGAAACATCGAAACAATGAAACCAAGAACACTCAGACGGGCGGTGACGGCGGTTGGAAGAAAGTTTTCGTCGCGGATTGAACGGGATCCCGCCAATGGGGGTGTGGCCGGGAGATGGAGCCAGCGAGAAAGGAGGCTGGCAGGAGTACTGGCGCCAAGATGCTCAATACGGAAAGAGACAACGCCCCGTACGGGAAAATTTACAGTCTTCAGGATTTCCCGTCAGCCCTTGATTCCAGGCGGGTTAACCTCGAATTTCACCCCTGGA
>CAYZIX010000092.1:0-17730 GCA_964478395.1 uncultured Candidatus Solibacter sp.
ACGCAAGTGATTCGGCCATGGCTACAGAGTAGCGTGACGCCGGTCACAGCTCACGCGGCTCGTGCGGCCGCACACTGAAAGCGGATATGAGGCGCGCTTCAAAACTCGGTGTCGGCTTCGGCTGCGAGCGCCGCGCGATCCGCAATCTGAATTTGGCGTTTGACGATGCGGATCATACCCTCGGCCTGGAAACGCGCCAGATTCCGCGACACCACCTCGCGCACCGTGCCCAGGCGCAACGCCAACTCTTCGTGCGTCAGGCCGGGCTCGGCATCCAGCAGAGTACGCGCCAGACGCTGGCGCACGCTGCCGAACGTGACGGCCTCAATCAGCGACACAAGCTGCCGCAAACGCCGGCCGACAATGGCCAGCATCTTGATGGCGACCTCCGGGTGCGCCGCGCAGAAACGGCGGAAGTCCTGTTTGCGGACAATGAACGCGGTGGTATCGCGTACGGCGACTACGGTGGCCGGGTAGACGCCATCGTCAAACAGCGGCACTTCAGCCACGCTGGCTGGAGCCTGTTCGAGCGTCAACATGATTTCACGGCCCGAAGGGCTGGTCTTGACGATCTTCACGAGGCCCGAGCCGATGACATAGAGCCCTTCGCAGGGCTCGCCTTCACGAAACAGCGTCTGGCCGGCGGCGAAACGGCGCTCCACGGCCAGCGCGCCTACCTGAGTCCGCTCCGCCGGGCTGAGCGTGGAGAACAGCGGTGTCTTTTCGAATGTCTCAGGGCGCAAATCTTGCATTCTGATTTCCACTTTATCGCGTATGGAAAACTACCTTTTCGTTGACGATCTGCGGGAACACAGCCCGCTACCGGATAATGGCATCCTCAGCCGCACGCTGCAGGCCGACGACCGTGTGAAGGTCATCCAATTCTGCTTCGCGCCGGGCCAGGAACTTTCGGCGCACACGGCGCCTATGCCTGCGATGATCTATTTCCTCAGCGGCGAGGCAACGCTCACGCTGGGCGCAGACAGCCGCGAAGTGCGCGCCGGCGCGTTTGCCTCCATGCCCCCCATGCTGCCGCATGCCATCCAGGCGCACACCGAAGTGGTGATGCTACTCATCATGCTGAAGAATCCGGCGTGAACAGATGCGCACCTAAAACGGTAGGCAGAGCTGATTGGGGCCATGCCGCTGGAGCTACATCCTGACTGCGCTGGTCCTGCGACGGCCACTCAGACCAATTCTATTGCGAGACCTCGCTGAGTTCTCCAGCGCGAAGATGTGTGGCTGCCAACCGTGCTTGAAACGAAGGATATTCCGGGACTCGTATCACCGCATCAGCTTGGGCATTTCGCGGCGCGCCGGGTCGAGCTGCTGCTGGTTGTGCGCGATCATCTTCTGCGGATCGAAAATACCCAGCGCCGCGTGCGTCAGATTCATGCTGCGCAATGAAGCGATGCTGGCGCGATAGGCCATCAAGGCCTCTTCCGTGCGATGGGCGCGCAGCAGGGCATCACCGCGCAGCAGTTGGGCCCAGCCGATGTGCAACATCAGATCCTCGTTCGCGGGCTGCGTGCGAAGTTCACGCTCCAGGCGGCCGACGGCGTCGTGCAGCAGTTCAAGCGAGCGGCCGGTGCGCCCAACCGCCTCGTAAGCGGGCGCCGCGGTGAGCATCAGCTTGGCCAGTTCGCTGCGTGCGCGGTAATCGTTCGGATCCTGGCGCGCCTGTTCCGCCTGCTCGGCCATGGCATCCTCGTAGGCCGCAATGGCGCCGCGCTCATCGCCCTGCATGTGCAGCACCCAGCCCAGGTCCACGGACACAAACGAGAGCATCATACGCAGGTTGGCATCCTGCGGCCGCAGGCTGAGCCGCCGTTCCTGGACGCGGCGCAACAAATGGAAGTGCCGCACGGATTCGGGAAGATCGCCCAGCTCGTGGTAGAGGCGAGCCAGGTTGCTCTCAATGCGGTACTCCAACTGCAACGTCTCCTCATCGTTGGAGTCGAGCCCGTCCAACACGCCGGCCGCGCGCTGCCACACCTGAATGGACTCTGCCCAAAGCCGGTAGGCGACGAGGCCGTAACCGATGGTGGCGTATAGGCGCGCATGGTCCAGCTTCGACTGCGGGTTCAGCTCGACGGCCCGCTGCGCGACGCGAATCAGCTCCGGGCGGGCGGCCAACCAGGCGCCGTTGTCGCCAAGCACCTCGTGCAGATCGCAGATGGCCGCGTCGGCCTGGAGGAGAAGCCGGACCGCTTCGCCATCGTCAGTGGGCATGGCGATCAGAATCTGGCGGGCGCGTTTGAAGCTGGCGAGCGCGCCGGCGTGGTCGCCCAGGTGCGCATCGCGGCGGTGGCCCTGGACGTCGCCGATTTTGATGTAGGCCGCGGCCAGCTCCAGTTGCAAATCACGATCATTGCCGCCGGTGGCGCTGAGATCGTTCAGATATTGCAGCGCGCGTCCAATGAGCAGCTTGCGCGCCGGAGTGGAGCCGGGCAGGCCCTGTATGGCGTCGTGCAGCTCGAACACCACGGCGTGCGCCAGTTGCCGCACCTGGTTAAAGCGCCGCTCCGTTTGGCGCGCCTGCCACAGCACCGCGCCCACGGCCAGGGCTACGCCTAGGAAGGCTACAGCCGTGGCGCCCACGCCCCAACGGTGGCGCCGCGCGAACTTGCGCGCGCGGTACAGCCGGCTGCCGCGCGCGGCCTCCACCGGGCGTCCGTTCAGGTAGGCGATGATGTCGCGGCGCAGATCGTCGACGCTGGCATAGCGCCCGGCCGGCTCCTTGCGCAGCGCCTTCAGCACAATCGCATCCAGGTCACGCGGCAGGCGGGAGTGCTCGCTGGGCGGACGCGGATCGGTCTCGCAAACGGCCCGCAGGGCCTCCAGCGGCGACGTGGTGGGCTGGCCGTACGGGCTCTTGCCGGCGAGCAACTCGTAGAGCACCACCCCCAACGAATAGACATCGGTTGAAGTGTTCAGCGGCTCGCCGCGCACCTGTTCGGGACTGGCGTAGCCCGGCGTCAGCAGCGCGGCAACGGTCATGGTGGGCTGCGTAGTGGTGGAGGGTTCGAAAACACGCGCCAGCCCGAAGTCCAGCAGCTTCGGCGTGCCATCCGCAGTCACCAGGATGTTGGCGGGCTTGAGGTCGCGGTGAATCACCAGCGCGCGATGCGCGTAGCCGACGGCCTCGCAGACCTTGGCGAACAGCTCCAGACGGTGATTCACCGTCTGTCCACGCTCCCGGGCCCATACGGTGAGCGGCTGGCCGTCGACATACTCCATGGCGTAATAAAGCTGGCCGTCGGGCGTGGCGCCGCCGTCCAGCAGGCGCGCGATGTAGGGGTGTTCGAGCCGCGCCAGAATCTGGCGCTCCTGACGGAACAGGCGCAGCAGGTGAGCCATGTCCAGGGTGGGCCGCACCACTTTAACGGCGACGGTGAGTTTGAACTCTCCATCGTCGCGCTCGGCCAGGTACACGGCGCCCATGCCGCCCTCGCCCAGTGGGCGCAACACGCGATAGGGGCCCAGGCGCGCAGGGGGCGTTGCCTCCGGTTGCGGCGTGGCCGAGGCGCGCCAGTTGGTGATATCGAAAACGTGCCCGGCCTGCTGCTCGTAGCCGAGAAACGCATCCACCTCAGCGCGCAGTTCCGCATCGCTGCCGCATGCTTCACGGAGATAGCTTTCACGAGCCTCGCCCGCCAGTTCGAGCGCTGATTCCAGGATGCGCTTTACTTCTGGCCAGCGGAACTGGTTCACGGCCGGCCGCGCTCCTTCAGCGCGCGCAGCAGCCACAGCCGCGCCGACGCCCATTCCCGTTGCACCGTGGCCGCCGAAATGTTCATCGCCTCGGCGGTCTCCTCCACTGTCAGCCCGCCATAGAAGCGCAACTCCACCACCTGCGCCTGACGCGCGTCCAGCAGTGTCAGATCATTAAGCGCCTGTTCAAGGTCGAGCAACTCAACGTCGAATCCGACCACCTCACTCAGATCGTCGTCCAATGCGACGCGGCACAATTGCCCCCAGCGCTTGCCGGCGTGGCGCTGATCGGCGTAATCCAGAAGCACGCGGCGCATCATGCGGGCGGCCAGCGCCAGCAGTTGTGCGCGGTTGTGCCAATCCACCTGGCGCTGTCCCACCATGCGCAGGTAGACCTCATGGACCAGCGCCGTCGGCTCCAGCGTGTGGCCGGCGCGTTCCTCGTTCATGCGCGCCGCCGCCAGACGCTTCAGCTCGGCGTAGACGGCCGGCATGACGCGATCCAGTCCATTCGGCGTGTGTGTGCCGGGGTCGCTCATGGTCTTTGATCCTGCTTATTATGTCAAACCAAATTTAGCGGCGCGGGTGATATGTGATGTCCGCATTTGCCGCGTTATCTGGCAGCAGGATCACTTTTGCGGCGCCGGGTTTCAGGAGGAACCGGCGCCGCGGGGATGTGGCGCTGGCGTGGCAGTGCCTGAACGCGTCACAATCAACCCATGCAACGGCGCGCGATCTGGACCGGCATATTTGCCCTGCTGGCGGCCGCGCGCCTGTGCCACTGGCGTGTTTTGTGGGTGGAGGAATGCTACCCTCTGGCCGCAGCGCGCGAAATGGCGGCAGGCCGTACGCTCTATCGCGATGTCTGGTTCGATAAGCCGCCGCTGTTTCCCGCCTTCTATTTGCTGTGGGGCGCACAAGCCGGTGTGTGGCTGCGCCTGGCGGGTATTGTCTTTTGCGTTTTAACAGCCTGGGCCGCAGCGCGCGCCGCGCGGCATTTCTGGGGTGAGCGCGAGGCTCTCTGGGCCGCCGCGCTGATGGCGGTGTTTCTTACTTTCGACACGCAGTCGGCGGTAATGGCGCTGACGCCGGATCTGCTCGTCGTCCCGCTGCACTGCGCCGCTCTGGCGCTGACCGCCGCTGGGCTGCCGCTTTGGGCGGGCGTTTGCGCAGGCATCGCATTCGGCTTCAACACCAAGGCGCTGCTGATCCTGGCAGTGTGTTTGGCCTGGCAATGGCGCGCCGCCCATCGCATCGTTGCAGGCTTCGCCATTCCCACCGTGTTGATCTCCCTTTGGCTTTTCTCCACGGGAGCCTGGGACGGCTACATCGCACAGGTGTGGCAGTGGGGCGCGGCTTATGCGCGGGACTCGCTCTACCCGCAACCTTGGTATGAAGGCGCGCGCCGCACGGCCGCCTGGGCCGGGTTCCACGCCGCGCTGGTGGCCGGAGCGCTGATCGCCTCCTGGAAGAAGCAGGACAGTTGGCGCTGGGCCATGTGGATGATCCTCTCATTCGCCGGCGTCGTGCTGGGCCTGCGCTTCTTTCCGCGCTACTACTTCATCCTGCTGCCGGTGTTTGTTTTGCTGGCGGCGCGCGGCTACGCGCTGCTATCCCGCCGCTGGGCGATTGTCTTTGCGCTGCTGCTATTGATTCCGGTGGTGCGCTTCGGCCCACGTTACGTGTCGGTGGCGCGTGGCGGGCAATGGGCCGACCTCGCCATGTTTGAATCCACACAGCGCGCGGCCGATGCGTTGAAGCAGCGCGCGCGGCCCACCGACGCACTGCTGGTTTGGGGCTACCGTCCCGACCTTTACGTGCTCAGCGGATTGCCCGCCGCCACACGCTACCTGGATTCGCAACCGCTCACCGGCGTCATCGCGGACCGCCACCTGCTCGACGCCAAGCCAACGTTCCCGGAGTTGGCCCGCCGCAACCGTGAGGCGCTGATGAAAGAGCCGCCGCCCGCCTGGATCGCCGACGGACTGGGTCCCTACAATCCGTGGCTGCGCTTCGAGCGCATGATGCCCAAGCTAGCCGCGCGCTACGAGATGGTTTACGGAACCCCCGGCTTCTGGCTGTACCGGCTGCGGGAATAGGCCGAAAGACGCAAATCCCCTGCGGCAAACCGCAGGGGATTCCCTCAAAACCGCTGAACCGTGTTCTAACGGCCGCTGCGCTTACGGCGCATCATTGCAGCCACGGCGAGCAGACCACCGCCGAGCAGCAGCGCGCTGGACGGCTCCGGCACCTGTGAACTGCTGTATCTGACATCATCAACACCCCAGGCGTCGGGCGACAGGTTGCTGATGGTGATTGCGCTGGTTGAGCCGCTATCATCGACAAAACCGAAAAACTGGGCGCCGCCGTTGACGTTGATAGGGATGTTGAGAGTTTGCGGCGAACCGTTGTCGAAAGAAAGCGTGAACGTAGACGTAAACGTGGTCTGGATGCCGGTAATCCAAAATCCAAAAGCGCTGACCGGACTGGCAAAATTGAACGTGGCCTCCCCCCCAGTAAAGCCAAGCCAATTCGCGCCACCTGCGGTGGTATTGAACCCATAGACGGAGCCATAGGTGCCCGAGCAGACCCCCGAATATTCGCACCCATAGTCCGGGGCGCTCAGACTGATAGAGACGCCCGCGGCTGGAGTGATGGGAGTGTAGAAACCGGTGCTCGAACTCTCGAACGTTATCAGTCCGGTCGATCCCGCCGCAGCCAGGAAACTGGCCTCCGCCGCAGTGGAATTAGGGAATGGACCGCCCGTACCGGCGCCATCGTCCTGCCCGCTATAGGTGATCACTGCCGCCGTGACAAGCTGCGTGGACAGTACAAGCCCCGCCGCCATAAAAGCAAAGCGCGCCAATGGCGGCGCCTGACTCCTCAACTTGAATTGCATGCCTCTCCTCCTCCTCCTCCTCAATCTCATAGGCGTGAGATGTTAATAGTGTACTCGGAAGTACAGATAAGTCAAGAGATAAAGGATGGACCGGCGCCAGGGCAACCTGAAGAATGCAGCCGCACACCTCAGATTCAGGCACCGTGAAAGACGGCGCAGCGCATGGCGTTAGTAGAACTTCGTCTTGCCCGGCAGCGGCAGCGGCGGCACGGCGAGCGAGCCGTTCCAATCCAGCTTCTCCGGGAAGATCCGCTCCTGCGAGTTCATGGCCTGCTCCCAGGTGATCTCCTGGCCGGTGTAGGCGGCCATGCGGCCCATCATCGCCACCAGCGTCGAATACGCCATGCGCTTCCCGTCGTTCACCGTTTGGCCACGGCGGATGGCGGACATCAGCACGTCCAGCTCCTGCTGATACATGTCGTTCTTCTGGCCTTCGAAGGCCCAGGGATTGGCGCCTTCAATTTTCGGCACAGGCCCACGCCCAATGGTGCACGTGCCCTTCGTGCCCAGGATGTAGTCCGCGTTTTCGTTGTGGCAGCCGTCAATCTGGCGGCAGGCGACAAAGGCGCGCGCATTGTTCGGGTAGAGGTAATTCACCTCGAAATGATCGTAAATATTCCCGCCATTGGCTGGAATTTGACGTCCGCCCACGGCCACGCAACTCAGCGGCGGCTGGTCGCGAAATGCCCAGGCGACTTTATCCACGCTGTGCACGGCCTGCTCCACCAGGCTGTCGCCGCACAGCCACTGGAAGTTGTACCAGTTGCGGATCTGCCACTCGACATCGCTCATGCCCGCGGGCCGCGCCGACTCCGGCGGCATGGGCTTCACCGGGCGCGTGTAGTAAGTGGCGTAGTAGGAAACCACGTCGCCAATGGCGCCGCCCAGCACTTTCTCAAACGTGGCCTGAATGAAGTTGGAGTAGCGCCAGCAGAAGCCGGCCACCAGCGAGACGTTCTTCTTCGTGGCGAGTTCCGTCGTCTCCAGCACGCTGCGCACGCCGGGCGCATCCACCGCGATGGGTTTTTCGCAGAAGACGTGCTTACCAGCCTCGATGGCGTAGCGCAGATGGTCCGGCCGGAAACCAGGCGGCGTGGCCAGCAGAATCACGTCGATGTCTTTTGTCTCGATCACCTTCCGGTAGGCGTCCAACCCGATGAAGCGCGCCTCGGCCGGCACTTTTACTTTGGCGGCCAGCGTCTGGCTCAGTTTTTCCAGACAGGCGTCGATACGGCTCATATCGATATCGGCAACCGCCACCAGCTCAACCGCATCATCGGCTTTGAGAGCCTGTGTGGCCGCGCCCGTACCGCGGCCGCCGCACCCAACCAGGCCGACTTTGAGAGGCCGTGCCCCTTGTGTGGCAGAAAGGATTGCAGGAAAGCCGGCGGCGGCGCCAAGAAGCGTACGGCGGCTGGGATGAGAGGGGTCCTGAGTCGGCATGGCGCCATTGTACTCGCATTCGGCTATCCTGCAAGTGTGTCTCAAGCATGACGATTGAAGAAGCGTTGTCAACCCTCACAGCTTGCTCCCGGATGGAGAAGCGGCAGATTTCGAATCCTCAGGTTTTGAACGAAGCTTACGACTATGCCAAGCCGAGTTCGTTCTCACGCGGCTTGCGTCTGGATGTCGGGCCGTTGGTGGTGCTGCTGATCTCCGGCACAGCCTCCATTGATGAGAACGGCAATTCCGTTCATATTGGCGACTTCCGCGCACAACAGCAGCGGACGTATCAGAACATCACCGGGCTGCTCACCGCCGAAGGCGCCACCTGGAAAGACGTAGTCCGCACCACGTGCTACCTGCGCGACATCGAGCGCGACTACGACGCCTTCAACGAGGAGCGGACGCGCTTCTACACCACGCAGGGGCTGGACCCGCTGCCCGCCTCCACCGGCATACAAGCCATCCTCTGCCGGCCGGAGCTGCTGATTGAGATTGAAGCGATTGCCGTGTTCCGCAAGCCGTAGTCGCTACTTCGACGACGCGATGACCACCAGCATCTTGTTGCGCTGCCCCGCTTTCCAGGCCGCTTCCAACTCTTGACCGGCAATGTGCGCCACGCGTCCGGCCAGTAGATAGGCCGGCCGGGCGTGGTCGAGGTGCTGCCAGCGTGCTGCTTCCAGTAACGCCGGTAATGCCCGTTGCCGCATGCGGGTGAGTAGATCCTCGTCACGCCGCGCGGTCCGGACAAGGAGCGTCGAGGCCGCTTCAAGACGATCGGAAAGCTCCGGCGAGTTGAGCATGTCGAAGAGCGCATCGGCCTCCACGCCTAATCCGGCCGCAGCCAGGCCACGCAGTGCGCGTGCGGCGTTGGCGCGCACGCCCGCATCCGGATCTGATAACGCCGCGCGTAACGGATCGAGCACGCTCGCCTGGTCCGGCGCGTAGCCCAGCACATAGGCCGCAATGGCGCGCTGCCCGGCCTCATCAGAGTTCTTCAACACCTCTAGAAGGCGGTCGCAATACCGTTCCGCCAGCGTCAGAAAGTTCTGCTGCGCGACGCTGCAATTCACGTCGTTCATCAGCGAGTAGCCTTCGCTCAGATCTTCATTCAGGTCGTTTCGCGCCTGCGCGCGCGTATATGCGGTGCTGAACTCGCGCCACGCCGCCGCCACTTCGTCGGGCACAGCCATCTCCGCGCCGTCCGGCCACGGGCGGAACGGCTCCACACGGGAATTGCGCTCGCGCACACCTACATAGAGGATGGTGTGGCCGGAATCACAACAATAGGCTTCGACGCGAGCTTGCTCAATTCCATCCAGCCGCGTGAGGCGTGCTTCCAGAACATCGCGCGCCACCGTCAGCGTATCGCCCGCACGGACACCCAGCGCCTGCTGGATGCGTGCCGCCGGAACATGCCGTTCGCCGTAGATTTCAACCAGGCCGACTCGCGGTTGCGCCCAGGCGGGCGCCAGCAGAACGGCCAGCAGCAGATATTTCATCTTCATTTAGTACAACGCCGCCCCACGCGCGCCGGTTTCCCTGGCCGGTGGTGGGTGAAATCCAACACGCCCGCCGCCACCCCGGCGTTCGACAGCGCCGCGAATGGGTGATCTGCCCCAGTATAAGCGCAGTTAATCTATACGTTCGACACCAGAAGTCCCCGCAGGTCACCAGTTGCCGAGCATCCAGTCCGATTGTCCGGAGTTGGCACGATTTGTGCAAGGATAAAAGATGCGAGCCAAGCCATGCCCAGAAATCATGTGACCCTGGATGGGAATGAAGCTGCTGCGTACGTAGCGCACCAGACAAATGAAGTAATTGCGATTTATCCGATCACTCCATCATCACCGATGGGCGAGTGGTCCGACCAATGGTCTTCTGAGAACAAACCGAACATCTGGGGCGCAGTCCCGACGGTGATTGAGATGCAGAGCGAGGGCGGCGCGGCCGGCGCCGTGCACGGCGCGCTGCAAGGCGGCGCCTTGACGACGACGTTCACGTCGTCGCAGGGTTTGCTGCTGATGATCCCGAACATGTACAAGATTGCGGGCGAGCTCACCTCGACGGTGTTCCACGTTGCCGCGCGCAGTCTTGCGACGCATGCCCTGTCGATCTTCGGCGACCATCAGGACATCATGGCCGTGCGCCAGGCCGGGTGGGCGATGCTATCCGCCAACTCCGTGCAGGAAGTGATGGATATCGCGCTGATTGCGCAGGCCGCCACGCTGGAAGCGCGCGTTCCGTTCGTGCACTTCTTCGACGGCTTCCGCACTTCGCACGAAGTGGCCAAGGTGGAGCAGTTGACCACCGACGACATGCGCGCCATGCTGCCTGCCGATCTGATCCAGCAGCACCGCCAGCGCGCGTTGACGCCGGACTCTCCGCTGCTGCGCGGCACGGCGCAGAACCCCGACGTCTACTTCCAGGCGCGCGAGACGGTGAACAAGTTCTACACCGCGACGCCGGAAATTGTGCAGAAGGCGATGGACCGCTTCGCCGCCATCGTCGGTCGCCAGTACAAGTTGTTTGAATATGTCGGCGCGCCGGATGCCGAGCGTGTCGTCATCCTGATGGGTTCCGGCGCCGAAGCGGCGCAGGAAGCGGTCGAATACATGGCCGCCAAGGGTGAGAAAGTCGGTTTGTTGAAGGTGCGCCTGTACCGGCCCTTCTCGGCCGCGCACTTCCTGGCCGCGCTGCCCGCCAGCGTGAAGGCCATCACGGTGCTCGACCGCACGAAGGAACCGGGTGCTCTCGGTGAGCCTTTGTATCAGGACGTGATCACGGCGCTTGGTGAAGCCGCCGCCACCGGCACGCTGCCGTTCGCCGCCATGCCGAAAGTAACCGGCGGCCGCTACGGCCTGTCGTCGAAGGAATTCACTCCGGCGATGGTGAAGGCCACGCTGGACGAACTGGCCAAGCCGGCGTCGAAGAACCACTTCACGGTGGGCATTGTCGACGACGTCACCAACACTTCGCTCGATTACGATCCGGAGTTCTCCACCGAGCACGACAGCACCAAGCGCTGCCTGTTCTACGGCCTCGGCGCCGATGGCACGGTGGGCGCCAACAAGAACTCGGTGAAGATCATCGGCGAGGAGACCGACAATTGGGCGCAGGGCTACTTCGTTTACGACTCGAAGAAATCCGGCTCCATCACCACGTCGCACCTCCGTTTCGGTCCGAACCAGATCCACTCCACCTACCTGATTTCGAAGGCCAACTTTGTGGCCTGCCACCAGTTCTCGTTCCTTGAGCGGATCGACATGCTGCAGTGGGTGATCCCAGGCGGCATCTTCCTGCTGAACTCGCTGTTCGGCCCCGAAGAGGTTTGGGACCATCTGCCGACCACCGTGCAGAAGCAGTTGATCGAGAAGAAGCTGAAGTTTTACGTGATCGACGCCTATGAAGTGGCCAAGGCCACCGGCATGGGCACGCGCATCAACACCGTGATGCAGACCTGCTTCTTCGCCATCAGCGGCGTGCTGCCGAAGGAACAGGCGATTGAGCAGATCAAGTACTCGATCAAGAAGACGTACGGCAAGCGCGGCGACGCGGTGGTGCAGAAGAACTTCGCCGCCGTCGACCAGACGCTCGAAAACCTGAAGGAAGTGAAGGTCCCCGCCGCGGTGACCGCGACCTTCGATCTGCGCCCGCCGGTGCCGGCCGCGGCGCCCGACTTTGTGCAGAAGACGCTGGGTCCCATCATCGCCGGCAACGGCGACGCGCTGCCGGTTTCCGCCTTCCCGGTGGACGGCACCTTCCCCACGGCCACGGCCATGTGGGAGAAGCGCAACATCGCACTCGACATTCCGGTGTGGGACGAAAAGCTCTGCATCCAGTGCGGCAAGTGCGCAATGGTCTGCCCGCACGCCACCATCCGCGCCAAGATGTATGATAAAGCCCTTCTGGAAGGCGCTCCGGCAACGTTCAAGAGCGTTGCGGCGCGCTGGAAGGATTACGGCACGCTCGGTTACACGTTGCAGGTGGCGCCGGAAGATTGCACCGGCTGCGCACTGTGCGTTGAGGCTTGCCCGGTGAAGGACAAGACCAATCCGAAGCGCAAGGCCATCAATATGGAGGCGCAAGCTCCGCTGCGCGACTCCGAGGCCGCCAATTGGGACTTCTTCTTTAACCTGCCCGAATTCGACCGCACCAAACTCAACCAGACCCAGGTGAAGGATCTACAAATCCTGCAGCCGTTGTTTGAGTTCTCCGGCGCCTGCTCCGGCTGCGGCGAAACGCCGTATCTGAAGCTGATGACGCAGTTGTTCGGCGACCGCACTCTGATCGGCAACGCCACCGGTTGCACGTCCATCTACAGCGGCAACCTGCCCACCACGCCTTATACGAAGAATCCGGAAGGGCGCGGTCCGGCCTGGTCCAACTCGCTGTTCGAGGACAACGCTGAATTCGGTCTTGGCTTGCGGCTGGCTGTCGATCAGCAGACCATTTACGCCAAGGAATTGCTGAAGCGCTTCTCAGCCAAGCTCGGTGACAGCATCGTCAAGGAGCTGTTGGAAGCCGACCAGACGGCCGAGTCCGGCATCTTCGCCCAGCGCGAACGCGTTGCGGCGTTGAAGGCCAAGGTGGCCGGGTTGATCCCCGGCGCCAATGGCGACACGAACGCACTGCGCGATCTGGCCGCGGTGGCCGACGCCCTGGTAAAAAAGAGCGTCTGGATCATCGGTGGCGACGGTTGGGCGTACGACATCGGTTACGGCGGCCTCGATCACGTGCTTGCCTCCGGCAAGAACGTGAACGTGCTGGTGCTCGACACCGAGGTTTACTCCAACACCGGCGGGCAGTGCTCGAAGTCGACTCCCCGCGGCGCGGTGGCGAAGTTCGCCGCCGGCGGCAAGCCGTCCGGCAAGAAGGACCTCGCCATGATGGCCGTGGCATACGGCAGCGCTTACGTGGCGCGCGTCGCCATGGGCTCCAGCGACATGCAGACCGTCAAGGCGTTCCTTGAAGCGGAGCGCTGGAACGGCCCGTCGCTGATCATCGCCTACTCGCACTGCATCGCTCACGGCTACGACCTGAAGTTCGGCCTGGAGCAGCAGAAGTTGGCCGTGCAGAGCGGCCACTGGCCTCTGTTCCGCTACAATCCGGCGCTGGTGGCTGAAGGGAAGAACCCCTTCCAGCTCGACTCGAAGGCGCCCGCGATTGCGCTCGACAAGTACATCTACAACGAGACCCGTTTCACGATGTTGGTCCGTTCGCGGCCGGAAGACGCGCGCCGCCTGCTGGCAGATGCCCAGGCTGACGTAATGAACCGCTGGCGGCTCTATGAACAGATGGCCGCCATGCCCGCCGCCGAGACCAAGACCCAAGGAGGTAACTAAGCCATGGCCGTTGACCTGACAACCGGGTATCTCGGACTGAAGCTGCGCACCCCGTTAGTTGCTTCGTCCTCGCCTTTTTCCAAGGACATTGGCAATGTCCTCCGGCTGGAAGATGCCGGCGCCTCCGCCATTGTGCTGCACTCGCTGTTTGAGGAGCAGATCCAGGTGGAAAGCGGCGAACTGGACCGCTTCCTCACTGAAACCGCTGACGGCAGCGGTGAAGCGCTGAGCTATTTCCCCGAAATGGCCAGCTACAATTTCGGACCGGAGCCTTACCTGAACCACCTGCGTAAGGCCAAGGAGAGCGTCGACGTGCCGGTCATCGGCAGCCTGAACGGCGTCTCCACCGGCGGCTGGATCCGCTACGCGCAGATGATGGAGCAGGCCGGGGCCGACGCCCTTGAACTGAACATCTACTTCATGCCGACGGATCTGGAGATGACGGCACAGAAGGTTGAAGAGGTTTACTTCGACCTGGTCAGCCACGTCAAAGCCAGCGTCCGTATTCCGGTGGCGGTGAAACTGGGGCCGTTCTTCACGGCCTTTGCCCACTTCGCCACCCGCATGGATGCTGCCGGCGCCGATGGCCTGGTGCTGTTCAACCGCTTCTACCAGCCGGATTTCGATCTGGACGCGCTGGAAGTGGTGCCCAATCTGGTGTTGAGCGATTCGGCTGAATTGCGCCTGCGTCTGCACTGGGTGGGGTTGCTGCACAACCGCATCCGTCCGGACCTGGCCATCACGGGCGGGGTTCACACCGGCGAGGATGTCGTCAAGAGCGTCATGGCCGGCGCGCACTGCGCCATGCTGACCTCGGCGCTATTGCGCCATGGCATTCCGTACATGCAGAAGATTGAAGAGGAACTGCTCGACTGGATGGAAGAGCACGAATATGCTTCCGTCAGCCAGATGCGCGGCTCAATGAGCTCGCAGACGGTGGCCGAGCCGGCGGCTTTCGAACGCGCCAACTACATGAAGGTGCTCTCCAGCTACACGCTGAAGTCGTAACGCTTTTCAAGCAGAACAGAAGCGCCCTCCCGCTCACGCGGGAGGGCGTTTTTGTTTTAGTCCTGGAGTTTGATTCGCAGCCGGTTCAGCGTGGTCTGCACCGCAAACAGCCGCACGCGCTCGCGGCCGTTGGGGAAGATGCGGCATTCGGCCTGTGCGCCATCCGGCCCCGCGACACCCATCCACACCGTACCGGGCGCGATGTTGGGGTCTGACGATTCCGGCCCGGCCTCGCCCGTGGTGGACAGGCCCCAAGTGGCGCCGGTGCGCTGGCGCGCGGCCTCGGCCATGGCCAGGGCCACGGCTTCGCTCACCACGCCGTGCTCTGCAATCAGCTTCGGCTCAACACCCAGCAGGCGCGTCTTCATCTCGTTCGAGTAGACCAGGAAGCCGCCCGCGAACCAGGCGCTCGATCCAGCCGTATCGGTCAGCCGCGCGCCCAACATGCCGGCCGTGCAGCTTTCCGCCACCGCCACCGTTTCGCCGCGCGTCTTCAGCATGTGGCCCACAACGGACTCCAGTGGCTCGCCATTCTTTGAGTAGATGAGCCCGCCCAGTTCGGCCAGAATCTTCGCGCCGACTTCATCGGCCAGCGCCGCGGCCTGCGGCCCCTGGGCCCGCAAGTGGATCTGAATATCGCCCTCGGCCGCGAGGATGGTGGTGATGGGATTCGCGTACGGCTTATACAGCGGCGCGATGCGCGCATCCAGGTCCGACTCGCCAATGCCTGCGGCGCGATAGAAGCGCGTCACAATCTCGGCCTTCGGCAGACGGTCGCGCAGGCGCGGCGCGCACTCGTTCTCAAACATCGGCTTCAGCTCGCGCGGCGGCCCGGGCAACAGAATCACAATGCCATCGGGCAACTCCAGCCACAGGCCCGGCGCGGTGCCATTCGGATTGGGGAGCGGCTCGGCGCCATCGATGACAAACGCCTGACGGCGATTGACGTCCGTCATCGGGCGGTTCATGCGGCGGAAGCGCGCCTCAATGCGATCGCAAATCTCCTGTGAAAACAGCAGCCGGCGATGCAGCGCCTGGGCCACGCCTTCGCGCGTGACGTCGTCCTCCGTCGGGCCAAGTCCACCACTCAGAATCAGCAGCGGCACGCGATTGAGCGCCGCGTTCACTTCGGCGGCCAGCGCCGCGCGGTCGTCACTGGCGATGGACTTATGCGTCACTTCGACGCCCAGCTCATTCAGCCGTTGCGTTAGCCACAACGAATTGGTGTCGATGCGCGCCGGAGTCAGCATCTCACTGCCCACGGCGATAATTTCAGCGTTCATAGCTCTGCCGAGCCGGGCAATGCCAGACCGCGCACGTTTACATCCAGGCTGTAGAGCGCGTTGGTGGTGGCGGCGATCATCCGCCCGTCCGGCGCGAAGGCCAGCCCGACGACGTTCAGCCCGCTGGCGAACAGCTCCGCCTGGCCTTCCGGAGTGATGCGCACAATCCCTTTACGGCCCTCCAGCGATGCGGCGACGTAGAGGTTGCCTTCTGCATCAAAGGCCAGACCCTGCGGACGGCCCAGACCGCGGTAGAAGGTGCTGATTTCACCGGCCGGCGTAATGCGGTGCACGGCGTCGTGGCTGGAAGTAGTCGGCCCGGAAACGTAAAGATCCCCACTGGCGGAAAAGGCCAGGTGGTAGGCCGCAATTGAAGGCTCCAACGTGGCAAAGACGTAGATTTGCCGCTCCTGGCTAATCTTGAATACGGTGCCCGAACGGTCACCGACGTACAGGTCACCGCGCGTGTCGAATGCCAGACCGGTTGCCACGCCCATGCCTTCGACATAGACGCTCATCTCACCGCTGTCCACCGCGCGATAGATGATCCCGTCGAAGCGCGACGAGATATAAAGCGCGCCGTCCGGACTGATGGCCAAACCAGTGGCGTTCATCAGCTCCGCCAGAAAAGGCGTGATCTCGCCGGCCGCGTCGATTCGATAGACGGAAACCGGCGTCTTCTGCCCGCGCGCTCCGCTGAAGGTGGTATAGATGTCACCGTTGCGCGCCACCACTGGATTGGAAACGGGGTGCAGGTTATCGGCAATCAGCGACGCCAGCACCACCTGGGCCGGTCCGCTTTCCTCGTCGCCGTTGCTGACAATCACGCCGCCGCGCGCCGTGCCTTCCGGCACGCGCGCCACAATGAACGGATTAGAGCCCACCACCAGTTGCGCCGCCACGCCGCCGATGGACACCACCGGACGCGGGACCGAGCCGAAGCCGCTGCCGCGAATTTGCAGCTCGCCTCCCGGCAGGGCGGCGTGCGGCGAGACGGAGTCAATCACCGGCCGTTCCGAACTGTTTCGCTTAAGTGCCATCCGAATGAAATCTACCACTTAGAATTGAACCATGAATCGCAGCCCAACAAGCACCAGCGCGCCGTAGACGCCGGCCATCAAATCGTCGGCAACAATACCCACGCCGCCCGGCAGTGCTTCCAAACGGTTCACCGGCCACGGCTTGATGATGTCGAACAGGCGGAACAGCAGGAACGCCACCGCCACGTGAGCCAGATCCAGGCGCGCGGCGCCGGCCAGCGTCAGCCACTGGCCTAGCACTTCATCCACCACAACAATTTGCGGGTCTTCTGTATTTTTGATCCGGGCCGTGCGATCAGACGCCCACATGCCCGCGGGCGTCGCGGCAATCGCAAGCACGCCAAACCAAAGCGGCGTCCAGCCGCAAAACTGAATCAGCGGCCACGCCACCAGCAGCGCGCCCAGGCTTCCGGCCGTACCGGGTCCCTTCGGGCAATAGCCGCAGCCGAACCAGGTGGCCAACGCCAGCGCGATCTTATTCATCGCCGTCCTTGTCATCCGCTGACGGCGGCGCTTCGTCCTGAACCGGAATGCGATAGGCTTCCTCGGACCACTGGCCCAGATCAATTAACCGGCAGCGCTCGCTGCAAAATGGCATCTCCGGCGAGCCGAATTCAACAGGTTTTTTGCAAATTGGACACTTCATGACAACCTCAGCCGCCAATAATCCGGAATGGATTTGCGGGCGCGGGCGTATCCACCAGGTCTCCCACCAAATCGTAGTCGTGGGCGCGGCGGATCTTCATGCGGCGGAACTCGCCCTGACGCGGCTCGCCTTCACCACAATCGGAGACATAGCAGACGCCGTCGATATCGGGCGCCTGCGTGGCCAGACGCGCCTGCCACACCAGCTCGCTATCGGGCGAAGGGCCTTCCAGCAGCACCGGCAGTTCGCGGCCCACCAAGGCGCGATTCACACTCTTTGAAATGCGCCGTTGCAGGCTCATCAGGTGGCGGCGGCGATTGTAGATATCGCGGCGCGGCACCTTGCCGTCCAG
>CAYZIX010000093.1:0-17614 GCA_964478395.1 uncultured Candidatus Solibacter sp.
TCACGCTTTCAGCCCACCGTCGTCAAGCCACAGCCGAACTGGTCCATGGCTTGGAATCCGGGAGGGAATCACAGCTCGGTCGTGCGGCTCAGCTACGCAATGGCCTATCAGGCTTACCCGATTTACAACGGCCAGTGGGCCACACGCGGCTTCAATGGACACCCGTACTACTATTCGGCCAACTCGTCCATCGAGTCTGCGTTTAATTTGTCTGCTGGCGTACCCACGGCGACGACGGGCATGCCGGTGCTGAGCGCCACGGCGACGAACGACACCACTGCGGCTGTCGTCGACGGCAGCGGCCGCATTCCGCGCTATCAGTCCGCCGGCGCCAGCTACGAGCGTGAGCTTCCGGGCGCCTTCGTGGTCACCAGTTCGCTGGGCTTGGCCTGGGGCCGTGACCTGTTTGTCGGCAACTCGGCGGCGCGGCTCAACGCCGTGCACCCCGACAACCTGCATTACGGCGTGGCATTGAACGATACGGCTTTCAACCGTTCGCTGCGCCCGTATCCGCAGTTTCTCGAAACTGATCCTTATTCGCAGTGGCCGGACGGGCGCTACCGCCGCCAGGCCGCTTCCGTGCGCGTGGAAAAGCGCACCTCGCAGGGGCTTTCGCTGAGTGCGACGTACGAGTATTCGCGGCAGTACGACGATTACTCCGGCCCGGTTGCCAAACAGGACATGTTCAACCGCGCCAACGAATGGGCGTTGTCAGCCTGGAACAACCCGCACCGCTTGTCGCTGTCCTACATGTACGAGCTGCCCTTCGGCGCCAACAAGCCTCTTTTCAATTTCCCCGATTGGCGCCGCCATCTGGCCGACGGCTGGGCCGTGTCTGGCATCAGCAGCGTTGCTTCCGGCACGCCGCTGGCGCTGCGTTCGGAGTACAACAACACCGGCGGCGTGCTCCAAACAGTTCGTGTCAATGTGATCCCCGGCGTCGAGCAGCGCGCCGCCGAGCAGGGCCCATCGTCGTGGTTCAACGCCGCCGCGTTTGTCGCGCCGGACGATTTTCAGTTGGGTTCCGGACCGCGTACCCATCCGTTCCTGCGCAATCCCATCTCTCAGAATCACGATCTGTCCGTCTCAAAGCGTTTTGCCATCGACCAGGAGCGCAGCATGGAGTTCACCGCATCGGGGTTCAACTTCCTGAACCACGCCAACTGGAACGAGCCCGATCCGCTTATTGGCACCATCGCCTCGCCCAATACCAATGCCGGCCACATCACGGGCTCGCACGGCGGGCGCGTTGTGCAACTTGGTTTGAGGTTCAGCTTCTGATGTTGCGGCGTCATGCCTGTGGATTGCTCGTTTCCGCCGCGGCTCGCGCCGCTACGTCGGCCGCTCCGGGGCCGGCTCATCTGCGCCGGCTGACGGCCTGGACAAGTTCCACTGAATTGGCCAAACTACAGGCGCGCGTGGATGGTAAGACGGCGCGCGTGGCGCGCATCAAGGGGCCGGACGACGACCTGCTGCTGCTGTTGGTGCTGGATGTGACTGGCGACCTGACGCTGGTGGACGCCGCTCGCCAGGCCGCCTGCGAGGCTATTGGGAAGCTGGCCAAGTCGGCCTGGGTGGGCGTGATGCGCTCGCAGGACGGATTGCGTGTGCTGGTGGATCCGACCGCTGACCGCGAGGTGGTGACCAGCGCCATCCAGTCGGCTCCGGTCTCAGGCCACGCTGGTCTGCTCGAAACTGTCGAACCGGTCTCGCAGCTCGCCAGCCGCATTTTGCGAAAGACCGGCGTGCGCGTGGCCGTGCTCTACCTGACCGACTCCAACATTGCCAACTACCGCGAGGACTACACCAATCCCGTAATTAATCCGAGCGATACCAGCGATCTCAGCCGGCGTTTTCCCGATGCGCTGGTGCGCGAGAAAACCGCCAAACTGGCCGATATTCTGGCCCAGACCGACGCGCCCATCTTCATCGCCCATCTGGTGTTTTTGCGCGACCGTCTGAACGAGGCCTACCAGACCGGCCTGCAGCAGATGGCCGAGGCCACCGGCGGGCAGGCCCTCTTCTGCCGCACGCTGGGCGAAGTGGCGCCTTCGGTGGCGCAGTGCTTCGCACGGATTGCCTCCATGTGGGCCGTCGATATCGAATTGCCGGGCCGCGCTGCGAAGAATATGACGGTGGAACTGAGTGGCGAGGCGGCCGATTTGCAGTACCGCACGCGGCTCGTTCAAAGCCGGCGAAAGGAGTAACATCGAAAGACGATGAGACACCCCGTGCAGATGGCCCTGGCCGTGTTGCTTGCCCTGGCCCTGATGTCAGGCGGCTGGCTGCTGCACTCCCGCCTGGAGGTGCGGCGTAGCTACGAGGCGCGGCTTGCAAATCTGGAAAAGCGCGCCGTCGGCGCCGAGGTGCAGGCGGCCGGGCTCGAAAAGGACAATGCGGCGCTGCGTGCGCAGTTGCAGGAGCGGGGCATTGAGCCGGCCGTGGCGACACGCCCGCCACGCACGCCCGAAAGCGACGCGCAACACCTGGAGGCCGTGCGTGAATTGGTGAATGTGCAGAAGGCGCTGGCCACGGCCACGCAGTCTCTCACCCAGTCCCACAATCGCATCGCTGAACTGGAAGCCGCCGTGGACAAGTTGACCACGGATCAGAAGCAGGCCACCGACAAGGCGGCCGAGGAGCGCGACGATCTGGACCGCGCGCGCCGTGTGGTGGACGCCATGGAAGGCGAGCTGAAGTCCAAGAACGAACGGCTGGCGCAGTTGGAATCATCATTGCGCAAGTCGAACGACGATCTGAGCGCCTTGCGCCAGCGCACGTCACAGGCCGGCGCCGCGGCCAATGAGTTGGCCGATATCAATCGCCGCCGGGAGAATACGCTCACGTCCTTGCAGCGCCGCTATCGCGATATCACTGACCAATTACGCAGCCTGTCGGTGCGGCTGGAGTCGCAGGGCGCCATGCCCGAGCTGTCGCGCATTCAAACCGCCGTGCAGTCGGCCGAAGAGGATTTACGTCAGCTCTCCAGCCTTTCGGTTCAGGCGCACCGCGCCACGGAGCGCATCACCGGTAGCCGAGCCCGGTAATAATCAGCGCCAGTCTGCGGCCGTCGCCGGGTGGCGTAAACTCGCGGTCTGCCAGCAGCGCCACTGTCGCCGCCGATGTGCGGGGCGCTAGTGTGGAACTCGTGATGTGATACGCGCCCGGCGCCGTGAACGTCTGTTTCGCTACTTCCACGCCATCCAGTGCCACTGTCACAGTCCGTGCCGGCGACGCGTCTGGAATGTAGATCTCGGCTTCGAGTCGCGCCGGCGCCTTCAGCGGCGGCAGCAGAAACACTCCCCGTCCGCTCATCCAGCGCCACTTCCCGTCTTCGATGGAGTAGACGCCGCTCACCACTTGCGGCTCGGAATCTGGTGACCCGAAGTTCAGCCACGTGAGCGTGGGTGCGCGCTCCACCACCGTCGAGAGCGTGACAATGTCCACCGGCGCCGTGGAAATGTCGAACGGCCACAACCCAAACGCCACCGCGCTGTAGCCGGAGCGCGAATTCAGCCCAATCAGCCGCAGTGGCAGCCGTGGCCGGATCTCGCGCCGCATCTGCTCCACTTTTTGACCACCGCCCAGCGTGAACGGAATCTGGTCGGCCAGCGCGCTGGAAATCAGCACATCGCCCGGCCGCAGGCTTTGCCCACGCACAACCGGCAGTGCGCCGGCGGCTTCGGCATAGTAGCGCAAGCCCCACTCGGCGTTCACCCACGTGCGGTGGCCGTCCATGGCCGGCGCGGCCTCCGCCACGAAGCTCCGGTATCCTGCCCAGTGGTCGTAATTCGCCCATGCCAACGCCAGTCCAAGCGTTGTTTGAAATGCGATGATCGACCACAGCACCACGCGCCGCTCTTCAAAATACATTGCCGTAATCAGCGCCAGCGCCGGCCCCAGCGGCAGCAGGTAGCGCGCCGATCCGGCGAAGAACAGCACCAGCGCGGCGGCGTAGAAAATCAAGACCCATGATGTGAGAAACCAGTGCCGCCGCCGGACCAGCGCCCAGATGGCCAGAGGTGACGCCATCACAATCAAATGCCCGGTCAGCGCCACCGCGCTGCGCAGCTTGGCCGTGAGCTGTTGCAGGCCGTAAGTGGAGAAGTGCTGGTTCAGCACTGCCACTGGCGCCGCGCCCGACGTCATGCGTTCGAACACTTGGTACAGCGCGAAGACCATCACTGGCACTGCGAGCGTCCAGCCGCCGCGCCGCAACTCACCCTGCCGCCACAGCCACAAGGCGAGAATCGGAATCATCACCACGCTCTGATAGGCCATTAGCGTTGCGGCAACCATCGCCACCGCGGCCCACGCATAGCGCCGCGCAATCACCAGCGCGAAGCTCAGCGTCCAGAAGGCGAGGAAGGGAAGATCGGCCTCGAATGAATTCCCGTTGACGAGAAACGCTGGCACGGCGCAGAACAGCAGTGTCGCTTCTACGGCGCGCCCGGGCACAAAGCGCCGCGCCAATGAGAGCATCGACAACGCCGCAATCAGCGACAGTCCCAGATACGCAATGTGGAACGGCGCCTCGCGCACATCACCGAATGTGGCCAGCAGCCCGGCGAGAATCCACGCGTCGCCCGGCGGATGTGGGTGGCCGCGCATGTCGATGGGCACGCCCAGAAAGACGAAGCGCGCGTGATGCGGGTGGGCCGGATCCATCTGCGCGTGCTCGGCGGCGGTCAGATAGTAATAGTCGTCGCCCTGCACGGCCTCGGTGAGAAACGGCAGGCGGACGCAGATGACAAATGCGGCAACCAGTAATGCTTGTTTCAGCAAATTCTCAGTGTAGCCGTTAGCTGGCTTTGCGCGGCTGGCCCAACCCACCGGCTACTCGCGCGGCCTCTTCAATGGCGCGCGCCAGCACGGAGCGGACCTTGCCGTCTTCGAGCATCAGTAGCCCCGCAATGGTGCAGCCGGCTGGCGTCGTCACGTCGTCGCGCAGCGATGCCGGATGCCGCCCGGTGTTTTGAATCATGCGCGCCGCGCCCACCACGGTCTGCGTTACCAGCTCCAACGCCAGCTTGCGCGGCAGGCCCACGCGCACGCCCGCGTCGGCCATCGCTTCGATAATCAGGTAGATGTATGCCGGTCCCGACCCGCTCAGAGCCGTGATGGCGTCAAAGTGATGTTCATCCACAACGTGACATTGGCCCACGGCTGAAAACAGCGCTTCGGCCTGTTCCAGGTGAGAAGGCTTGGCATGCGTGCCGCCGCACAGCACCGTCATGCTCTCGCCCACCTGGCTCGGCGTGTTGGGCATCGCCCGCACCCAGGGATTGTCGGTTTGGAATAGTTTTTCCAGCCGTGTGGTGGTGACGCCTGCCGCAATCGAGATCAGCAACGTGTCGGCCGCCAGGCCGTGCTGTGCCAGCCGCGCGAGCGCCGCCTCCACGTGTGCCGGCTTCACACACAGCAGGATGATGCGCGTCTTTTCCAGCAGGTCCCCGTAGTGAGTCACCACCGCGACGCCCAGTTCGCGCCGCACCGCGTCGGCCGATGTCATGGTGCGCGTTGCGGTCCAGATCTGTTCGGGCTTCAGCAGCCCGGTGCGCAGAATGCCGCGGATCAGCGCCTGACCCATCACGCCGGCGCCGATCACGCCCAGCATCGCGCCGTGTGGCAGTAGTGTGTTCTTCATGGCCTGAAGCGTGCGGCGAAGCTCTCGTAGACGCCTTCGCCCTGCTGGTCCAGCCATTCGCGCGCCATCGCCGCCACGGTTTCCAGGTTGCGCAACTGCTGCGGGGAGTTGAACATCTTGCGCAGCTCGGGCACAATCGGCGCCACGCGCTCCCACACAATCAGGTGTTCCAGCGAGTTCTGGATGAACAGCTCGGGGTGCAGCACGCCGTTGGCGACAAAGCTGGTCGCCATCTCCCAGTAGCTCACCACCATGCGGTAGTAGGCGTTGTTTTGCGAGCCCAGCGGGCACAGTTCCTGCCACTCGGCCACGTTCTTCGGCTTGCATTCGGCGATGAACCACGCGCGCGCCGCGCGTAGCTTTTCCTCGCGCCGCTCCTCATAGAGCCGCAGCAGAAGATTGGCGTCTTCGTAAGTGGGTGGTCTTTTCATAGTCGCCCTCATTGTAACGGCGATTTCGGGTGTGCATCAAGATCGGCGCAAAATGCCGATGCGAAGACCTGAATATGCTGAAATTCCTATTTTTCCGGGGCTCTGCTACACTCGTCCTCAACAACTGCCATGCTGGGAACCACGCCGTTTGCTCCAAGCCCCGACTTCTCCCGTCAGGCGCATGTGCCGGACATGGATGCCTATCACGCTCTCTGCCGCCGCGCCGAAGCCGATCCCGAAGGCTTCTGGGCCGAAATGGCCGAGCGCGAAATCGACTGGTTTGAAAAGTGGAACCACGTCTTCGAGTGGAATCCGCCATTCGTTAAATGGTTCGTCGGCGCGCGCCTGAACGCCGCCTACAACTGCCTGGACCGCCATCTGCCCGTGCGCGGCTCCAAACCGGCCATCATCTTTGAAGGTGAGCCGGGCGACCGCCGCACCATCACCTACTCCGAACTCCACGCCGGCGTGTCCCGCTTTGCGAATGCGCTCAAAGCCCGCGGCCTGCGGGCCGGCGATCGCGCCATCATCTATATGCCAATGGTGCCGGAGGCTGTCGTGGCCATGCTCGCCTGCGCGCGCATCGGCGTCACGCACTCCGTTGTCTTCGGTGGCTTCTCGGCCGAGGCGCTGAAGGCTCGCATTCAGGATCTCGATGCGCGCCTGGTCATTACGGCCGACGGCGGCTGGCGGCGCGGCAAAGAGGTGCGGCTCAAGCCTGCTGTTGACGAGGCGCTCGCTGAATGCCCGGGCGTTGGAACCGTTGTGGTCCTGAAACGTACCGGTGGCGAAATCTCGATGCTCGACGGTCGCGACCATTGGTGGAGCGATCTCGTGGCCGGCGTTTCCGATCACTGCCCGCCGGAGCCGCTCGACGCCGAACACCCGCTCTTCGTGCTCTACACCTCCGGCACTACCGGCAAGCCGAAGGGCATCCTGCACACCACCGGCGGCTATCTCACCTACGTCGCCTGCACCATGAAGTGGGTCTTCGATCTGAAGGACAACGACGTTTACTGGTGCACGGCCGACATCGGCTGGATCACCGGCCATTCGTATCTCGTCTATGGTCCGCTCGCGGCCGGCGCCACCTGCGTCATCTATGAAGGTGCGCCGGACTACCCCGCCTGGGACCGTTGGTGGGACATCGTTGAACGCACGCGCACGACTATCCTCTATACATCGCCCACCGCCGTCCGCGCGCTCATCAAGCAGGGCGACGAGCACCCCGCCAAACACGACCTCTCCAGCCTGCGCCTGCTCGGCAGCGTTGGCGAGCCCATCAACCCGGCTGCCTGGGAATGGTATTACCGCGTCATCGGTGGCGAGCGCTGCCCAATCGTCGATACCTGGTGGCAGACCGAAACCGGCGGTATCCTCATCGCCCCCATGCCGGGCGCCGTCGCGCTGAAGCCCGGCTCCGGAACATTTCCGATGCCCGGCGTTTTGGCCGATGTCGTCGATTTTCACGGCAACCCCGTTCCGCCCGACGCCGAAGGCTTTCTGATTGTGAAGCGGCCATGGCCTTCGATGATCCGCAATATCTGGGGCGACCCGCAGCGCTATGAGCAGCAGTATTTCTCGCGCATCCCGGGCATCTACTTCACCGGCGATGCCGCCCGCCGCGATGCGGATGGCTATTTTTGGGTGCTTGGCCGCGTCGACGACGTCATGAATGTCAGCGGGCACCGCCTTTCTACTATGGAGGTGGAATCGGCGCTCGTGCGCCATCGCGCCGTCGCCGAAGCGGCCGTCGTGGGCAAGCCGCACGAGATCACCGGCCAGGCCGTCTGCTGCTTCGTGACGTTGAAGGAAGGCAACTGGAATCACGAAAAGCTCGGTGTCGAACTGCGCCAGTGGGTGGCGCACGAGATCGGCGCCTTTGCCCGTCCCGACGAGATCCGCTTCACTGAGGCGCTGCCGAAAACGCGCTCCGGCAAGATCATGCGTCGCCTGCTGCGCGAAATCGTCACCTCGCACACCGTTGCAGGAGACGTCACCACGCTTGAAGACATGTCGGTCGTTACCCGTCTCGCCTCACAGCATGATGAGGATTGATATTCGCCTTGTATTCCAGGCGAATAAATGGTAATCTGCAAGGGCCGCAATCGGCGGAGGAGAGAATCCCATGACCATCAGTGAACTGATGTTGCCCGAGTTCGACCAGGAATCGGCCTCGACGCGCAAGGTGTTGGCGCTCGTACCCGACGATAAGTTCGATTACAAACCGCACGAGAAGTCGATGACCCTTGGCCGTTTGGCCGGCCACGTGGCGGAGATGACCGGCTGGATCAGCTATGTGCTCACCAGTGAGGAACTGAATATTAAGGCTGACGAACGGCCGTGTGAGTTGAAATCCCGCGCCGCGCTGCTGGAGGCGTTCGACAAATTCGTTGTAGCCGCGCGTAAGGATCTGGCCGCAGCCACGGACCAGCAGATGGCCGTGAATTGGACATTGCTCTTTGAAGGCCAGAAGATCTTTACCATGACGCGCGCCGCCTGCATCCGCACAATGTGCCTGAACCACACCGTGCATCACCGCTCGCAACTGGCGGTCTACCTGCGGCTGCTAGATATTCCCATTCCGGGCATGTACGGGCCTTCGGCCGACGACAAGCCGGCCGCTTAGTGTGTGTCGCTGCAACGCGTCGCCAGCACGGACGATTTCAACGCCGAGCCGGCCGCCGCGTCCAGTCGCAGCAATATTTCAAACGTGCCCGTGGGGCTTGCTGGATCCAGGCCGCAGCGCCGCAGTATTCCGGCTAGCTCCTCGGTGCGCGTCAGCGCCAGTGTGCCGGCCACCTCGGTGCCCTCCATCGTACTGCCCTGGGCTATCAGTACGGAGCTCTGCCCGTCCAGCCCGCGCACCAGCGCCAGCGTCGCATAGGCCTGACCCGTCTTTCCGCTACTGATAGGTGATTGCAATGTCTGTGGATCGCCCGGACGCGGATTCTTCACCGTGATGGTGACACCGCGTGTGCGGTCCAGATGGTAGTGAAAGTCGAGTTGGTCATCGAACAGCTCCACCCACGGATTGGCGCTGCTGCTGCCCAGCAGAATGAAATTCTGGTTGAGGTGGAAGTCGGAGATCTGGACATCGCGTGCGAAGCGGATGACGGGCGTGCTCTTGGCCACCGTGGCCAGCGCGGCATAGCTGGCTGCCAGCCGGGCATCCACAGCGCTGGTGTGGGCCTTGGGGGCGGTTTGCTCCCAGACGAAGTGATCGTCGGGATTCAGGCCGGGTGGCTCGTTCAAGAAACTGCGGTTCGCATAGATCGAGAGCGAAAGCGGAAACCAATAGATGAAGCGCAGGTTACCCAGGCCGGAGTCGGCCACAATCAGTTGCGGCGCCGAGTTGTGGGCGAACAGTGCCGTCCAGGGCAGCCTGTGAAGCGGGCGTTCGGCCGGGTGGGGAACAAGCCAAGTGAAACTGGCCCAAAGCAGCCCAATCAGCGCCGCTACCGTCCAGCCGGCAACAGCGGCAGCGAACCAACGGGATTGGGGCTGCACCTGCGCCAGCGGCGCGTCGGGCGTCGCGTGGTGGTCCTGTGTCCCAATGTGGATCTCGGGGATATAGCTGCCGGTGGGCAGTTCCACGACAACCGCTCTCTCGCCTCCACCCTGCTCGTTGTACTGGCTGAGACGCTTGCGGACTTCAGCGGCCGTTACCCGGACAATGGAATCGGCTCCGGTGTCATAGTCCGGCGGCCGTCCAAACAACGTGGAGCCGATCACGCGCTCCTTCAGCTGGTCCACTTCTCCAGACAGGCCGTGCTCGACTACATAGCGCAGAAACAGCTGCGCGCGAGGGCTTGAGGCAAAGGCCTGACTGGCTAGGATTTCGTCCAGTGCTTCCAGGATCATCTGGCGTTGCGGTGACAACGCCACCACACGGCTGATTGCTGCGCCGTGGGACTCAGCGCTGGCGCGGCCGCGTGTTTGGCTGTTACTCATCTAAGTGTATCGTACCTGATTTTACCGTTTCATTTGAAGAGCCTTTAGAATCAGTATGTTGCGAAGAACGTTGGATACCTGAATAACGTTTCTTTCGGGCTCTGAGTGCGATGACATAGTCAAGAAGTTAATCTGCCGATCTCACCCAGCGATAGGCTGCGATTGAAAGGACGGTTTCAAATTGTTGTTTACTCGATCAAGCGTCCATTTAGCGACACTAATATTAATTACCGCGGCGGCGGCATACACGCAGACAACTTCGGGGTCCATGTCCGGTACTGTGTCCGATCCAAACGGGGCTGTAATCCCGAATGTGAAGGTGATTGCGACGCATGATCCGACTCAACGCGCTTATGAAAGTGCTACCACCGAGGTTGGCGTCTATGTCTTTCCGACGCTACCAGCCGGGCCGTACACCTTAACGGTGGAGCAGCCTGGATTTAAGAAGAGCGTTCAGACCGGCATCGAAGTCCGCGTCGGTCTGCGCAGTGAAATGAACGTTCGGCTGGACATTGGTAATGTCAGCGAGAAAGTCGAGGTGCGGGCTGAGATCCCGCTGCTCGAAACGAATACCGCAATGCGCGGCCAGAACGTGAGCCCGCAACTGGTTTCTACGCTGCCTCTGTTCAGCGGCGGCATCCGCAACGCCGAAGCGTTCGTGGCCTATATGCCGGGTGTGAATACGACCGGTGAGGTGAGCATCAACGGTTCCATCGGCCGCGCCAAGGAAATTCTGATTGACGGCGCCAGCACCTCGATTCCTGAATCGGGTGGTGTGCAGTGGTACTTCCCCGGTATCGAAGCGTTCCAGGAATTCAAACTGGTGACGTCGAGCTTTGCGGCCGAGCACGGGCGTCTGGGCGGCGGTCTGGAAATGATGGTTTCCAAGTCCGGTACCAACCAGTTGCACGGTGCGGCTTTCCTCAACCTGCGCCGCGACATCTTCCAGGCGGCCGGCTGGACATCGAACCACATTGTGGGCCGTACGCCCGGTTTCCGCGCCAAAGAGCGCTACAACGAAGAGGGCGGTACGGCTGGTGGCCCCATCTACATCCCCAAGGTGTACGATGGCCGCAACCGTTCGTTCTTCTTCTTCAGCTACGCCAAGGACATCCGCCCGGCCTCGCTGGCCTATAACACCGGTGAGACGCTGGCAACGTCAGCCATGCGTGGCGGCGACTTTTCACAGGTTTCCACCATTTATGATCCGCTCACCACATCCGGATCCGTACGTACGCCTTTCACCGGCAACCAAATCCCGGTGACCCGTTTCTCCTCGATCAGCAAGAACTTCCTTAGCTACATTCCGAACACGACGGGTTCCGGCGTGACCGCGAACTACGACTACATCAGCACGACCAAGATCGACGACTACGTCTACACGGTCAAGATCGACCACTCCATCACCGACAATAACCGCGTCGCTTTCTTCATGACCAAGCGCAGCCAGTTGAGCAAGACTGACCAGTACTTGCCCGGCGCTTTGAGCAACGGTCTGGACAGCACTCAGTATCCCGACAACTTCCGCGGCAATCACGACCTCGTGATCAACCCGACCACGCTGTTGCACACCACCTTCGGTTTCACCCGTGAGCGCAACCGTTGGGACAACCCGCTGCAGAATGGCATCGCTTCGAAGGTTGGCTTCAACCTTTCGGGTGACGCGGACGCGACTCCGTACATCACCTTCGCTACCGACAACCTGACGCCGTGGGGTATGAACCAGGGCAAGATCCGCAACGGCTGGCAGATCAACAAGACGTTGCACTTCAACCAGCAGTTGACGATGAACCGTGGCAAGCACGAGTTCAAAACCGGTTGGGACGCCCGCTGGCTGCGGACGGACGACAACTATTCGACCTTCCAGAATGGCTCCTATATCTTCAGCCGCGTTCAGACGGCTCTGCCGACTTCGCTGAGCTCCACTGGTAATGCTTTTGCCAGCTTCATGCTGGGCGCCACCAACGGCGGCACCCAGTCCGACACGGCCTTCATCGGCGCCACCGTTCGTTACGGTTACTACGCCGGTTTCTTCCAGGACACCTGGCGCATCACGCCGAAGTTGACCCTCGACTACGGCATTCGCTACGAGATCCCAATCGGCTGGCACTCGGTCAACGGTGACACGTCGAGCTTCGATCCGGACCTCCCGAACGCTGGCGCCAATGGCCTGCCGGGCGCTCTGCGTTTTGCCGGCTTCGGCGCTGGCCGTAGCGGCACCAAGCGGCTCTATCCGACCGACTTCACAGACGTTGGTCCGCGCGCTGGCTTTGCCTATCGTGCGACATCGAAGACCGTTGTCCGCGGCGGCTTTGGCATCTATTACCAAACGCTCGGCAACGGCGGTTGCGGCTCGGCCGCTGGCGGCGGTGGTTGCACCGACGGCATCAACGGCAAGTGGACCCAGACCTCGGATGGTATCAACCCGTCCTTCTACTGGGACGCCTCCCGCAACGTTCCTCAGCCCTCCGGCTACAAGGCTCCGCCGCGCATCGATCCGACCTTTGCCAACTTTGGCAGCGTCTACTACCAGGGCAAGAACTTCGGCCGCGCGCCTCGCATCTACAACTGGAGCTTGACCTTGCAGCATGAGGTTCGCAACTGGTTGTTTGAAGTCGCCTATGTCGGCAACCGTAGCCGTGGCCTGAACTCCACGCTTTACATGAACCAGTTGGCGACCAGCAATCTGGCGCTCGGCTCGACGCTGACGACAAATTACGCGAAGGCCGGCTACGCCGCGCCGTTCTCGACGTTCAGCAACTGGGGCAACAGCGGCACGGTGGCACAGTCGCTGCGGCCTTTCCCGCAGTACGGCGATATCTTCAGCGCCAACGCCGGTGTCGGCAAGGGCTGGTACGATTCGCTGCAAACCAAGGTGGAACGCCGCTTCGGCGACGTCAACCTGATGGGCAGCTGGGTCTGGTCAAAGACGCTCACTCTGATGAGCTACCGCCAGATCTTCGCGCAGACCGCCAACGTCCAGACGCAGGACGCCTATAACGTCAAGGACGCCAAGACGTATAGCGTGATGGACATCCCGAACTTCGTCAACATGGTGGCCAGCTACCAGTTGCCGTTCGGCAAGGGCAAGCGCTACTTCGGTAACGTTGGCCGTGGCATGAACATGCTGATCGGCGACTGGAATATCGCCGGCACCACGCAGTACCGTACTGGCGGCCTCATCCAGATCGTCTCGGCCACCAACCAGTTGGCCTCGACGCTCTTTGCACCGATCCAGAAGGCCACGCCCACCGGCAAGACCATCCGTTCGAACGTCAGTTCGCGTGACCTCGATCCGGACGATTCGAGCAAGCGTTGGTTCAACTACGGCGCCGATGCTCCGTTCACCAACACGCCGGCCTACACGCTGGGCACGGCGGGCATCTACAACTCCCACTTCCGCAATCCTTGGTATCGTCAGGAGAACCTGTCGATCTCGAAGAACATTCCGATATGGGAATCGGTCCACCTGATGTACCGCGCCGATGCCTTCAACATCTTCAACCGGACCTCGTTCGGTGGTGTGAACGGCACGATTGGCAACGCCAACTTCGGCCGCGTCACCAACACGCAGAACAGCCCGCGTGTCATCACGATGGGTCTGCGCCTGGAGTTCTAGGCAAGCGGGTAACCGCGAGACGAAAAAGGACCGGCCCCTGCGGGCCGGTCCTTTTTTTGTTTTGTGCTGTCTAGCTGAGCTTGGTCAAGCGGTCGCGGACTTCCTGTTCGAAGCGGCGAATGTGCTGGACGGCGAATTCGAGCGGATCGAGCGTATCGTTTTCAAGTAGCGGTGTCAGGTCCATGCCGAAGTTGAGCAGTTCGGCGGCGTCCACCGCATGGCTCTCGTGATAGGTGGCGTGCGCGCGGCGGCGGCCCAGCGTGGCCAGGTCGTAGCGCTTGCCGCCGCTGATCTGTGAATCAAAGACACCAAGCAGTGCGGCCTGCAGGCTCTCGCGGCCGGTGCAGTTGAACACCACCTTGTCCTTGTCGTTCATCCAGTCGAGGTCGCGCCACACTTCACAGCCGTAGAGCTTGGCCGGACGCGCCGCCTTGGGCAGCGAGCGCAGGGCGCGGATGGCGCGCAAGGCGGTGGAGACGTGCGTGTCGTGCTTGTCGCAGAGGTTGTGCAGGTAGACAGCCTCTGGCCGCGCGGCGTCGAAGATGGCCGCCAGATCGGTGGCCGGGCCGCTTTCGGCGGGGCTCTTGATCTCCTTGCTCGGATAGTCGAGGAAGGCGCAGAAGCTGTACTCGCCGATCATGGCGGCCTTCTTCTGCTCCACGCGGCGCACCTTCTGCATTTCTGCGTCTGAATAGCGCTCGTAGACGCCGGAGCGCGCGCTGCCTGCGCCATCGGTGGCAATCACGCAGGAGAAATGCTTGTCGGGCTGGCCGAAGCAGGCCAGAATGGCGCCCATCGCCATGATCTCGATGTCATCCTGATGCGCGGAAACGCCAATGTGCGTGGTGCGCGACAGGGCTTCAGCGGCGGGTTTCCCGTCCGGAACATAAAGTTCTGCTGTTGTCTTATGAAACTGCATGGTCCCTCCAGACCAGACTACTTTTTCGGAATACTGGGCAGGCTGGCGGCGGCAATGGACTGGCCGACGCGGCGCGCCTTCTCGTCCGGCAGCGCAATGTTGACCTGCGGGGCCAGGGCGGGGAATTCAGCTTCGAGCACGCGCTTGGCGCGCTCCATCATGATGTCGCCACCGGGGCCGGTGGTGACGCGGCCGAGCACCAGAATGTGCTTCAGCGTGTAGAAATCGGCGTAGTGCGCCACGGTGTAGCCGAGCGAGGTGCCGATGGTCTCGTACACCTTCTGCGCCACGGCGTCGCCGGCGCGCATGCGGTCCTGCAACACCACCAGCTTTTCGGGCAGCGCGAGGCCGGCGTCGAACTTCATGCCCGCGCCTTCGGCCACGCGGATGGCGCCCACCTGAGAGAAGTACTGCACGCCGCAGCCAGCGTCGCCGGACCACTCATCGACAGGCGCGCCCTCGCGGTAGTCCACCGGGACGAAGGCGAGCTCGTTCAGCCAGCCGGTGATATTGCCGGCCGGGTCGGCGTAGCCGGCGGCGAGGCTCGATCCCATCGCGATGCCGAGCACTGGATTTTCGCCGAGCGACATGGAACCGGCCAGGGCGGTGACTTCACCGTCGTTGACCACTTCCATCGGTACGCCGAGTTCCTCGCGGATGCGCAGGAAGAGCTTGGCGATGCCCTCTTCGTACTTGTCGGCCGGGACGCCGCGATAGAGCGAGGCCACGCGCACGCGGTTGTTGATGTAGACGCCGGCAGCGGAGCCGCCCACCGCGTCCAGCCGCGGCAGCTTCGACGCGGCGCGGCGAATGGAGTCCATCACGCCGTCGTAGTGATACTGCGGGTCCTTCTGCGGGCGCGGATCCCAGGGCACTTCTTCGCTATAAATCGCTTCGCCGTTCAGTACGGCCGAGGCCTTACGGTCGCTGGCGCCGAGGTCGAAACCGACTCGGCAGCCATCGAGGTGACGGCCCAGCGGCACGGTGGATTCCTTCGTATCGGGCACGGCGCTGGCAGCGCAGGTGACGACGGTGAAGGGGCGCTCGTAAACATTGCCCATGAACTGCGCGTCGAAGGCGCGAGCGCCGCCCTCGGCGTAGGTCTTGGCGAGATACTCGCCAATGGCCTTCGGGCCGCCGGCGTAGACCTTCCAGCCGCCGCGCTGCCAGAGCAGGAACTTGACAATGCGCTCGACGTAACGGAAGTTCAGCTCGAAATAGGGAGAACCCTCCGGAAAGACGGCGGTATCGAAACGCGAGATGGAGCCGTCGGCGCGCTCCAGCGCAATGTGCATCGGCACGGCGCCCTGCTTGGCGGCCAGAGCGCGGAACTCGCGGTTCCACAGCGCTGCCGGCAACAGGGCGGCATCGAGTTCAGGCTTGAACTTGGGTTGAATCGTGAAGGGAAGAGATGAGTTCATGTTGGGTCCGCAGGGCGCTACTGGCGGCGCACCTTGAATCATTATCCCGCCGCGCGCCACGGATGAGCTACTCCGGCGATATACTGACATTTCAGACCCGGGGAGGTTCCACTCTGACCATGCCGTTCATCCACGAAGATTTCCTGCTTCAGAGCGCCGCCGCGCGCCGCCTGTATCACGAGTACGCCAGCGCTGAGCCGATTCTCGACTACCACTGCCATCTGCCGCCGAAGGACGTGGCCGAGCGCCGCCGCTTTGCCAATCTCTTCGAGATCTGGCTGGAGGGCGACCACTATAAGTGGCGCGCCATGCGCGCCAACGGCGTGGACGAGAGCTTGGTGACAGGCTCCGGAGCGCCGCGCGACAAGTTCATGGCCTGGGCGCGGACGGTGCCGCAGACGCTGCGCAATCCGCTCTACCACTGGACGCACCTGGAGCTGAAGCGCTATTTCGACATCGAAGAGTTGCTGGACGAGAGTTCGGCTGCGCGTATCTGGGACAAGGCGAACGAGCGGCTCGGGCAGCCGGACTCCGATGCGTGGGGCATTCTCGACCGTTTCAAAGTGCGGGCCGTTTGTACCACCGACGATCCGGCCGATACGCTGGAGTGGCACGACAAGATTGCCAAGCTCGGCATCGGCACGAAGGTGTTCCCGACGTTCCGGCCGGACAAGGCGCTGGCGGTGAATCAGCCAGAGGCGTTCAACGCCTGGGTGGCAAAGCTGGCCGCGGTGGCGGGCGTCGAGATTACCAATTACCGCAGCTTTGTGGATGTGCTCAAGTCGCGCCACGACTTCTTCCACTCGCGTGGCGGGCGGTTGAGTGATCATGGGCTGAACGCGTGCTTCGCAACGCCATGCACGGAGTCGCGGGCCGCCGAGATTTTTGCTCAAGCACGAGCCGGTATGGCGGCGACGGCCGAGGACCAGGCCGCGTTTGCGTCTGTCCTGATGCTCGAATTCGGGCGTTGGGATGCCGAAAAGGGCTGGACCAAGCAACTGCACCTGATGGCGCAGCGCAACAACAACACGCGGCGGCTGGCGGAGTCGGGCCCAGACACGGGGTATGACTCCATCGGCGATCTGCCACAGATAGAAGCGCTCAGCGCGTATCTGAATACGCTCGAAAAAGAGAACGCGCTGCCGAAGATCATCCTTTATAACCTGAATCCGGCCTGGAATTATGCGCTGGCGACGATGGCCGGCAACTTCCAGGATGGGAAGACAGCGGGCAAGATCCAGTTCGGCTCCGGCTGGTGGTTTCTGGATCAGAAGGAAGCGATGGAGTGGCAGATGAACGCTCTGTCCAACTGCGGCTTGCTGTCGAAGTTCGCCGGCATGCTGACGGACTCGCGCAGCTTCATGTCGTACCCGCGCCACGAGTACTTCCGCCGCACGTTGTGCAACCTGCTGGGCACCGATATGGAGCAGGGCCTGCTGCCGAACGATTATGCGATGGTGGGCGGCATGGTGAAGCGCATCTGCTACGCCAACGCGCGCGACTACTTCGGGCTGGCGCTGTAGAAAGAACAGGGCAGGGCTGACGCGGAACGGGGCTGGCCTCATATTCCCTCCGGGAACAGCTTGCGGCCGCCGTTCCAGCCGTGGAATTTGTCGGTCAGGC
>CAYZIX010000094.1:0-17569 GCA_964478395.1 uncultured Candidatus Solibacter sp.
CCGACAGGTGGCCAAGCGAGGCCAGACGGTCTGTCTGTAGCAGTTTCTGGTGCGCGGCCCGCAACTCGGAGGTCCGCTCCTCCACCTTTGACTCCAGCTTCTGCGTGAACTGGTTGATCTCCGTCATGGCCGCACGCAGGCGGGCTCGCATTGCGTCGAAGGCGCGCGCCAGTTCCGTGATCTCTCCGGCGTGCGGCGGTATGGGCACGGGCGTATCCAGCTCCATCTTGCTGATGGCCTGTGTGCCGGCGATCAATTGCTCGATCGGGGTGCTGATGAAGCGCCGCACGAAGAAGTAGATCAAGACGCAGATTACGATGATCTCGACAATGGCGCGGCCCGCGATGCGGCTTTGCATCGCCGACAATTCGGCGTCGACCGTTTCGAGATTCATGCTCAGCTCCAGCACGCCGAGTACGCGGATGGAGCGCGGATGGGCGTGGCAGGCCGCTTCACTGCAATGCGGTTCGTTGGCGATGGGAGTGATGATGGATAGACTGCGGTGTCCCCGCGAAACGGCGTGCAGGCGTACGCGGTCCTGTAGCGAAATCTGGTCCAGCTTGCGGCCCTGGGCATGGCAGCCTGTGCAGCTGGCCTCTTTCATGTCGGCCTGCCGGCCCGTTTCGCGCTTATCGGTAGAAAACGTGATCTGACCGGCGCGGTTGAACATGCGGATGGCCTGGATGCCCTGCTTCACGGCGATGGTGTCCATCGTCTGGTAGGCGTCGTCACGCCGGTCGGCGAGCATGGCGTGCCAGGTGGCGCTAGTGATGGAACGTGAAAGCTGATCGGCGCCCGTCACCACCACGCCCAGCAGGGGCCGCTCCTCGCTTTTGTAGATAAAGATGCCCGAGGCAATGGCGATTACCGCCACCAGCGCCACTTGGGCGAGCATCAACTTAGTTACGAGCCGCATGCGGAGCCGGCAAACTTGCCGCTCCGATTATATGGATTTGTTTGTCCGGTTGCCAGCTTTGTGACCGCAGTCATATCGCGTCCCGGCGGTCTGCCCTTAGCCTGTGGTTGTGCGTGAGCTGGCCGGCGGTTGGTACATGAAAGCTCACGCTCGCAAGGAGCTGTCTGAATATGAGCCTGACCATTGATGCCGGAACACGCATCGGCGCCTTGATTGCCGCGCACCCGGAAGTGCAGGCGTCATTGGTCGAGTGGATTCCCGCTTTGGACCCGCTGAACAATCCTGCACTGGACTCGACAAGCCTGGAGCGCGCTGCCGCTATGGGCGGCCTGGAGGCGCGTGAACTAGTTGAACGGCTGAGGCGCCTGACTGGCCAACCGGAGCCGGAACCCGCCGTCTGCAACTGCCAGCATGGCGCAACGACGCCGGAAGAGCCGATGCCGGAATGGGTGAGCAGTGTAGCAGTGGTCGAGGTGATCGATGCCGACGCGATGCTTGCGACCGGCGTGCATCCCATCGGGACCATCCGCGCGGCGGCGGCGGCGCTGGGTGTGGGCCAGGCTGTGCGGATGAACGTTGGTTTCCGGCCGGAGCCATTGATGGAGAAGATGCGCAGCGCAGGCTTCCGCGTCTGGTGCGGGCAGCTTCAGCCGGGCCGGCATTCGGTGTTTGTCACAACTGCTTGAGCCGGGCGTGAGTGGCGGCGATGTCTTCCGCCTTGCAGATCAGCGATCCGGGCACGATGCCTTCGGCGCCCGACGCGCGCAGCAGTGGCACCGTGTGTTCGCGGATACCACCGTCACAAACCACGCGGATCTCCGAGCCCTCAAGTATTGCGCGGGCTTCTGAGACACGGTCACACGCCGATTCATCCAGGTCACGGCCTTTGATGCCCGGCTGCGTGCCCATCAGCACCAGCGTGTCGATACGCTGGCGGAAGGACAGCGCCGAGTGCACCGGCGTGTCAAGCTCCAGCGAGATGCCAGCCGCGCGGCCATGCTCACGGACGTAATCGACGGCTGCCGAGGCGCGCTTGCCAATCTCGATTGGAATGGTGACGCGGTCCGCGCCGGCATCGAGCACCGCCGGCAGCAGGTCCAGCGGCCGCGTGCACAGCATGTGCACGTGAAACGGAAGCTTGGTGAGCGGGCGCAGGCGCGCAATCAGATCGGGAAAAAACAGCAGCACCGGGACGTAATGGCCGTCGGCCACGTCCAAATGGAAAGAGTCGGCCCACGGCTCCAGGCGCCGGATCTCCTGTTCCAGATTCGCCAGGTCTGCCGACCAAAGCGAGACGTCCAGCCAGAGTGATTGAACCTCTAGCACTGTTGATGAATCCGTTCCTGGAAGGTGCCCCAAAGCCGCATGCTACATTCAAGGTATCACGATGAAACGTACCGCAGCCCTTGTATTCATTGCCATTTCAGCGCTTTTGGCGCAGGCTCCGCCGGCGGCTCCGTCCGCTGGAGCGGCCGGTAGCTCCGGCAAGGTGGTTGCCGTCGTGGAAGGCCGCGCCTGGACGCGCAGCGAGTTGGAATCGTTCGTGAAAGCGTTGCCGGCCAGCATCCAGATCAACTACGCAACCGATAAGCGCTCCTTCCTGCGGAACTTTGCGCTGATGGTCCATCTTGCCAACATGGCTGAGAAGGACGGGCTGGACAAGCAAACGCCGCACGCTCAGCGCCTCTATTACAACCGCCTGGGTTATCTGGCGCCGGTGATGCTTGGGCTGCAGAACGAGCGGATTGTCATTTCGTCCGCCGAGATTGAAAAGTATTACAACGAGCACAAGTCCGAATACGCTTCGGCCAAGATCAAGGTCATTCAGATCGCCTTCAACGACAACGCGCCGAAGCTGCCCACGCCGGGCGCCAAGCATACGCTGACCAGTGCCGAGGCTGAGGCGCGTGCGCGCCAGGTGGTGGCCGAGGCGCGCGCTGGCGCCGACTTTTCCAAGCTGGCGGAGCGTTACTCGGACGACACAGAGTCGAAGGCCAAAGGTGGTGACTACCGGCCGGTCAAGCCAGGCGACAAGATGCTGCCGGAGCCGGTGAAAGCTGTGATTTTCGCGCTCAAGGCGGGCCAGGTGTCGGAGCCGGTGCGGCAGGCCGGTGGCTTCTGGATCTTCCGCATGCAGGACTATTCGACGCCCACGTTGGCTGAAGTGAAAGACGAAGTGGGCAAATACCTTCAGGATCAGCAGCTCAGACAGTGGGTCGAGAAGATACAGAAAGAGCTATCGGTCGAATTCAAGGACAACGCGTACCTGGACGAGAAGACGACGCTGCAATAACGCGCCTCGGCTTGCGCGGCGCTCCCATCCGCGTGGAGTGGCGCGCCGGCCTGCGGGTGCGCGGTGGCCAGTTCGTCGATTCGGGCGGCGCCGAAGTGCATGCCGCCAGCTTCATTCGCCAGCGCCGCGTGGTGCTCGACCGCGCCTTACTGCGCCAGCGCGCGGAATTGCGCCGCATCCTCACACACGAGCTTTTTCACTTCGTCTGGATCCGGCTGTCGAACTCTGTGCGGCGAAGCTGGGAAAGCGTGTTGGCTGGGGAACGCGCCGCGCACGCGCGCGGTGAACTGGGCTGGTCGGCGGAGTTGATCAAAGAAAAGCTTCTGGATGAGGATGCGGCCTTGCGCACGCGGCGCTGGCGCGCCTATGCCTGTGAAAGCTTCTGCGACACCGCGGCGTGGCTCTATTCCGGCACCGCCCGCCACGCCGAATATACGCTGGGTGTGCGCGCCGGAGCCCGGCGCAGGACCTGGTTTGCCGAACTTCGCCGTCACCATGGCGGGCCGCTCAGCATCTGACTGGTAGAATTCTAGTTGTTGAGGAACCTGTCCGTCATGCACTTTCACATTGCGCGCGCGCTGGCCGCCGCAGCTTTGTTCGCTGCCCTAACGGGTTGCGCCCGCTCCACTGAGCCGTCCCGCAAGCCGGTCAAGGAACAGGCGCACCGTAATCCTGCGCCCGATTTCACGTTGCGCGACGCCAACGGCAAGTCTGTCCGTTTGTCCGACTACAAGGGACAAGTTGTGCTGCTCAACTTCTGGGCCACGTGGTGCGGGCCTTGCAAGATTGAGATCCCGTGGTTCATGGAGTTTCAGAAGACCTACAAGGACCGCGGCTTCACGGTGCTGGGCGTGGCGTTGGACGATGACGGCTGGGATTCTGTGAAGCCGTACATTGAGCGCAAACAGTTCAACTATCCCGTAATGATCGGTTCAATGCAGGTTGAACAGCTCTACGGCGGTATTGAGTCGCTGCCCACATCGTTCATCATCGATCGCCAGGGCCGCATCGCCTCCACGCATGTCGGGCTGGTCACAAAGAACGTCTATGAAGACGATATTCGCCAGCTTTTGGATTAGCGTTGCGCTGCTGAATGCGCAGGACGTGCTGCAGGTGACGCCGCCGCCGAAGGTGACCGTCAACCGCGGCGCGCAGGCCGCATTTTCGCTACGCGCTAAATTACGCGACGGCTATCACGCCAACTCCGACACGCCGTCCGAGCGTTACCAGATTCCTTTGAAGCTCACCTGGGACACGCATGGACCGCTGGAGGTGGTGGACATACGCTACCCGCGCTCGCGGCTGGAACGCTTCAGTTTCGCCGAGCACCCGCTGTCGGTGGTCAGCGGCGAATTTGAAATTGTGACGAAGTTCCGCCGCAAACCGAACGCCATGCCGGGGCCTGCGTTTCTGAAGGGCGCGCTACGCTACCAGGCCTGCGACCGCCGGATGTGCCTGCCGCCGAAGACGGTTGACATCAAGCTGCCCGTGCTGGTCCGGTAGCGCCATGCGCCGCCTGATTGTCCGGGCCGGCGCCATCGGCGACACCATCGTCTCACTGCCTGCCATCGAATGGTTGGAGCCATCGGAGATCTGGGCGCCTGAGCGTAATCTGCCGCTGCTCGCGCACCTGGCGCCGGCGCGATCACTGGTGGCGATGGGGCTGGATGCGCTAGAGCTTTCGCGCGCCACGCTGGAGCGGCTGAGCGCATTCGACGAAATCATCTCCTGGTACGGCACGCGCAACGATGTGTTTCGCGCTCAACTCGCGCATTTGAACGTGCGTTTCCTGCCCGCGCTGCCGTCCATGGATGGCCGCCTGCACGCCGTCGATTTCTATCTGGACCAAGTCGGCGCGCCGCGCGGCGCAGTGCCGCGCCTGCCGGTGGAGCGGATCGACCAAGGCTACGCCGTGATCCAGCCGTTTTCCGGCAGCGCGCGCAAGAACTGGCCGCTCGCCCGGTTCCGGGAAGTGGCGCGCCGCCTGCCCATGCCCGTGCGCTGGTGCGCGGGTCCGGAAGAAGATCTCGACGATGCGGAGCGTTTCGCTGACCTGGGCGCGCTGGCGCGGTGGCTGGCTGGGGCGAGCGTCTACATCGGCAATGATAGTGGCATCACGCACCTCGCCGCGGCCTGCGGCGTGCCGGTAGTTGCTTTATTCGGTTCCTATTCCGAGCCGCGCGTCTGGTCGCCGCGTTCGCCGGAAGCCGTTGTGGTGCGCTTCGGCTGAACCATCCAGAGTTGAATGATCAGCAGTCCCGCGCCCACCGTAATGGCGCTGTCGGCCACGTTGAACACGGGGAAGTGGCTCGCGCCCCAGTAGCAATCAATGAAGTCCGTCACGCTGCCCTGCGCAATGCGGTCCCACAGGTTGCCGGCCGCGCCGCCGCAAATCAGCGCCAACGCCGCGGCCTGCAGCGGATGTTCACGCCGGTTGCGCGCGGCGTTCCAAAGCAGGTTCAGCACCAGCAGCAGCACGGCGCAGGTGATGGCGATCAGAATCAGACGCCCGCCTTGCGCGCCGAGCTCGGCAAACATGCTGAACGCGACGCCGGTATTATGCACTCTGACGATCTGCACCAGATGCGGGACGACAGGAATCACGTCCAGGTCGGTCAGACGCGTCTCAATCAGATGCTTGGTCCAGCGGTCGAACGCGATAACGGCTAGCGCCATCAGCCACGGCCAGCGGCGCATATCAGTCTCCCAGCACGGCGTGCACGGCTTCGGCGCAAGGGCCACAAACCGTCGGCAGCGCCGCGTCCACGCCCACGTCGTGCGTGTACTTCCAGCAGCGTTCGCACTTCACGCCCGAGGCCTTCTCCACCGCGGCGGCGAACGTGTCGCCGGCCGTGAGCTTTACCTCTGACGTGATGAACAGCGCGGGCAGTTCAGCCTGATACGCCTTGAGCAGCGGATACAGATCCGGCCCGGCCGTGAGCACCACACACGCCTCCAGCGGCGCGCCAATCAGCTTGGCGTTACGCGCCTCTTCCAGGCTCTTCAGTACCGTGGCGCGCACTTCCATCAGGCGGTCCCAGTTGGCGCTGAGCTCGGCGTGATCCGGCGCCAGCCCTTCGGTCAACTCTTCGGGCGTGGGCGCCAGAGCGAGATGCACGCTGTCGGGATCGGCGGCGCGGCGGCGCGAATGGCCCCAAGCCTCTTCACAGGTGAAAGCCAACAGCGGCGCGGCCAGGCGGATGAGCGCGTGCTGCACGCGGTAGAGCGCCGTTTGCGCGCTGCGCCGCGCGCGCGAATTCGGCGCGGAGGTGTAGAGACGATCCTTGAGAACGTCGAAATAGACGGAGCTCAAGTCCGTGGTGGCGAAGTTGTAGATGGCCTGATAGACGCGGTGGAAGCTGATCTCCTCGTAGTTGGCGCGGCAGGTTTCCACCAGCGCAGCGGCGCGGTAGAGGATCCAGCGGTCGATTTCAGGCAAGTCACCGACGCCGACGGCGTCCGTCTCCGGATCGAAATCGGCCAGGTTGCCCAGCGTGTAGCGCAGCGTGTTGCGCAGTTTGCGGTAGGCCTCGGTCAGGCGCGTGAGGATCAGTTCCGACATGCGGACGTCCTCGTGGAACGCCACCGAACTGACCCACAGCCGCAGCACGTCGGCGCCGTACTTCTTGATGATGGTCTCCGGCGAAATCACGTTGCCGAGCGACTTCGACATCGGCCGGCCCTCGCCGTCCAATGTCCAGCCCGCCGTGGCGCATTCGCGGTAGGGTGAAGCGCCGCGCAAGCCCACGCCGATGAGCAGTGACGAGTGGAACCAGCCGCGGTACTGGTCGCCGCCTTCCAGGTACATGTCGGCGGGCCAGCCCATGCCGTTCGGCTCCATCACGGCCAGGTGCGATGCGCCCGAGTCGAACCACACATCGAGAATGTCGTTTTCCTTACGGAACTCACTGGCGCCGCACTTCGGGCACTTCACATCGGGCGGCAGCAGTTCGGCCGCGGTGTGCTGGTACCAGGCGTCGGCGGTCTGCGTTTTGAACATCTCCACCACGGGGTCGAGGTACTTGCGGTCGGTCAGCGCCTCGCCGCATTTTTCGCAATAGAACACTGTGATGGGCACGCCCCAGACCCTCTGGCGCGAGATGCACCAATCGGGGCGCGTGGCAATCATGTTTGAGATGCGCTCCTCACCCCAGGCCGGGTGCCAGCTTACGGTCTTGATGGCTTCGAGCGCCTTCTGGCGCAGGCCGTTCGCCTCCATGCCGATGAACCACTGCTCAGTGGCGCGGAAGATGGTCGGCTTGTGGCAGCGCCAGCAGTGCGGGTAGCTGTGCGAGATCTCTTTCTGGCCCATCAGGGCGCCACGCTGGGTGAGGATGTCGATCACCACCGGGTTGGCTTCCCAGACGGATTTGCCAATCAGCTCGTCGGGTAAATAGCCCGGCGCGCCCTCGGCGCGGTACAGGCGGCCGTGCGCATCCACGGGGCAGAACGTCGGCAGGCCGTAGCGCTGGCCGGTGAGATAGTCGTCGGCGCCATGGCCGGGCGCGGTATGAACGGCGCCGGTGCCCTGTTCGAGCGTCACATAGTCGGCCAGCACGCCCTTCGATTCGCGCTCCAGGAACGGATGGCGGAACGTGGCGCCTTCCAGCTTCGAGCCGGTGAAACGCGCCACCTCGCGCGGCTCACCCTGCCAACCGCAATTGGTCATGGTGGCTGTCAGCAGTCCGGCGGCGACGATGTAAACAGCGCCATCCACTTCGATGGCCACGTATTCGTAGTTCGGGTGGAAGGCGATGCCGACGTTGGCCGGGATGGTCCAGGGCGTCGTCGTCCAGATCAAGCCATATACCTTGCGCCCTTCCAGGCGCGAGTCGATGGCCGCGGCGTCGGAGGTGAGCGCGAAGCGCACCCAGATGGACGGGCTCTTGTGGTCGCCGTACTCGACCTCAGCCTCAGCCAGCGCGGTGCGGCAGTGCAGGCACCAATTCACCGGCTTCAGGCCCTTGTAGACGGAGCCCTTCGACAGAAAGTCCACGAACGCGCCGGCAATGACGGCCTCGTAGCCCGCGCTCATGGTCAGGTACGGGTCTTCCCAGCGGCCGAAGACGCCCAGGCGCTGGAAGCTCTCGCTTTGCAGGTGGACGTACTTTTCGGCGTACTTGCGGCACTCGCCGCGGATCTCGGCCGCGCTCATGGCCGCCTTCTTTGAGCCGAGCTGGCTGTCCACCTTGATCTCGATGGGCAGACCGTGGCAGTCCCAGCCCGGTACGTACGGCGAGTCGTAGCCGGCCATGGTCTTCCACTTGATGATGAAATCCTTCAGCAGCTTGTTGAAGGCGTGGCCCAGGTGAATGTTGCCGTTGGCGTAGGGCGGGCCGTCGTGCAGCACGTAGCGCGGGCTTTCGGCGCGCGCTTCGCGAATACGGTGGTACAACTTGGTGGCGTTCCACTCGGCCAGCAACTTGGGCTCGAGCGTCGGCAAGTTGGCCTTCATGCCAAAGCCGGTGGACGGCAAGTTCACCGTTTTCTTGAGATCAACACTTCCGGATTCCATTGTGAGTGTAACTACCATCGTACAAAATGGGTGGAACGGGTCGTTCCACGCCCGCGTCTCCGATGACGGCGATGAAGACTGTATTATGCGCCCTGCTGCTGGCTCCGGCCACTTTATTGGCCGGTCCGCGTCTGTTGACGTTCGACGCTTCCGGAGCCTTGCGTAACGATACGCCGGCCGTGTTTCGCACGGGTGGACTGGCATTGGTGGCGCGTGAGGCATTGCTGGGCGCAAGCTCGGCGGCGCTGGTGGACGGCGACGGCCGCCTGCACCCACTTCTCTGGATCAGTGGTGAAGACACGGACGTTGGCGTGGTGGAAGTGTTTGTCGGTTTGCAGGCGCCGCGCGGGCCGGACGCGGCGTCGAAGCTGGCCGGGCGAGTGCGTAGCGCCGATCACGCCGCCACGGCGGGTGAGCCCAAGGAGGCCGGCGGTTTCGGGCCGGTGAGCCGGCTGGATTGCGGCGGGGCAAGCGACCGCAGCGGTCCGTTGTACGACGAGCACGGTCTGCTGGCGGGCTGGCATGCCACGCGTGTGGTCGACGGGCAGACGATTGCTTTCGCCATTCCGCTGGAGCGTTTCAACGCGTTGAGCGCGACGCAGCGCACGGATCTGAACTCGTGGAATACCCGTGACGATGCCGCGCGCGAGACAAACTATCAGCGTGGCCTTGGCTACCTGTGGGCCGGCGAGTTCGACGGCGCGCTGTTCTATTTCCGCAAGGCGGTGCAGGTGCGTCCAAAACATGCCCGGGCGTGGTATCACCTGGCTTTCGCGGAGGGCAAAAACGGTAACGGCAAGGCCAAGCTGGAGTGCTACCGTAAGGCCGTGGAGTTGGAGCCGGGCTATGCTCCGGCGCACTACTATCTGGGCTTTTCGCTGCTGGTGGGCGGAGACCGCGACGGCGCGCTGGTGGAGCATCGCAAGTTAAAGCTGCTGGATGAAAACTGGGCGGCGCGGCTGAAGTTGTTTCTGGATGCCGCGCATGTGGACGTGCTGGACAAGCCGCACCGCGAGCGTGAAATGTAGCCCGCGCGGCCGTGTTACGGTGGTGATGATGAAGCAGTGTGACGTCTTTCTCTCGATGGGCGAGAGCGGTTTTGCGGGCCTTCTGCGGCGCGTATCTATCAGCCGCCTGCGCACCTACCAGATCTACGAACACATCAAGCTGCGCACGCGGCTGAACAAACTGAACAGCGAAAGCCTGCGTAAGGCTGAGCCTCGGCTGTGGGCGCGCATTGGTGAAGGTGACGAGGATTTGGCCACTGACCTTGGCCAAGCCATCCTGGTTTCCCATCTCGATATGATCATTGCCGCGTTGGATCTGCTCGGCATCCCGCATCAGGACGGCTTCTTCGCCAAGGACGCTAATGTCGCCGACCAGCTCACCGAAGGCTGGCAGCAGAAGGTGTACGGCGCGTTGAAGGACAAGTATCCGGCCGAAGTGGTGGTGTTCTACCTGAATCACCTGGCTGCTGAGACTGAAACGGCCGAGGCGATGTTCCAGCCGGCCTAGTATGTACTCTGCGTTGCTTCTGTTGTTACTGGCCGGTGCTCCGCCGGCCTGTACGGAGCCCGCGCGCCCGCTGGGCGCCAGCTTTGAGTGCACCGCGAAGCTCGACGATCTGCTGGCCAATGCAGCCGCGTACCTTAAGCAGCGTAACCCCAGTGCGACGGTGGAGCGTCAGCGGTACCGCCTGCTTTCAAGATCGAAGCGGGAATTCGTTTCGGTCTTCTGGGAGCAGAAAGGCGAACGCGTCAAGCTCAGCGTGGAGGTGCGGCCGCCGCTGGATGCGCCGCTGTTGGGCGAATCGGCTGACGCGGCGCGCGCGCTGAGGAGCTTCCTGGTCCAGGGAGTACACTAGTAGTTTCACAACACAATGCTCGATTCGACCTTATCCGAGCTCGCTGCGCGGGCCGTGTCCTTGATTGACGGCGCCACCAACGCCGAGGCGTTGGAGAACGCGCGCGTCGAGTTTCTCGGCCGCAAGGGCGCGCTGGCCTCCATCGGCAAGGAGATGGGCAAGCTGGCGCCGGCCGATCGCGCGCGCATCGGCAAGCTGCTGAATACCATCAAGCAGGACATTGAAGCGCGATTCGAGGCCCGTAACACGGCCTTTGAACGGGCCGCGCTCGATGCGCGGCTCGCGACTGAATGGCTGGACTTGACGCTGCCTGCTCCGGGCTTGCGGCCCGGCTCGCTGCACCCGCTCACGCACGTGGAGCGCGAGTTGGAGCAGTTGTTCACCTCGTTCGGCTTCGCCGTGGTCGATGGCCCCGAGGTGGAAACCGAGTGGCACAATTTTGACGCGCTGAACATCCCGCAGACGCACCCGGCACGTGATGCTCAGGACACGTTCTGGCTGGCCGACGGGCATCTGCTGCGCACGCACACCTCGCCCGTGCAGGTGCGCGCCATGGAGCGTTTCGGCGCGCCGCTGCGCATGATCGCTCCAGGCCGCGTCTTCCGCAATGAAGAGGTGGACGCCAGCCACGAGCACACGTTCTATCAGCTTGAGGGCATGATGATCGACCGCGACGTCAGCGTCGCGCACATGCTCTATTTCATGAAGTCGCTGCTCAGCGCCATCTTCCACCGCGACGTCACGGTGCGCCTGCGCCCCGGCTTCTTCCCGTTCGTCGAGCCTGGTTTCGAGCTCGACATTCAATGTCTGCTCTGCGGCGGCACGGGCTGCCCGGTGTGCAAACAGAGCGGCTGGGTGGAATTGCTGCCGTGCGGCCTGGTCCACCCCAACGTGCTGCGCTCCGGCGGCATCGATCCCGAGGAATGGAACGGCTTCGCCTTCGGCCTGGGCCTGACGCGGCTCGTCATGATGCGCTATGCCATTGACGACATACGCCACCTCGCCTCCGGCGACCTGCGCTTCCTCGAACAGTTTTGAGTGTGTGAGGTTCATCCGCCATGAAGTTCTCCTATAACTGGATTTGCGAACTCGTGCCGGGGCTCGACGCCGATGCCCAGCACCTGATGAAGCTCATCACGATGAAGACCGCCGAGTGCGAGGGCGTTGAGCCCTACGCGCCGTGGCTCGCGGCCGTGCGTGTGGCGCGTGTTGAAAGTGTGGAGCCGATTGAAGGCAGCCACAATGTCAAAGCTGTCGTCGACGCGGGCCCCGAGTACGGCCAGCGCACCGTGGTCTGCGGTGCGCCCAACTGCCGCGCTGGTCTGCTGACCGCGTATGTGCCAGTGGGCGTGACGGTGGACGGCGGCAAGCATGTGCGCGAGGCGGTGATCAACGGTATTGCCAGCGCCGGCATGTTGGCCTCCGGGCAGGAACTGGGGCTGAATCGCGATCACGCCGGAATTCTTGAGCTGAGCGATTGCCAGCCCGGCGATCCGATTCCGGGCTGCGCGCCGGATGCGGTGATCGAAGTCGACAACAAGAGCCTGACGCACCGGCCCGACCTGTGGGGCCATCACGGCATGGCGCGCGAAGTGGCCGCGTTTACCGGCGCCAAGCTGCGGGAGCCGGCCGACGTCAGTCTGATTCCGGAAGGCGCGCCGGCGTGGAAAGTCGACATTCAGGATTTCGAGCTGTGCCCGCGCTACTCCGCGCTGGTCTTTGAAAACGTCAAGATGGGCCCGTCGCCACTGTGGCTGGAAGAGCGGCTGGAGGCCATTGGCCTGAATCCCATCTCCAATATCGTTGACGTGACCAACTACATCATGGCGGAGCTGGCCGAGCCCATGCACGCCTTTGATGCCGACTGGCTGCAGGGCAACACGATCATTGTGCGCCGCGCCGCCGATGGCGAAGTGTTCAACGCGTTGAACGGCGAGACGTACACACTCGCGAATTCCAATCTGGTGATTGCCGACGCACGCGGCGCCGTCGCATTGGCTGGCGTCATTGGTGGCGCTGGCTCGGCTATCAACGACAAGACCACGCGCATCGTACTGGAAAGCGCAAATTTCAACGCTGGCAACATTCGCAAGACGTCGTCCACGGTGAAGGTCCGCACGGATGCGTCCATGCGCTTTGAAAAAGCCCAGGACCCGGCCAATACGATTCGCGCGCTGGCTCGCGCCGTCGAGTTGTTGCGCATCGTCTGCCCCGGCATCCGGCTGGTGGGCGGACTGGTGGATTGCTACAAGCCTGCGCCTGCACCCAAGCCGATTGAGCTGCCAATGGCGTGGCTCGTGAAAAAACTCGGCCGGCCGATTGAAGCGGCCGAAGTGCGGCAGATTCTGGAATCGCTCGAATTCGGCGTGGAAGAGCTGCGCGCGGGCGTGTTCAGCGTGACGGTGCCCAGTTGGCGCGCTACCAAGGACGTCACCATCAAGGACGATCTGCTCGAAGAGGTCGGCCGCATGGTGGGCTACGCCAGCATTCCGCCCGTGGCGCCGCTGCAACCGGTGCGCCGGCCGTGGATCAACGAGGAGCGCATCTTCCATCACCACCTGCGCGACATCTGCGCCGCGCAAGGTTTTACGGAAAGCTACAACTACTCATTCATCAGCGAGGAGATGGCGCGGCGCTTCGGTTTCGAGCCCGCGGGCCATGTGCGCGTCGCCAATCCTATCAGCGTGGAGCAGGGCCTGATGCGGCGCTCGCTGTTGCCTGGAATTCACAAGAATCTGGTCGATAATGCGCGTTTCCGCAGTGAATTCCGGCTGTTTGAGATTGGCAAGGAGATCCATCCGCAGGCCGCCAGCGAGTTGCCGCACGAAATTCCGCACCTGATGGCCGCCGTCCACACCAAGGGCGATGGCCAGGCCGCGCTGTTTGAGCTGAAGCGTCTGGCCGAGTGCCTGATGCCTGGCTGTACGACGGCGCCGGCTGAAGCCCGCATGTACGAGCACCCCGCGCGCGTCGCCACCATCACGTGGCGCGGCGTGGAGCTGGCGCGATTGTTCGAACTGCATCCGGCGTTGATCGAAAGCGGCCGCGGCGCCATTCTGGACGTGGATCTGGAAGCGATGTTCAAGCTCGGGCCTGCGGTGAAGAAATACGCGCCGCTGCGCAAGTACCCGTCCAGCGAATTCGATGTTTCGGTGGTCTGCGGTCTGCGCGAGTTGTGCGCAACGGTGGAGAACGCCATCCGCGCGGCAGGCTGCGATCAGGTCAGCTACTTGTACTCTTACCGGGGAAAACCGCTGGCCGACGATCAGCAGAGCATGAGCTTCCGCGTGTCGGTATCGGCGCCGGATCATACGCTTTCGGCTGAGGAAGTCACCGCCGCGCGCACACGGATTCTCGATTCGCTGCGCACGGCTGGGTATTCCATTCGCGGGTAATCCACTCTTCGCGCGGAACAAATTCCATGCCGGCGGTATCCTACGCTCCATGGGACAAGCGGCGGTGTGCATCTTTCTGTTGTTGACGCTCGCCGCCTGCCGTAGGCCTGACGTATCGCCAAAGGTCCTGTCCGTCTGCGAATTGTCTCGCAATTTTTCTGCTTATCAGGGCAAATCGATCGCTGTTCGGGGCGTGTACTTCAACGGATTGCGCCAGCAGTGTTCGCAAAAATGTATGGATGGGCCGTGGCCGTCGTTCATTGAAGTTCGTGGCGGGGCTGAACCGCCGGTGCTGGCCGCCCTGTTCCGGCAAGCCCAGGCTGAGGCCAAGCAGGGCCGCCGCGTTGAGCTGTGGGTCACCATTTGGGGCCGCCTCAACACAAACACACACTTTTCACCACTCGGCCCCTGCGATCCTTCTTTCCGGGGCTTTGGCCACCTCGGGCTCTTTCCGGCGGAAATTGTGGCGGAACGCTTCTCTGAGATGGAGTTACGGTCCAGCCCGAACTCCCCCTACGATTACTCCAACGTCGCTCATGCGGCTCCATAGTTTTGTTCTCCCCTTCGAATCGTCCTATTCCGGCGGTGAAGCATTTCGCACAACTGTTTTAGCCTCGCTGCCGTGCCGCCAGCCGTCCTGCCCGATCGGCCGCATGAGGCCTTGAACTTTCAACGGAGTTCACGGCAACATGGCTTCGAGCGTTGTGCTCAACCGTGATAGCGTGAAACCGTAACGCGAATCCTATGCAGAAACTCGTTCTCCTTGCCATGGCTTCACTCACTGCCTTTGCCGAACCCCCGCAGGCTGTCATCTCCAACGGCCACATCACCGCGAAGTTCTACTTGCCCGATGCCGAAAACGGCTACTATCGCGGCACGCGCTTTGATTGGTCCGGTCAGATCTCCAGCCTTAAAACCGCGAAGCACGAGTATTTCGGGCAGTGGTTTGAAAAGTACGACCCGAAAACGCATGATGCCATTCAGGGTCCGGTCGAAGAGTTTCGCACCGATGGCGCCGCGCTCGGCTTCAAGGAGGCTGCGGTCGGCGGCGATTTCATCCGCATCGGCATCGGCGTGCTGCGCAAGCCAGACGACAAAGAATTCCAGGCCTTCCGCACGTACGATATTGTCGATCCGGGCAAGTGGAGCGTGCGCCACGGTAAGGACTGGATCGAGTTCACACACGAGCTGAAAGGCCCGCTCGGCTACGCGTACCTCTACACCAAACGCATCAGCCTGGAAAAGGGTAAAACGTCTATGGTGATTGAGCACACGCTCAAAAACACCGGCACGCGCCGCATTGAAACGTCGCAGTACAACCACAATTTCTTTGTGATGGATGGCCAGCCGACCGGGCCTGAGGCGTCGGTGAAGTTTCCGTTTGCGCTCCAGTATGTGCGCGAGTTCAAGGGTGGGCTGGCGGAGGCGCGTGGCAAGGAGATCGCCATTCTCAAGGAATTGGAGCCCGGCCAGAGCACCATTGCCGAGTTCCGTGGCTTCGGCGCCACGGCGGCTGATTATGACATCCGCCTGGAGCACCGCATAGCTCAAGCGGGCGTGCGCATCCGGGGCAGCGAGCCGCTGGAAAAGGTCGTCTTTTGGTGTATCCGCAAGACGTTCTGCCCGGAGCCGTACATCAAGCTCGCGGTGGACCCCGGCAAAAGCGTGCAGTGGCAATACCACTACGACTTTTACGATCTGGCAAAATAATTCTCTCCACGTTTTGGCCGCGCGCACCGTATAACATGGCGAGTGGTCATAGAGGTGCTGAACACGGGCCTATTTGCGGGACGGACAGTGACGTTCGAGTCATTGCTGGTCCGCCACCAGGCCACCGTCGTGCGCACGGCGCAGCGCCTGTTGGGCCACCGCGAGGATGCCGAAGACGCCGCGCAGGAGGTATTCCTGCGTCTGCACAAGCATTGGTCGTCCATCCGCGTGGAGGATGGCGTCAGTTCGTGGCTCTACCGCACTACGCTGAACGTTTGTTTTGACGCGCTACGGAAACGCAAATTTGAGCCGGAGGCGGATCAGGCCGTGGAGCCGGATCAGTTTCGTGCGTTGGAGCGTGAGGAGCGCCGCGCGCTGCTGTCTCACGCCCTGTTGAAGCTCCCCGATAAGGAGCGTGCTGCCGTGGTGCTGCGGGAAATCGAAGGGCTGGAGACGCGCGAGGTGGCCGCGATTCTCGGCTCGTCCGAAGAGACCGTGCGTAGCCAGGTCTCCACGGGCCGAGCGCGTCTGAAACGGATTCTGGAAGGAGGGCGGCCATGAGCTGGTCGGACGATGATCTGAACCTTGCGCTGGCCGAGTGGCGCGACGACGTGCCGGTGGCAGCGCCACGGCGCATGTGGTGGCGCTGGGCGTGGGCTCCGGCGTTGGCCGCCGGGCTGTTGGTGTGGGCGTTGATTCCGGCTGAGACGGTGATTGAGCCGCCTCCGTTGCTGGCCCGCGCGCCGGCGGCGCCGGAGTTGCCGGTGCGGCGTGCAACCGCTCCCTCACGGTCGCGGCTCGTGAGCGCGCCGAAGACGCGTGTGTCCACCGAGTTCGTGAAGCTGGTGACCGACGACCCGGATGTGGTCATTTTGTGGGCGATGAATACGGAAGGAGATGGGAAATGAGGAAAGCGATTCTCGTGTTGCTCGCGTTGGCCATGAGCGCCGGCGCGCAGGAGAGGGTCTGGCTGCAGAAGGTGTTTGACGTGAAGTACGCCGACGCGCAGGCGCTGGCCGGGCTGGTGCGAAGCGCGATGCAAGACCGGGAGACGCGCGTGATTGAGAACGTCGCTCTGCGGGCCATTAGCTTGGGCACCAAAACGCCGTCGGATCTGCAAACGGCCGAAGAGCTGATTAAACGTTACGATGTGCCACGTTCGGCCGTGCCGGGCGGCGGCCGCAACATTGAACTCATCGCCTACATGCTGATGGCCGCGCCCAAGGGCGCCGCAGGTGACGCGCTGCCGGCGGACCTGGAGCCAGTCGCCAAGCAACTGAAAGCAGTGTTTGGCTATAACGATTTCCGCCTGTTGGAAAGCACCATGACGCGCTTTCGCGAAGGTGTTCCGGCGGAGGTCTCTGGTAGCGCCAGCGCCCCGAACCCCAATCTCCCAAACATGGACGCGCATTACTATCTGCGCCTGAAGAGCGCACAGGTGACACCTTCCGAACGTGGCAATTCCATCAGACTCAGCGGCTTTCGTTTTACCCTGCGCGTGCCGGTTAACCTTGCTCAGGCGAACCAAGTCGGCGGCGGAGCCTCCACGGCAGCGCCGATGATTCAATACAACGACTTCGGCTTCGATACTGAACTCGACCTGCGTGATGGCCAGAAGGTGGTTGTCGGCAAGGCCAAGGTGGAAAACGCCAGCGGCGCGTTCATCCTCGTTCTGACCGCCCGGGCTCTCGATTGAGATATTCTGGTCGCTTCATGAGAAGCGCGCCCCTTATTGCTCCGCGTCAGATAGAGCTTGTTGAAGTCCCTATGCCCGACGGCCCGCGTGCCGGCGAATTACTCGTCCGGATGCGGGCCGTTGGTTTGTGTGGTTCGGATCTGCACTGGTGGGCCGGAGGCCGCATCGGTTCGACCCAGG
>CAYZIX010000095.1:0-17558 GCA_964478395.1 uncultured Candidatus Solibacter sp.
GCTGTGCCAGGCCAGCAAACCAGCAAGCGCGGCGGGGGCGGCCAGGATCAGCGCACGAACGAAAATCAGGAATGGGATGCCGCCCACGGAGTAGACCAGCCACATGATGGCCTGTGCCAGCCATTCGTGCGTGAGGTTGAAGTGCCAGAGCGAGCTTTCGCCAGCGTAGGCCTCCTTGGCGCGCGCCAGCGTGTAGGAGAAGACATCGGGCACGGGCAGCGAATGCGTTTCGACGATGCGCTGGCCGGTGCGGAGATGCCACCAGAAATCAGTGTCGGCGATGGGCGTGGAGAACCAGCCGACCAGATTCAGCGCCACCAGGGCGAGCAGGAGAAGAACGAGACGATTACGCACCACGATCCATTTTACGGATTCAGTATTGCGGACGCTCGGCCGGCGGCACACCTGTACGGCCGAGCGGATCGAGCAGCGCGCGGGCGCCGAGTTCCATCAGACCAATGTCCGTGGGTAACTGGAAAAACTGAAAGCCGTGGCGGATGTGGCGCTGGATGTCCTCCGGATTCGCGGCCGGGCGGCCGAGGAATTTTCCGTGCTTTTTGGCCGCTTCGGCGATCTTGGCAATGGCTTCTTTGAGCAGCGGCTCGTCCTGGCGGCCGCGCAGGCCGAGCGAGAACGACAGATCGCTTGTGCCGATGAACAGCACGTCAATGCCGTCGGTAGCGGCGATTTCGTCGATCTGCGAGAGCGCGGCCGCCTCCTCGATGACGCAGACCACGCAAAGGTTGCGGTCGGCCGAGTCGTAGTAATTGCCAGGCTCGGGCCAGGCGCGTACGGCTGCACCCGCGCCGGAGCCACGGCGCCCAGTTGGCGGGTAGTGGCAGGCGGCGGCGGCACGGCGGGCCAGCTCAGCCGTGGTCGTAAAAGGAAAGATCACGCCGGTGACGCCCTGATCGAGGACACGCTTGGCGGTCCAGATCTCGTTGACGGGCACGCGCGCAAACGTCTGCGCGGGCAGGCCACGTGTAGAGAGCACGATGGTGCGCAGTGATTCAAGCGTGATGGGAGAATGCTCCATCTCGACCCAGAGCAGATCGAAACCGAGCGTGGCCAGATAGGCCGCCGATTCCGGCGAGGGAGTGGTGACCGTTGCGGCGAAGACAGGCTGGCCCGCCCGAAGGCGGGCCAGCACGGGAAAACTGTCCATGTGAGCTAGAGTAGCGTGGAAAGCTCGACGTAGGGGAGCTTGTGCGCTTCAGCAACACCGGAACAGGTGCAGTGGCCCTGATAGGTGTTGACGCCAAGCGCCAGCGCCGGACTGGCTGCGATGGCGGCCTGCGGCCCCTGGTTGGCCAATTGCAGCAGGTAGGGAGTGGTGGCGTTAGTGAGCGCGAAAGTGGACGTGATAGGCACGGCGCCGGGCATGTTGGTGACGCAATAGTGCAGCACGTTATCGACGAAGTAGGTCGGATCGGTGTGCGTGGTGCCGCGCGACGTCTCGCAGCAGCCGCCCTGGTCGATGGCCACATCGACGATCACCGAGCCACGCCGCATCAGCGGCAGCATGTCGCGGCGAACCAGCTTGGGAGCCGAGGCGCCCGGGATGAGGACGGCGCCAACGACGAGATCGGCCTGGCGAAGCGCATCGCGGACGGCGCCAACGCTGGAGGCGATGGTGGTGATGCCACCGCTGTAAATGTCGTCCAGCTCACGCAGGCGATAGAGGTTCTTGTCGATCAGCATGACGTTGGCACCCATGCCATGAGCGATCTTGGCCGCGTTGTGGCCAACCGTGCCGCCACCGAGCACGACGACGTTGGCCGGCAGCGTGCCGGGCACGCCGCTGAGCAACAAGCCGCGTCCGCCGTTAGGCGCCTCAAGGTACTGGGCGCCAACCTGCACAGCCATACGGCCGGCGATCTCACTCATCGGGATCAGCAGCGGCAGCGAGCCGTCAGCCTCGCGGACGGTTTCATAAGCCACGCCGGTCACTTTGGCCTTGAGCAGGCTCTCGGTCAATTCGGGCTCGGGCGCAAGGTGGAGGTAGGTGAACAACGTCAGGCCGGGACGGAAGAAGGGATATTCAGAGGGCTGGGGCTCCTTCACCTTGACGACGATGTCGGCCGCCGACCAGACCTCAGCCGCCGTGGCGGCAATGCGGGCGCCAGCCTCAACATACTCTTCGTCGGTGATCGAGCTAAGACTGCCGGCTCGAGTCTGGACAACCACCTGGTGGCCGGCCTCGACAAGCGCGGTAACGCCGTGAGGCACGAGCCCAACGCGGGATTCGTGATCTTTGACTTCGCGGGGTACGCCAATAATCATGGTTTGTTTCCTTCCATAGAAGCCTGCGCATCGGCGGCCGGCGCCGGCGGGGGTTCCCGTTGCGGCCCCAGGCCGAGGGCGATCAGCGTCAGGCTGTCGAGCTTGCCTCGTCCGGACAGATTGGTGATATTCTGCGCTTCCTGAAAGCGGCGGAGCGCGTCGACCGTCTCCGGGCCCCAGACGCCGGACTCCTCCACGGCATAGCCGTGAGCGGAAAGGGCATGCTGGATTTCGCGGATGCGGTCGGCATCGGGCTGCTGCGGAGTGACGCGACGCACCACGGGGGCGCGGCGCCGAGCCGTTTTGCTTTTAGAGGAAGAACGGGACTGCGACTTGGGCGCTGCTTTTGAACCAGCCTTTGAGTTGGACCGGGGGCTGGCTTTGGGAGCGGCCTTCGGCGCTGCCTTACGGGAGGTCTTCGGGGCCGCCTTCACAGCGGCCTTGACGGCAGTGGACTTATGACCGGAAGACTTAGACGGATGGGTGGCGCCGGACAGACCGACGAATGAGACGGCCGCCAGCAACGCGCAAGCGACAACCGGCGGACAAGGCGGCATCACGCTAAACAGAATAGCACCGCTCATTGAGGGCCGGAATTGGGAGGAGCGGGAGAGGGGCGGATGGGGGTAAGTTCTCTCCCGCTCCTGGCGGGTGGTGGAGCCTCAATTATATGGATCTTTCATCCGCCTGGGAAGAGAGAAGTTATCGAAATTTTCATTTATTGTTCAAAGCCGGCCATGTGCGGAGCGCCCGGCCAGATAGCGCGCCAGCGCCTCCCGCCAACCGGATAAGTCGCTGAATCCTAATGCCCTATAGCGCTGATTGTCGAGCACCGAGTAAGACGGCCGCCGCGCTGCGGTGGCGTAATCGGCTGAGCTGGCTGACGAAAGATCGGCCGCCAGATGAAGTTCTTCAAAGATGGCGCGGGCGAATTCGTACCACGTGCAGGAGCCGGCCGAAGTGAGGTGATATAGACCGTAACGGCCGGTGGGCAGTACATTCAGCACCGCCTCGACCACATCGCGCGTCGGAGTGGGTGTAAGCGTCTGGTCGTTGACAACGCGCAACGGCCGGCCCTGGCGGGCCAGCGAGATCATGGTCTCGACAAAGTTCGAACCCTTGTCGCGGCTGCCGACGTAGCCGTACAGGCCGCAAACACGAAAGACGAATGAGCGTTCGGCGGTAGCGCGAACCATGTGCTCTCCCGCCAACTTTGAAACGGCGTAAACACAACCGGGCGAGGGAACGTCGGACTCGACGTAGGGCGTACAGCCCGGTCCATCAAAGACATAATCGGTGGAAAAATGCACCATCACTGCGCCGCAAGCGCGCGCCGCCAGAGCGACGTTGCGCGGTCCCATGGCATTGGCGGCCAGCGCATCGCCGGCATGCGACTCAGCCTCGTCGACACGATTGTAGGCGGCGCAGTTGATGATCACGTCCGGACGCGCGGCTTCGACCAGTGCCGCGACGCCGCGTTCGTCCTCCAACCGCAAGTCTTCAAGATCGGTGAGCACCAGTTCGTGGTCCCGCCCGAGCGCGTCCTTGAAGTCGGTGGCAAGCTGGCCGTGGTGGCCGGTGATGAGATAGCGCATGGAAACTCTCCATGCTACACGACGGCGCTACTGGGCAGTGAAGTAACCGAGCAGATTTTGTGCTCCGGTGGCGCCGCTCGTGTCGGTCACGCTGGCCCAGATGCGTTTGACGCCGTAAAACGGCGACAGGAAACCGAGATTGAGCGTCGCCTTAACCACGTTTCCATAGCTGGTGAGGGCTGACGAGGAGCCGTAGAGCACGCACTGCGAATTGGCCGCGCCGGAACTGGACCCGGGCGTGACCGCCGTCCAGCCGGTACCCAGGTCGTCAGAGAGATATAGCATGCCGTCGGAGCGCGACAGCTTCAGGTAGCAGGCCTGTGAAGTGTAATCAGCCGCGTTGATCAGGATCTGTGCCGACGAGATATCGGTGGCGCCGTTGGCATCGACGAAGTAGAAAACGAAGCTCTGCGACACGCCCGAGGCCGAGGACGGTGAGACCGTGGTGGCAAAAGGAGCCATGTTCACGGCCGTGGCGGAGGCCGTCCAGACACCGAGCTGAACGTAAGCCGACGATGCGCTGGACGCATCGGCGGCCATTGCCCAAACATACTTGGCGCCCGTGAACGACGAGCTGAAAATGACATTCAAAGAATAGACATACGTATCCCATACGGCTGAAGCCAGCGTGCCCGAGGCGCGAACGGTGCATTGCGAATTCGACAGTGTGGCAGAAGAGCCTGCCGTGACCGGCCCCAACCACGAACTGCCGGCGTCGTTATAGAGGTAGATCAAATTAGAACTGGCGTCCAGCCGGACGGTACAGCCGCCGCTGTCACTGGCGGTTGAGTTGATGCGGACGCGCACAGAGCTGATGTCGGAAGCCCATTCGTTGTCACCAACTGTGAACCGCAGCACAGCCTCCGGCCCGGAGCCGGACTGCGGCGTGACCGTAAGCGGCGTGGGTGCCGAGTTAGCGGCCGAATAGGGCGTCCAACGCCCGAGTGGAATCCAGTTTGTGCCACTGCCGGCGACGTCCGCCGCGGCGACATAAATGGTGCGTATGCCCGTAAAAGCCGAAGCGAAGGTGAGTGGCAGCACGACGGTGCGCGTCGCGCCGGAGTAGGACGACGTGGTCGAAGCCAGCGCCAGCGAGCATTGCGAGTTGGCGAGCGAACCAGATGAGCCGGGCGCGGAAGGCCCGAGCCAGCCGGTGCCTGCGTCGTTCAGGAGATAAACGGAGTTGGCGGCATGGTCGTAGAGCACCGAACAGGCATTCGCGTTCACTATGCCGTGCTGAAACATGATGCGCGTGCGCGAGACGTCGCTGCCACCGTTGGCGTCGCGGAATGAGAAAGTGAACGTCTGCGTTGAACCGCCGCCCGAGGCGGGCGAGACGAACGTGGAAATGGGGCGGTAGTTGGTGGATGCAGTGACGGTCAACGAGGCAGCCGCCGCCGGCCCGAAGGAAGCCGCCGAGACCGTGACGGCCGACAGATAGACGGACTTCGCTCCGGCAAACGATGAACTGAAAGCGAGGTTGGCCGAGACGTACGCCGTGACGCCGATCATCGAAATCGAAGTAGCAGAGCCGTAAAGCGTGCACTGCGAGTTGGAAGCGACATCGCGCGAAGCTGGCCGCACCATCATCCAGTTGGCGCCCGTATCGTCGGCCAGATAAAGCGCGGCCACCGCTGGCCGGAAGCGCACCTGGCAGGCTGTTGTGGCAGAGGACGACGTGCCGACAAGCATGTCGAGGTGGTCGATCTGCGACGCCGCCAGGCTGTGCGTAGCCGAGTAGGCGATGGTGGATGAAGCGCCTGGCCCGGACGTGACTGACGCCGCCGAAAATGTCACGGAGTCGCTCGCCCATACGCCGAGAGCCGTCCAGGAGGACGAGGCGCCCGACAGATCAGTGGCCGCGCCGTAGACCGCCTTCGTGCCGCCGGCGAGCAGCGTGAGCGCAAACGTAACACTGGCAGTGGCGCCGGACAAACTGGCCCCGGATGCGGCAGCGGCAAGACGGCATTGCGTGTTGGATAGCGTTGCCGCCGCTCCGGGCGCGACGGGCCCGAGCCAGGCCGTACCCGCGTCGTTGCGCAAGTAGAACGCTGCGGCCAGATGATCGTAGAGCACTGAGCAGCCGGACACCTCTGTCGGCCCGGCGTTGACGAGCAGGTGGCTCTGCGCGATGTCGGTAGCGCCGTTGGCGTCGGTGATGGTCAATACGTAATTGACTGACGCCGCGCTGGACGAGGCCGGCGAGACCGACGCGGCAACCGGAGCCGCATTAGTGGTGATAGCGGCCGTTAACGAGCCGGTGACGTCGGGGCCCAACGTCTCGCTGGACATGCTGATCATCGACGAGAACAGGTGCTTCAGCCCGCTAAAACTGCCGAGAAATGACACCGCTGCCGACACAGTGACGGTGTTACCGCTCGCGTTGGCCGTCGAAGCAAGCCCGTAAAGCTTGCACGAAGAGTTGGCCGCAGTCTGCGAGGAACCGGGGGGGACAGCGGTCCAGACGACGGCGTCGTCCGAGGCGAGATAGAGCGTACTGGTGGACGGGACATAGCGCACACGGCACGACGGCAGGGAGTCAGGCGCGGCGCCGATCTGCAATTCGGTACGCAGGATGGAGGAAGCGCCCGCAGTATGCGAGGCGGACCAGGTGACCGTGGTCGCTATGCCCGGTCCGGACACAGCTACGGCGTTGCCGAGCGACAGTGCGCCTGCATCGGTCAGCGTAACGCGCGTGACGAACATGTGCAGCATCGTGGCTGTGACGCTCTGCACGGCGTTCTTCTGCGGAAAATCGGCAGAGCCGGTTTGCCCGGCAGCTACCAGTTCACCGGAGGGCGTGGAGGCGACACCGAAAACACCGTCAGTCGAAGCCCCTCCCAGATATGTCGAAAACAACAGTGATGTGCCGTCCGGGCTCAGCTTGGTCAGGAAAGCGTCCGAACCACCGGCGTTCGAAGCCTGCACAGCATTGAGAGTTAGAAAGTTGGCGGAGGTTGTGCTGCCACCAACCACAAGACCGCCATCCGGAGCGAATGTCACAGCGTTGGCCATGTCTTTGCCGTAGCCGCCAAGAAAAGAACCCCAGTTCATGACTGAAAGCGTCGGACTGAGAGACACCGCGAAGGCGTCGACGTTGCCAGCCTGCACCGTCACCAGCCCCGACGAAATGGGAAAGTCGGCCGACGGTGTGCTGCCCACGGCGTACACCGTACCGGAGGAGTCTATCGCCAAGCCGTTAACAGCCTCAGCCCCCTCGGACGCCGTGGCCGAGCCCCCCAGGTAGGTGCCGGCCAACAGACTGCCAGCATCGGCGGCTAGTTTCAGCACATAGGCATCCTGACCGCCAGCGAAGGCCGCCTGTAGTCCTCCGCTGGGAAACGCCCAATCGGCTGACAGCGTCCCCCCTCCTACGAAGAGGTTGCCGGAGCCATCGGCGGTAATGGCGCGCACCGAATCGTCCTTCGACCCGCCGAGTATGGCCGACACAGCCAGTGCTCCAGCGGTGGAATAGCATGCCACAAAACCATCCTGATCCCCCTTGGCTGAAGAGAAAGCGCTGGCGGCTGAAGGCAACGTTGAAGACGAAGTATTGCCGCCGATCCAGACGTTTGGGCCCGCCAGCGTAATGGCGTTGGCGCTCTCCGTGCCCGCGCCGCCGAAATATGTACTGAACAGGATGACGCCGCCATCGGCGGACAAGTGCAGCAGAAAGGCGTCGCGCGAACCGGAGATGACGTTCTGCGCGGCAGAGGAGACGGGGAAATCCGTGGACGTGGTCCAGCCACCGACGTAGGCTGTCCCGGCAGAGTCTACGGCCAGGGCAAAAGCGCGGTCGTCGCCAGTTCCACCCAGGTAGGTGGCATAGATCAGTTTTCCGGTCGAGGTTTGGATCTTGGCCAGATAGGCGTTCACACCGCTGGAAACCGGCTTGACGGGCGACTGCACCACCAGACCGGCTGTATCGGAATAACCGGCGACGTAAACGTAGCCCGCCGCGTCGGTGGCCACGGCAGTGGCGCAGGAGATGCCGTCAGAGCCGATTAACGTGCTGAAGTCCACGACCGGATCGATAACCAACGGTTGACGCCGGTCATAAGCGCCAAGATCGAAACCGGCAGTTCCATCGGCGGAAAGGTGGAAGTGCACCTCCACTTCCCCGCCCGCCTGACGCGCCGTGGGTGCATCCTCACGCCAGACGCCGGCCGCGGTCTCCAACGCAAGGCTGCCGTCGGGCTCAATGCGGCGTGAGGTTGCGCCGTCATGGCGCAGACGTATGGATGCAACGTCCGCGCCGGAGCTCAGTTCGTACTCCGACTTCAGCCGGCCGGCGTGGCTGGCCAGACGCAGATCAATGCCCGGATAAAGCCCGCGCACGCGCAGGCAATCGCTGGCCGCGAGGTGCGTCTCCCAAGCCGCTGGATTGTTGCCGAGTAAGAGGTTAACGGAAGATCCGGGCAAGCCGCAGGCTTCAATCCGCGCCGACGGCGAAGCTCCCTCGTATTGAGTGAGCAGGAGCGCCGCGCCAGCCCGGATTTCAATTGCCGAACTAGTGATTACGGCGCTCCAGGCCGCACCGCGGCCTTCCCAGCGGCCATCGGCGTGACGGAAGAACTGTGCAGGAAGTGTTTGTGCCGCGGCAGATGGCGCTACCAACGCCAAAGCCGCGAGCAACGGCGCAGACCACAGCGGGCCGCCCCGTCGAACGCATCGCACCACGCTGAGCTTATCGGCGCGTGGAGCTAGGCATTGAGCGAAGTGGCCAACGGGGGCAGCGCCGAGGGATCGGACATAAAGCGCTCATACGCTTCGAGCACTTTCTCGACGGGTCCGTCTGTAACAAGGCGCCCCTCGTGCAGCCAGATGGCGCGGTCGCAGAGGCTGCGGATCAACGACTGGCTGTGCGAAACGCAGAGCAAGGTGCGTCCCTCGGTGCGCATCTCCTGAATCCGCGCCAGGCATTTGGCCTGAAAGGCCTGGTCACCGACCCCGAGCACTTCGTCGATGATCACGACGCTGGGGTCACAATGCACGGCGGCAGCAAAGCCTAGACGCATGGTCATGCCGGCCGAGTACGTGCGCAGCGGCTGATCGATGAACTCGCCGATCTCGGAAAACTCGACGATCTTCGGAAAACGCTCGCGTGCCTGACGGCGGTTCAGGCCGAGAAAGGCGGCGTTCAACATGACGTTTTCGCGGCCCGTCAAATCGTAGTGGAATCCGGAGGCGAACTCGAGCATGGCGGCCACTTGGCCGCGCACTTCAATGGAGCCGCGGTCGGGCTGCGCCAAGCCGCAGATGAGCGCCAGCAGCGTGCTCTTACCCGCCCCGTTGGCGCCGATCAAGGCGACGCTTTCTCCCTCGTCGATCGACAAGGAGATGTCGGTCAGCACGTGAAAGCCATCGGCTTCGGTACGGTGCGAAACGATTTCGCGCAATTGGTCGCGCAGTAGACGGCGGTCCGCCTTGCGGCGAAAAACCTTTGATACGTGCTCGACGCGGATGATGCTCATGGGACTAAAGGTAGTCGTAGAAACGGCGCTCGGCGCGGTGGAAGAACAACCAGCCGGCCGTGAGCGCAACGAACGCCACGGCGGCCAGCTTGCCAATCAGCACCATTGACGGTGCGCGCGCCTCCAGGATGACGACATGTGTGGCCAGAATCAGCGCGGCCACCGGATTGTACTGATAAAGATCGCGCGCCTCGGGCGGTACCTGACCGAACGTGTAGATGATGGGCACAATCCAGAACAGCACGAGATTGAAAGACTCCACCACGTAGCGCGTGTCGCGAATAAAGACATTGCACGCCGACGTAGCCAGCCCAACGCCGATGAGGAAGATGATCATCAACGCCCAGACCACCGGCAGCCAAAGGTAGTTCACCGTGATAGGCAGCCCGGCCGCCAGCACGAACACCAGCAGCAAACCGAACTGGATAAAGAGGTGCGTCAGATTGGACAGGATGGAGGCCGCCGGAATGATCTCGCGGCGCACAGGAACGCGCTTGATAATGGCGAAATTTTCGACCAGCGAACTGGTGGCGGTGGCCAGCGCAGTGGTGAAGAAATTGAATGTAATGAGACCGCTAAGGACGTGAATGGAGAAATGCGGGATCTGGTTGACGAAAATCTTCGTGAAGATGTAGGTGTAGACACCCATCATCACAAGCGGATTCAGCAACGACCAGAACACGCCGAGGCTCATGTTCCGGTAACGGATGCGAAAATCCTTGACGATTAGTTCCCACAGAAGATAGGCATAACTGCCCTTCCAAACATTCATTGTCATCACAAAGGGTGAGCCGCGTCTGGCGCGGCTCACCCTTCTAGCGTAACTCAAGCCGTCGCGGCTATTTGCTCGGCAAGGTGCCGGACAGGTAGACGCCCTGCCAGGTGACGCGGCCGCGCTGGCTGGCCTGCAACGGGCGCATCACCTTGAAGGCCACGGCCTCGCCGGGCTTCAAACGCTCCTGGATGCGCTTGACATCGTCGTAGCTGGAAACCGGCTGGCGGTTGATGCTGGCCACGATGTCGCGCTCACGGATGCCGATCTCATCGGCGAAGGATCCTTCCTCGACGACGGTGACCTGCACGCCGCCGGGCTGGTCGTAGCCAAGCTCCTTGCGCTGATCTTCGGTGAGAGCGCGGATACCGATGCCGAAGCGCGCCGAGTTCTGACTGGCGTTGGCGTCGGGATCGGTCATTTCACGGCGGTTGCGAGCAATGGTCTCATCGTCCTTGAAGACCTTGGCCCGCTCCTCAATACGCACCTTCTTATCGAGGCGCTTGCCGTCACGATCGATCGTGAGCGTGATCTCGGTGCCGGCAGGCTGATCGGCGATGCGCGCCACCAGGTCGTTCCCGTCCTTGATGGCCTTGCCGTTCAGGGCGATGACGATGTCGTCGGACTTCACACCAGCCGATTCGGCGGGGCCGCCCGGCGTAACGCTCTCGATGATCACGCCACTCTTGAAGCCAAGCGCTTCCAGCGTCTTCGACATGCCGGCTTCGTCACGCGGGAAGCGGATGCCGATGGAGCCGCGCGAAACGCCGCCGGTTGAAATGATCTGGTTGTAGCTCTTGACGGCCGAGTTGATGGGCAGCGCAAAGCCGATGCCCTGGTAGCCGCCCGAACTGGTGGCGATCATTGTATTGATGCCGATCACCTCACCGTTGATGTTCACCAGCGGGCCGCCGGAGTTGCCCGGGTTAATGGCGGCGTCAGTCTGGATGAAGTGCTGGAACTGCTGGCCAATGTTGTCGCGGCCGGTAGCCGAGACGATGCCAGCCGTCACCGACGTCTCCAGTCCGAACGGAGCGCCAATGGCAACCGCCCAGTCGCCCACCTGAACGCTATCAGAGTTGGAAATCTTGATCGGCGTAAGCGCGCGGCCTGCGTCGATCTTGATCACCGCAACGTCGATCTCCGAATCGATGCCGATGAGCCGCGCCTTGTAGTCGGTCTTATCTCCAGTGAGCTTCACCTTGATGGAATCGGCCTTATCGACCACGTGCAGGTTGGTGATGATGTAGCCGTGTTTGTCGACAATGAAGCCCGAGCCGGAGCCTTCACGCTTGCGCGGAACATCCTGGCCAAAAGGCATATTGAAGAACTGGCGGAACGGATCCATCATGCCGTCTTCGTCGTCGTCCTGCTGAGGCTGCGAGCGGCGGCGTTTGGTGGCCGTCTGCGGCTTGGCGTTAATTTCGGTGGTGATAAAGACCACCGAGGGCTCAAGCATCTGTGCAAGCTTGGTGAAATCGTTCGACAGCTTGTGCACCGGGGGAATGGTGAGCGGCGTGGCGTCTGGCGCGGCCGCCTGTCCCCGGGCAGCACTGATGCCGGTGGTCAACAAAGTGCCAGCCACCACGCCCACCGCCAGCACAAGCACAAGCATGCCAGCCGAAAAAAGCTTCTGGCCGCGAATTCTATCCAGCCATCGGGTAACAGCGTCTTGACGCATACCGGGTTTTCAATCCTTCCGTTTCTCTTCTTTGAACTTGACTCTCAATTCTGTTGATGTGCCGTCCGAGGGGACGGTTTCAGCTCGACGATTGCAATGCCACCGAGGATCAACCCCGCGCCGGCGAACATCGCCCCCGTCCAAGCCTCGCCCGTGGCCATATAGGCCGTTGCGCCCGCAAACACAGGCTCAAGAGCGAACACCAGTGCGGCGCGCGCCGCGCTGGTCTGCCTCTGAGCCCAAGTATAAAGCAGGAACGAGAGTGCCGTCGCCAGCACAGCGGTCACTCCGAGTGCCCACCACACGCGCGCCGACCAGACGATGTGCGGCTGTTCGAACGCGGCCGCGCCGAACCATCCGAGCACCGCCACGCCGGCCACCTGGGCCAAACTCAACAGTTCATAATCCATGCGCCGCGAATAGTGCGCCACGGCTACCATGTGCGCCGCAAAGGCAAACGCGCAGCCGATAGTGAGCATGTCTCCGCTGTTCAGGCGCATGGCCAAATTGCCCGACGTCATTAGAGCCGTACCCAGCGTAGCCAGCGCCGCGCCGGTCAGTTCCGCTAGACGGGGCCTACTCCAATGGACGAGCGAAGCGAGTAAAGGTACCAAAACGATGTAGAGGCCGGTGATGAACGCCGACTTCGAGGCCGTGGTCAGACGCAACCCGGTGGTCTGTAGTGCATAGCCGAGAAACAGCAGCGTGGCGCAGACTGCGCCGCCACGCCAGTCGAATTTCACTCGCCCGCGCAGCCGCCTCGCCAGCACCGCGCCGAGCAGCAGGCTGGCCAGCGTGAAGCGGATCCCCAAAAAGAGAAATACCGAAACATCGGCCAACGCGGCCTTGACGATGACGAACGTTGAGCCCCAGATCAGAGCGACCAACGCCAGAGCGGCCTCGGCACGCCACCGTCCCGCGGCGGCCCTCATCGGCGTCGCTGGCCAAGATCGGCCAGCAGAGCTACGGCGAGCAGCAGGATACGGCGCAGGCCAAGATCGCGGCCTGCGGGGGAGTACCACTCAGTTGGCGTGTGCGCGCCGCCGCCCGTGCCGCCGGTGCCTATCGAGAGCGCAGGCAGGCCGATGGAGAGCGGGATATTCGCGTCGGTCGAAGCACAATCCAACGTGGAACGGATCGACAGGAACTGATCCACTGCCCGCAGACAGCTAAGCAGGGGCGAGTCCTCCGCTAAACGGCCGGCAGGGCGCGAACCGGTTTCCTTGATGCGGCCGGTGACGCGCCCGGAACGCGCCAAGCGATTTTCCTCAACCAGCGCACGCTCCATCACCGCGCCAAGCGAGGCGGAGAGCTCGTCAAGATCGCCCGGCGCCTGAGCACGCAGATCCACCTTGGCTCGCGCCAGAGCAGGTATGGCATTGACCGTCGAGCCGCCCTCAATAACACCGAAGTTCCACGACAGAGGCCCGGCCGGCTCAACAGTGGATTCATTGCGCGCATCGGCATACCAGGCAATCGTGCGCGCCAGGGCGTGCACGGCGTTGGCGGCGCCGTGATCGGACCAGGAGTGGCCACCCGGACCGATTACGGTAAGTTCGAAACGCCGGCAGGCCAGCGCCTCCACCGTGACGTGAGCCGTATCGGGCCCATCGAGCACCACCACCGCCGCCAGGCGCGCAGCTAGCGGCGATTGCAGGCAGAGATAGCGCATGCCGCTCAGATTGCCTTCGCCCTCCTCACCGACGTTGGCGACCAGCAGCAGGCGATTCAAGTCCACGCCATCGGGCGGATTCTCGGCCAGAGCGCGCGCCACGGCCATCAGAGCGGCCAAGCCGGCGCCGTTATCGGCAACGCCGGGACCGCGGAAGCGCTCGCGGCTTTCAACGCGGATTTCCTCCGGCAGGCGCGGCGCCAGCACCGTATCCAGGTGTGCCGTCAAAGCAATCAGCGCACCGTCTGAAGGCATCGGGCCGAGTTGGGCGACAACGTTGCCGGCACGATCCACGTGCGTGTTCCAGCCAAGTTCGGCCAGACGCGCCGCCATCCACTCGGCCCGGCGCTGTTCAAAAAAAGTCAGGGCGGGAATGCGGCACAACTCGATATGACAATCATCGATCCAACGCCGTTCGCGCGCGAAAAAGCCCAGCGCGGCGGCCACGCCCGGTTGCTCCGCCAGGCCGCCAATCAGATTGATGGCCGGGGCCGGCGCGGGCACGGGAGTCTCCGCCGTACGCTTGCGCGTGAGGTCAAGCGGTCCCAGCATTCATTCAGTGTAACGCGCGCGCCATCAAGGCTCATGGAACCGCGCGGCGAACCGATACGGAGAGGGTGGGTCCGCAAACGGGCCGTGACACAAGATGTTTGTCATCATCGGTATCGTCGTAGTTATAGGCAGCATTGTTGGTGGCTACGTAATGGAGCACGGCCAACTGGCCGTATTGTTTCAGCCAGCTGAACTGGTGATTATTGGCGGCTCAGCGTTCGGCACCATCTTCATTGCAAACCCGATGCACGTCATCAAAGCGATCTTCAGCGGCGTCATTGGGACTTTGAAGGGAACAAAATACAACAAGACTTTTTACCTGGACCAGCTCAAAATGCTAGCCGACATCATGAGCTACGCTCGCAAGAACGGCATGGCGAAACTGGAAGCGGATCTCGATGAACCGGCCAAGAGCCAGTTGTTCTCAAAGTATCCGAAATTCATTGCCGATCATCACGCTCTGGACTTCTTCTGCGACACGGTGCGAATGGCCATTTCCGGCGGCGTGGGCCACATGGAACTGGACAATCTGATGGAGCTCGACATCGACGTTCAGCATCACGAGCACAACACACCGGTAGGCGCACTCACCACCACCGGCGACGCTCTGCCCGGCCTCGGCATTGTCGCCGCCGTGCTGGGCGTCTGTATCACGATGGGCGCCATCGGAGGTCCGCCGGAAGAAATCGGACACAAGGTAGCCGCGGCGCTGGTGGGCACATTCCTGGGCATTCTGCTCTGCTACGGATTCATTGGGCCGCTGTCGTCGAACATGGCGAAGGAAGTGGACGCGCACGGCGCCTATATGCAGATGCTGCGCGCCGCCGTGCTGGCCTTCGTCAAGGGACTGGCGCCGTCGCTGGCGGTTGAGTTCGCACGGCGCGCCATTCCAACATACGTGCGTCCAAGCTTCAAAGAGACGGAAACGGCCATCAAGGGAGCTAAAGCGTAACACCATGGCTACGCCAGCCACACCGCCGCCGGTGATCATCATCAAGCGCAGAAAAGCTGGCCACGAGGGTCACCACGGCGGGGCGTGGAAAGTTGCCTACGCCGACTTCGTCACCGCCATGATGGCGTTGTTCATCGTGCTATGGCTGCTGTCGAGTTCGGAGAAAGTAAAAAAGGCCGTGGCTGGTTACTTCCAGGACCCCACCGGCAAGGGCAATCTGGCCGGATCGACAATGTCCGGCTCAGGCAACGGCATTACCGTCAACAAGGACAACATGGACCAGCTCAAGGAAAAGCTTGAAGCGGCCATGAAGGAGGTGCCGAAGTTCGAGTCCATGCAGAAGAACGTCCAGCTCACGGTGACCAACGAGGGCCTGCGGATCGAACTGCTCGAAAAAGAGGGGGGCATGTTCTTCGAAAGCGGTAACGCCACGCCTTCGGCCGAAGGCAGTGAACTGATTCAGAAGCTCGCTGAACAGCTTTCAAAGCTGCCAAACAAGCTGCTGATCGAGGGCCACACCGACGCCAAGCCATATGCCTCAGACAACAGCTACACCAACTGGGAGCTATCAACCGACCGCGCCAACAGCGCGCGCCGTATACTACAGGACCATGGCGTGAAACAGGCGCAGATTGCCCAGGTGCGCGGATTTGCAGACCAGCATCTGCGTGACCCGAAAAACCCGGAGGCGGCCTCAAACCGGCGCATCAGCGTGCTGGTGCAGTACCGCGATTCAGCGGAGTTGGCCGTGCCTGGCGCCGCTAAACCGGCCCACTAGTTGCCCATCTTGAGCAACACAACTCCGCAGATGATCAGCACCAGCCCGCCAAGCTTGCGGCGGGTGAGCGGCTCACCGAAGAACCAGCGCGACCAAAGCATGGTCCAGATGTAGCCCAGCGCCACCATGGGATAGAGGATGCTTAGCTCGCCGACCCGCACACCGAGATAGAAAAACACAAAAGAAAGCAGATACAGCCCCACACCCACAGCCAAGCGCCAGTTCAGCAGCAGGCTGGTGAGGTGACGATGTAGCCGTACGGCGCCCAACTTGAGAAAGACAGCTCCGAACGAGCCGATAAAACTGGCCATGAAGACCAGAAAGATCGACGACCAGGGTGTTGTGCTCACTCGCTTTTCCCCTTTCCGAGCAGCGCAACGCCGAGGCAGATGGTCGTTAGTCCGGCAATCTTAAAGGCGTTCACCGACTCGTGAAAAGCGAAGATCGAAATCAGCGTCACCCAAACGTAGGTAAGCGAAATGACCGGGTAAAGCAGCGACAGTTCGCCATCCCGCAGCGCCAGCACCATCAGCAGTGTGTTGAGGCCGTACAGCGATAGCCCGGCCCATAGCGGAACGTTGGCAATCAGCGCCATCAGGCTGATGTGCGCCATCGACATACCGCTGAGCTTGATGAAATACTGGGCCACCGCTCCAGTGAGCGTACACAGTATCACCAAGCCCAACGTCTGGCGGTGCGAAAATCGAAAGGACTGACGAGACACGAAGCTCCTATTGTAGCGGTCCGAAGCCGCCTCCACCGGGGGTCTCTATGCGCAATATGTCGCCTGGCTCGACATTCAGCCGCTCCTTGCCTGCCAGCGCACGGGCCCGGCCTCCGCGCAGCAGCGTATTACGGCCCGTCTGACCGGCCTCGCCGCCGGCAAGACCATAGGGTGGCACTACGCGCCGGTCGCTCAGCAGCGTCAGTTCGGCAGCGGCAAGGAACTCGAACTCCCGCACAACGCCGTCGCCGCCACGATGCTGGCCCGCTCCGCCCGAGCCGCGCCGCACCGAGTAGCGCCGCACGCGTACCGGGAAGTTGTGTTCGAAAGCCTCGGCCGGCGTGTTCCAGGAATTCGTCATGTGCGTATGCACGGCGGACTGCCCATCATGCCGCGCCGACGCGCCCATACCGCCGGCGATGGTTTCGTACCAGGCAAAGCCGCGCCCGCCAAAGCTGACGTTGTTCATGGTGCCCTGCGACGCGGCAGGGATGCGCTCCGGAGCGAGTGCGGCGAGCGCGCCCAGCAATACGTCCGTGATCCGCTGCGACGTCTCCACGTTACCGGCGGCCATGGCCGCCGGCTCCACGGCATTCACCAGTGTGGCTTCTGGAGCAACAATCTCAATCGGGTCCAGCAGCCCGTCGTTGGCTGGCACGTCTTCGCGCAGCAATGCGCGAAAGACGTACAGCACGGCCGAGCGTGTGATGGCGAGGTTGGCGTTCACCGGACCGTCCACCTGCGCATCGGTCCCCGTGAAATCCACCGTGGCTCGGCCACCGCTGAGCGTCACGGCCACGCGCACCGTGGCGCCCTCGTCGAGACGATCCTCAAACGTCGCGTGTCCTTCGCCCAAGCCGGCGATGGCCGACCGCATCAGGCGTGCGGCATAGGCGCGCAGTTCAACAACGTTTCTATCGATCCTCGTCAACCCGTAGCGTGCCGCCAGTTCTTTTAGCCGCGTAATGCCGCGCTCGATGGCCATCCATTGCGCCACCAGGTCGCCACGCCGTTCCACGGGCGTGCGCACGTTGGCCAGGATCAGCCGCATCAGATCCTCATCCAGACGCCCGCC
>CAYZIX010000096.1:0-17549 GCA_964478395.1 uncultured Candidatus Solibacter sp.
GCCTGCGGCGGCTTGTCGGACTTCTTCCACAGCCGGTTGTCCCACTGGCCGATGTAGCCGGTCCAACTTTGAATGGTCAGCGGAACAGCCTGCGCGCCCGCGCGGAACGTTGTGGCCTGGTCACCGCCGGCCGATGCCGCCAGCACCCACGCCTGCTTGTAGCCGGCGGGCAGCGTGAGCGTCTGGCCCTTGGCCACCAGCGCCTGCGCGCCGTTCAACTCGAAGGTGACGCCGTTGAAGTCGATCTTCGCCGGCAGCAACTCGGCCGGTAGGCTGTTGTCGTGGTCGTCAAAACCGGCTGCCGTTTTGACGCCGTCCTGGCTGGCCACCGGATGATCCGCGGCTAGTTTCACAGCCGCTGTGCGAATAGCGGTCGTAGCCGTGGGCCTGATTTTCACGGCGAACGTGCGTATCTGATACGCGCCCAAGTCCGCCACCAGCGCACCGTTCGCGACAGTGGCGGCGCCCAACGGCTGTTCCTGCCCGTTCACTTCGCGAGCGCTCGCCAGCGGCGCGGCGGCCGAAACGTGAACGCCCGTTTGTGTTTTACCGTCCATCTCCACCAGCCGCACAATGTATTCGTCGCTGTCCTCGGCCTTCTTGAAGGCCATGGCGCGCACGCGCGGATTCGATACCTTCAACAGCGCCAATGACTTGCCCAGCGTGCCCGCGTGCGCGGCGCTCGCATAGGCGATGGGCGGCTGATTCAGCCGCAGCGCCTGCCAGTCCGACCGTTCCGCGCGCCAGTCGCCCGCGTGTCCAGCCAAGGCGTAGACAAACTCATGGTGTCCCCAGTCCTGCGTACCCTGGTCGGAGAAGCGGCTGGTGACGCCGGGCGTGTAGATCAGCGTCAGGCGCAGTGTGTTGTCGTCCGGCTTGTCGGAGCCGTACTTGGCGTCGGTGAGCACGGTGACACCATAGGCGCCGCTCTTGTCGGTCAGATCAAACCATTGATGCGCCGGCACTTCATACTTCTTCGGATCGTTGTTCGCGCGCTTCACCGTGCCCGGCTCCCAGTTGTAGGTGGCTTCCGGATTGGACGCGCTCAGCGGGAAGGTGGCCTTCAGCGCGGCCTCCTTCGATTTCCAGTCGATCGAGTTGGCGAATTCGACGCGCGTCGAGCCGGCGCCAAGGCGAATGGTTTCAACGAAATGCGAGTCCTCCGCGTCGCGCGAGATCTCCAGCGCGACGCGCGCCGGGCCGTTCTCCGCAATGCGGATTTTGGCCGGTCCTTCGACGTAGCCGCGCGGGGCTTTTTGCTGATCTTCCCAATCCATGTTCCAGGCCGGGTAGTTCGACGGCTTGTGACGCTGGAAGGCCAGACGGATGGGCGAGGCGAGCAGTTCGCGGTCGAGTTGCTTGTCAAAAACGCTCGAAACGTCGCCGTTTGACGCGATTTTGACGCGATAACGCGCGTTTTCGAGCATGTTTGCGTCGATTTTGAGCGTCGAAACGGCGCCTGCCGCGGCCGGAGCGACATCGTAGACTGCGTAGCCGACGCTAGGCAGTTTGGCGAGGAACAGGACGTTGGCCGCGCCGTCCTTCGACGAGAGAATCTGCGCCGGCACCGGCTTGCCATCCGGCCCGCTGACGCGCACAGCCTTGGGCACGCCGCCGGCAAAGGCAACGCGCGCCTCGACCAGGTCTTCGCGCTCAATCGACAGCGGATTGTAGACCACAACGGCAACACCTTTGGCGCGCGTATCCAGCCGCGCGGCAATGGACGTCGAGGCTGCGGCTGTGATGGACGAAAACTGATTCAGCGCCAGCACTTCGTCATTCCAGGCGTATTCATAAGCCTTCGGCGTGGACGTGCCGGGCAGGATGTCGTGGAACTGCCCGCCCATGACGAGGGTCCAAGCCTTGTTCAACCGCGCGCGCGGATAGCTGAAGCCGCCCAGCAGTTCGCCGCCGATGGCGGCGCGTTCGGCCGCGTCGGCCAGCGTCTCATTGCGGCGGTTCCACAACTTCATGTAAGCCTGCGAGTTGATGGAGCCGGCCGAGTGCTGCGTCAGCAACAGGTCGCCTTCGTAGACAGGCAGCTTCGCTGCCTGAGCGGGCGTGATGTCGAGGAACATCTGTTCGGCGGTGGATGAGATGATGCGCAGCGGGCCATCGCTGGTGACAGCGGTTTCGACGAACTTCACAGAGTCCTCAGTGGGCGAGCCGCCGACGTCGCCGGTGCCATAGTAGCGGTAGTCGGCAAACAGGCCGCTCTTTTCACCGTTGGCCTGCACGCGCTTGAGCAGCACGGCGTTTTTGCTAATGTCTTCCGAGACGCGCGCGCCGTAAGCGCCCGGATTCAGCGCCGAAATAATGCTGCGTCCGTCCGGGCCGCGCCAGACGCCGACGTTGAACGGGATGCCCACGGCCGAGCCCCAGGCCCCGCTCAACTTCTGCGTGGAAAAACCCTTCAGGCCCGCATGCGCCAGCATTGAAGGCAGCGAGGCCGGGAAGCCGAAGCAGTCCGGCAGCATGTATTCGGCGCTGGCCTTGCCGAACTCCTTGCGGAAAAAATGATTGCCGTAGAGGATCTGACGCAGGACGGATTCGGACGACACCGAGATGGCGTCGTTCTCCTCCATGGAACTGCCGGCCGGGAACCAGCGTCCGGCGGCGACGTAGCGCTTAACCACCGCGTAGTCGGCGGGCGCGTACTCGCGGATCATCTGATAACGGCGCGCACCGGAGAAGTTAAAGATGTAGTGCGGGTACTTGTCGAGCAGCGCCGCGTTCTGGTGCACGGTGTTGGGCAGGTACTCGGAGATGGTGGTGGGAAATTCCCAACGCCACTGCGTGTCCAGATGGGCGTAGCCGACGACATAGAGCGTGGGTTGTTTGGTGAGACCGGTGGACGGCGTCTGGCCTGGTACGAGGCCGGCGCAGATCAGTAGAGAGACGAGCACACTGAGAATCCGCTGCATGGCGAAAGTTCGCGATCAAGAGTATCAGGCGTTGATACCCGTTGAACACGTGTGAAACTTTGTAAAATGCGCGCGGAGTGCCATCCTGGAATTCGGTATTATGCGACTCGCTCTCTGCCTGCTGGCTGCCGTGCTCTGCCTGGCGGCTGAACCGCCCCGCATCCGGCTCGAATTCATCACCGATTTGAACATCCGCCCCGGCACGCCGTTCAATGAGGTCGGCTCCGCCACGGCGTCGCAGAACCGCACCCTGCTCGAAGGCACGGCGCTGGAGCGCAAGACCCGCGGCGCCTTCGGCGGCATCTCAGCGCTCGCTTACGACGGCCGGACGCGCACACTCTACGCCCTTTCAGATTCCGCCAAGCCCATTCTGTTCACCTTTGAGTTGGAGCTGAAGGACGCCCACCTGCAATTGAAGCCGCTGCGTGCGCTGCCGCTGCGCAATTCGGACGGCACGGAGATTGCCACCTGGGTGCTCGACCCGGAAGGCATCGCGCTGACACCGCGCGACACCTTGCTGATCTCGTCGGAAGGCTACGCCGGACGCACGCCCATCGTGCAGCCGGCCATCGTCGAATTCTCAACCGATGGCCGCAAGCTGGGCGAGCTTGACGTCCCGGCCGATTATCTGGTCCCCGCCGGCCGCACGTCCGGCGTGCGTCACAACCTCGGCTGGGAGGGCCTCGCCATCTCCGGCGACGGCCGCGCGCTATGGGCCGGCACCGAAGGGCCGCTGGCGCAGGACGGCGCCACCTGCACGTTCCAGGCGGGCTGCACGTCGCGGATTCTCGAATACAACTGGAGCGGCTCACGCTACGTGCCCGGACGCGAGTACAGCTACACGCTGGACGCCATCCACACGCCCGCCGGCATCGCCGACCCGAAAGGCAACACTGGCCTGTCGGAGTTACTGTGGGTGGGCGGCCGCACGCTGCTCACGTTGGAGCGCAGCTTCGCCTTCAACGCCGAGTCGAAACAGACCTCCGTGCGTGTGCGCATCTACGCCGTGGAGTTGGGCCAGTCTCGTGACCTGCGCAAGACTTTGCTGGTAGACATGGACAACCTGCTTGGCCGCCTCAGCCCGGGCTATCAGAGCATCGACAACCTGGAGGGCCTGGCGCTGGGTCCGCGCCTGGCCGACGGCTCCCGCACCGTCATCGTCGTCAGCGACGATAATTATTCGTCAGCGCAGCGCACCCAGTTTTTGATATTCCGTCTGGTGGAGGCGAAATGAAGAGCGTTTGTGTCTACTGTGGATCCAGCTCGCGCGCGGCGGAGCCCTACTTCCAGGCGGCCCGTGAATTGGGGCGGCTGCTGGCGCGGGAGCACCTGCGGCTGATCTACGGCGGCGCGCGCGTCGGCCTGATGGGCGCGCTGGCCGACGCCGCGCTGGAGGCCGGCGGCGCAGTGGTGGGCATCATCCCGCGCGCGCTGGTGGCCAAGGAAGTGGCCCACGAAGGGCTGACGGAACAACACGTGGTGGAGTCCATGCACGACCGTAAGGCCGTGATGCACGAGATGTCCGACGCGTTCATCGCCCTGCCGGGCGGCTACGGAACTTTGGATGAGCTGTTCGAGACGCTCACCTGGGCGCAGATCGGTTTCCACCGTAAGGCGCTGGGCCTCCTGAACGTCGACGGTTATTTCGACCACCTGCTGGCCTTCTGCGATCACGCCGTCGAGCACGGCTTCGTCCATCCCGCGCATCGTGAAATGATCTACGTGGAAACCAGCGCCGAGGCGCTGTTGCGCCGCCTGCGCGGCTATGTGGCGCCAGAAGCGGGCAAGTGGTGGATCCCGCGCTAAAGTGCAGCGCTGGCCGGCCACGTTAGGATTGAAATGAGAGCTTTTGCTGCTCTCTGATGCCCGGGTAGTGCTACACTCTACACCATCCGGCCGCCCAAACTATGGAAACCATTGGATATCTCGCGTTTCTCGCCACCCAGTCGAAAATGGACCGCTGGACGCGGGCACTGACTGACCAGACGTTTGCAGGCATCCATAGCCTGGAGTGGTTCGACTATGCCGTCCTGGTTCCTTACTTCCTGCTGCTCGGCATCCTGGCCATCTACGGCGCGCACCGCTTTATCGTGATCCGCGGCTACCTGAAATCGCGCGACAAGGTGCCACATACGCCGCCCTCGCGCTTTGAGCAGTTGCCGCGCGTCACCATTCAATTGCCGCTGTTCAACGAACGCAACGTGGTGGACCAGTTGATGGAAGGCATCCTCAAGGTGCGCTATCCGCGCGAGCTGCTCGAAATCCAGGTGCTGGACGACTCCACCGACGACACGCACCCCTACACCGAAGCGCTTTGCGCGCGCCTGAAGGCCGAGGGCCACCCGGTCACCTACATCCACCGCACCAACCGCACCGGCTACAAGGCCGGCGCGCTGCAAAATGGCATGGCGCTGACCCAGGGTGAGTTCATGGCCGTGTTCGACGCCGACTTCATCCCGCCCGTCGATTACCTGGAGCAGACCATTCACTTCTTTGCCGATCCGGGCATCGGCGTGGTGCAGACGCGCTGGACGTATCTCAACCGCGATCACAACCTGCTCACCAAGGTGCAGGGCCTGATGCTGGACGGCCACTTCGCGCTGGAGCACGTCTCGCGCTATGGCCAGGGCCTCTTCTTCAACTTCAACGGTACGGCCGGCATCTTGCGCCGCAAGATGATTGACGACGCCGGCGGCTGGCAGCACGACACGCTCACCGAGGACAGCGACCTCAGCTACCGCGCGCAGTTGAAGGGCTGGCACTTCATCTACCTGCCGTGGATCGAATGCCCGTCGGAGCTACCGGTGGATACCTACGGCTTCCAGGTGCAGCAACAGCGCTGGGCCAAGGGCCTGACGCAGGTGGCCATGAAGCTGTTGCCCACCATCTTCCGCTCGCCCATCAGCCTGCGGGAAAAGGTGGAGGCCTGGTTCCATCTCACGCCGAACATCAGCTACCCGATGATGGTCATCGTCTCGGCGCTGATGGCGCCCGTGATGATTGTGCGCTTCTACATCGGCTGGGTTGAAATGCTGCTGGTGGACGCGCCGATGATCATCTGTTCGTTCTGGTCCGTGGTGTCGTTCTACCTGTTGGCCGAACGCGTGCTCTACCCGAAGGACTGGAAGCGCGCCATCCTGGTTCTGCCGTTCCTGCTGGCCATGGGCGTGGCGTTGACCATCTCCAACACCAAGGCCGTGCTGGAGGCGCTGTTCCGTAAGCAATCCAGCTTCGTGCGCACGCCGAAATACGCGCCGGGCGCCACGGGCGCTAAAGTGGCCGTGGCCTACAAGCGCAAGTCCGGCTGGCTGCCGTTTGCCGAGATCGGGATGGGCGTCTTTTTCCTGGCGATTGTCGCCTACTGCATCGACGTGGCCAACTATCTGGCGCTGCCGTTCCTGGCCATTTTCGTGTGCGGCTACCTGTGGGCTGGCTGCTCCACGCTGTGGCAGGAGTACCAGGCCAAGCTGCGTTATGAACGCGAGTCGCGTAAGGTGGAGCTGGAAGCGGTCAGCTAAGGACACACCTTTCTATTCATTCGTGGGCTGACGGCTGTTGCTCATGTGGTGCGATGCTGAAAACAAGAATGGGTCTCGACAAACGTTACCCGCACTCGTAGTGCGGCCTCCACACGCTGGATGAGCAGCTACGCGGAAGTTTCACCATCTGTCGTGTTTGTTTCTGGGAAGGTGGCGCTGTGCAGTTCGAGAATCCGGAGTTTCAAAGAGACGCAAATCCGGTGAGCCGATGGGAAGCTCAACAGAACTTCAAGAAGCGTAGTGCGTGCAATGAGCAGGCATTGCCATTTGTCCGGCCATCGCTGACAGAAGAACTGCCGTCCGAAGCAACTGGGCTATGACGCACAAAAGGAAATCGAGCCGGTGCGTGTGGATCGGTCTGGGATTGTGGATGTGCATTCCCGCCTGGAGCCAACTGGATACCGATCGCGAACTCAGGAATTCCGCGCGCCTTCAGCTCACTCCCGCAGAACTCGAAATGGTCAACCGGGACTTCACTACGTATGTCAAAGCTGAACTCGGCGAAGACATGGGGCGCTGCCTGAAAGAGAACGCCATCAGCTTCGAGGCCAGCCTTCGCGCTTCGCGCCAGCGGGTTGGACCGGAAAGGAACGAGGCCCTGCTCGTTCAAAACGGTGGAATCTGCATCTCCGGCGCGACAAACGAAGCCTTGTTTCTGTATGGGAGACTCGACGGCACATGGCGCCGGATCTTGAACGGCACAGGAATTCGGCTGAGGGAACTTCACACCACCGCCAACGGCTGGCCCGACATGGAGCTTTCAGTCCACAATTCAGCCAGTTCCACAACGCGCTATGTTTATCGGTTCAACAGCACCCGCTACGTTGCAGTCGATTGCATCAACCAGACATCCTGGCCCGGCCATCCCCGCACTGCCAAAGAGCCCTGCGCCGAGAATTGGCGTCGTTAAAGGAGCCAAGTCTCCGTCAGCCTTTGAGCCATGGAGCCGCGAATTTGCCTCAATTTGGAAGGCGTAGCGGCCCACAACGTCAACAGACTGAGAACACGTCTAGTTCCCGCGAAAATCTCTCCTCAGCTCGCTCACGCTCGTTGGTCGCCGGGCTACCCGATGGGTCGTGGAGACTCTCTCGCGCCTGCGACTCGTAACGTCGCCTTCAACGCGAAGAACCCGCCTAGACGTCGCAGATCGCCATCATCTCATCGAGCGTTTTCAGCGCGTCCGGCGTGGTCGGCGAATACTCGTGCGACAGATAGCCCGTGTAGCCGGTCTCCAGAATCGCCTTGGCGATGGCGTGGTAGTTCAGCTCCTGATTCTCGTCGAACTGGTGGCGGCCCGGATTGCCGGCCGTGTGCATGTGGCCGATGTACGCGATGTTTTCCTTGATGGTGCGGATCACATCGCCCTCCATGATTTGCATGTGGTAGATGTCGTACAGCAATTTGAAGCGCGGTGAGCCGACACGCTTCACCAGCTCCACGCCCCACGCCGTGTGGTCGGCCTGATAGTCCTTGTGATCCACCTTGGAATTCAACAGCTCCATCACGATGGTGACTTCGCAATCCTCGGCAATTTTCGAGGCCTCTTTCAGGATGGCGTAGCAGTTGTCCAAGCCCTCCCAGTCCGTCTTGCCGCGCCGGTTGCCGGGGAACGTGATGACGTTGGGCACGCCTTCTTTTTTCGCGCGCGGCAGATTCTCCTTGAACTGCGCAAGCAGCATCGGATGCAGCGCCTTGTCGTTGCAGGCTTCAGAGAGTTTGCCCGCGCCGGGAGCGACGGTGGGCACCAGCCCGTACTTCTTCAAGGTGGGCCAGTTCTCCGGCGTCTGCAGATCGAAGCAATGCGCGCCCAGGCGCGCCGCATGGCGGGCGCAGTCGTCCAGGCTCAGGCCCCGGCCGAAGACCCCGCGGCAGACGCCCTGCTTGATCCGGTTGCGGCGAATCACGCGCGGCTCGTAAGTCTGGGCCATCGCTGCCGTGGCCGTAGTGGAGAGAAGAAATTCTTTACGTGTCATCTTCTGGGACGCTCTCGAAGTTATCGTATAGCAAGATGGACTACCGCACAGACCGCACTCTCACCCCGGAAGAATATATCGACCTGCTGCGTTCCACCACGCTGGGCCCACGCCGCCCGGTGGACGAGCCGGCGCGCATCGCCGCCATGCTCGCTCACGCCAATCTGCTGGTGACGGCCTGGGACGGCCCGCTGCTGGTGGGCGCCGCGCGCTGCTTCACCGATTACGCCTACGTCACCTATTGCTCCGACTTGTGCGTACGCGAGTCGCACCAGAAGCGCGGCATCGGCAAGGAACTGCTCAAGCGCGTGGTTGAGATTGCGCCATGCAGGATTGTGTTGCTGGCCGCTCCGCAGGCGGTGGACTACTACCCGCGCATCGGTTTCACACAACATAATTCGGCTTGGACGGTGCTGCCGGACGAGTTGGCTTGACAAAGCGCGCCTAAGCCACATATTGTGACGATGTAAACGATTTCATTGCACAATAAGAGGCTGTTTTGTCACGTTTTGCGCTCGTTTTGACTCTCGGCGCGCTTTCGCTCGCCGGCCAGACGCCGACCCTCAAGATTGACGCCGCCCGGCCCGGCCACAAGGTCAGCCCACTGCTGTGGGGCCTGATGACGGAGGAGATCAATTACTCCTACGACGGCGGCCTGTACGCCGAACTGGTGCGCAACCGCAGCTTCAAGGAAAGCACCACCGAGGCCGTGCACTGGTCGCCCACAGGCGACGCCACGCTGGCGCTGGACGAGTCGCGCAACCTGAAGGTGGTCGTCCACAAGGCGCCGGCCGGCATCGCCAACACAGGCTTCTGGGGCATTCCGGTGAAGCCCTCCACGCGCTACCGCGCGACGCTCCGCGCGAAGGCCGATTTCAAAGGGCCGCTTACCGTGGCGCTGGTCGCAGACGACGGCAAGGTGCTGGCAAGCGGCAAAGTGCCGGAGCTCACCAGCGATTGGAAGAAGTACGAGTTGCAGTTGACGACGCCCGCCGGCGCTGCGGCATCGGCCAAGAACAGGCTGGTGATTACGGCGCAAGGCGAGGGCACGATGTGGTTCGGCTTTGTGTCGCTGTTCCCACCCACCTACAAGAACCGGCCCAACGGTAACCGGCCGGACATCATGCAACTGCTGGCCGGGATGAAGCCCACGTTCCTGCGCTTTCCGGGCGGCAATTATCTGGAAGGCAATACCATCGCCACGCGCTTCGACTGGAAGAAGACGCTGGGCGATATCTCTGAGCGGCCGGGCCACCTGAATGACTGCTGGCGCTACTGGTCGTCGGATGGCATGGGGCTGCTCGAATTCCTGGAGTGGTGCGAGGATCTCAACATTGAGCCGGTGCTGGGCGTCTACGCGGGCTTCTCACTGAAAGAGCCGGCGGTGAAGGCCGGCGCGGCGTTGCAGCCGTTTGTCGAGGATGCGCTGGACGAGATTGAATACGTCACCGGCGACGCGACCACCAAGTGGGGCTCGCGGCGCGCGAAAGACGGGCACGCGGCGCCGTTCAAGCTGCGCTACATCGAGGTGGGCAACGAGGATCAGTTCGACCGCACGCCCGCAAGCTATGATGCCCGCTTCACGCAATTCTACGACGCCATCAAGGCGAAGTACCCGCACTTGCAGCTCATTGCGACCACGGACGTGAAGACGCGCGTGCCGGACGTGATTGACGAACACTACTACCTGAACAACGACGACGCCAGCGCAGCGCACGCCTACGAATACGACAAGCGCCCGCGCACGGGACCGAAGATTTTCGTGGGCGAGTACGCCACGCGCGTGGGCGTGCCGACGCCGAATATGGCGGGCGCCATCGGCGATGCGATGTGGCACGCCACGTTTGAGCGCAACTCGGACATCGTGATTATGACCGCCTATGCGCCGTTATTCGTGAACGTGAACCCGGGCGGGATGCAGTGGCGCACGAATCTGATCGGCTATGACGGTCTGACGAGCTACGGCTCGCCTGCCTACTATGCCCAGGTGATGTTCAGCCGTTATGCCGGCGACACGGTGCTGCCCACCGAGGCCACGAATATTCCAACGCGCACATGGCAGCCGCCTGCACCGCGGCGCCGTGATCCGAATGAGCCGCAAAAACCGGCGCCGCCGGCCATGCAAGTGCCGACGCTCGGCTACAGCGTGACGCGCGATTCAAAAACGGGCGTGGTGTTTCTGAAAGTGGTGAACCGCGCGGCCGGGCCACAGGCCGTGAAGATCGAGTTCGCAGGGTTGAAGAGTGTGGAGGCGAAGGGCCAAACTGTGACGCTCAGCGCGAAGAGCCTGGATGAGACAAACACCATCACGGAACCCAGGAAAGTAGTACCGGTGACTGCCGCGGCCAGTGGCTTTGGCAAGGAGTTCACACACACGTTCCCGGCGTATTCGATTACGGTGCTGGAGATCAAGACCCGCTGACGAATTGCTGAACTGCCCGGGCGGCGGCGCGGCCGGTGCGGATGCAATCGGGCACGCCGATGCCGTCGTAGGCGTTGCCGGCTAGTTGCAAGCCAGGGACCTCGGCCAGCGCGGAGCGGATTTCGGCCAGACGCGCCGAGTGGCCCACCGGGTACTGCGCCATGGCGCGCGACCAGCGGCGCAGGTGGTAGAAATCCGGCTCGACATCCCAACCGAGCAGCGCCTTCAGCTCGCGCCGCACGGCGGTGAGGATCTCATCATCAGATCGTTCAAGCACATCGGCGTGACCGGCGCCGCCGAGGAAGCAGCGCAACACGTGGTGCGAGTCCGGCACGCGGTAGCGGAACTTGGCGCCAACGAACGTGCAGGCCGCCAGCGCGCCGCGCTCCCGCGCGGGCACCAGGAATCCAAAGCCGGCCGGCAGCGGGCCGCAACGCTCGCGGCGGTACCCGAGCGAGAGCGTGATGGAGGAGCTGTATTCGATGGTGGAGAGCAGTTCGGCCAGACGCGAGTGAAGCGGCGCGACCAGCGGACTGGCCGCCCACGCCGGGCACGCCATGATGACGGCTTCGGCGCCGAGCGTTTCCCCGTTGACGCGCACACTGTAACCCGGACCGTTGCGCGTGATGGCCTCGGCCGTGCCGGTGATGACCTTGCACGTCGGGCGGATGCGGCGCTCCAACGCCTGAGTGAGCTGCGACAAGCCGCCGCGCAACGTCTGAAACAGCGGGCCGGGCGTGCGCGGCATACGCCGGCGTGCGGACAACACGCCGCGCGTCAGGCTGCCGTACTTCCGCTCAAGTTCGACGAAGCGAGGCAGCACGGCCGCCACGCTCAAGCGCGTGACGTCGCCGCCGTAGACGCCCGAGAGCAGCGGCTCGGCCAGATAATCGACCGCCTCCTGGCCGTAATGCGCTGAGACGAACTCCGCCACGCTGCGGTCCTGCCCCCCGGCTGGCGGGCGCCGGAAATACTCCAGCCCCATACGGAGCTTGGTGGCGAAGCTGAGCAGCGGGCTGAGGGCGACGGGCATGATGCGCGTCGGCACCATCATCATCAAGCCTTCGGGCAATTGCACCAGGCGGCCATTGCGCACAATGTAGGTGCGGCGCGACGCATCGTTCGAACCGATGAGCTGATCGCCCAGGCCGAGCTCATCGATCAGCTCGCAGGCAGCGGGCTTAGCTGAGATGAAGCTGTCGGGACCGGCCTCCAGGGTGCAGCCTTCGATGTGCTCGGTTTGAATGACGCCGCCCAGCGAAGGACGGGCCTCGATGAGCGTGACGGCGCGGCCCGCACTGACCAGTTCATAGGCGGCGGCCAAGCCGGTGACGCCACCGCCGATGATTACGACGGGCACGGTCTTAGAGCTTGTGCTCCCGCACCATCTGCACCACAGCCTTGACGTGGTCGACAGGCGTTTCGGGCAGAATACCGTGGCCCAGATTGAAGATGTGGCCGGGGCGTGAGCCGGTGCGCTTCAACAGTTCGTGCACCTTGGCCTTGATCTCCGGCAGCGGCGCCAGCAGCGAGGCCGGGTCGAGGTTGCCCTGGACGGCCGAGCGGTAGCTGATGTCCATCCAGGCCTGATCGATGTTCAAGCGCCAGTCGACACCCATCACATCGCCGCCAGCAGCGTGCAGCTCGCGGAAGTAGCCCGCAGCGCCGGTGCCGAAGTGAATCACCGGTACGCCGGTGGAGCGGATGCGTTCGATCAGCGCGCGTGAATAGGGGGCGACGTAGCGAACGTAGTCGTCCGCGCCAAGCGCGCCCACCCAGGAATCGAACACCTGAATTGCGCGCGCACCGGCCGATACCTGGAGCATGGCGAAAGGCGCCAGGACATCCACCAGCTTGCCCATCAGGCGGCGCCACAACGTCTCGTCCCGGTACATCAGCGTCTTGGTGTTGAGGAAGTTGCGCGAGGCTCCGCCCTCAATCATGTAGCTGGCCATGGTGAATGGAGCGCCGACGAAACCGATGACCGGCACGCGGCCGGCCAGCGCGGCGGTGACCATACGGATGGCCTCGCCCACGTAGCCGAGATCGTCAGTGTTCGAGGTGGACAGCGTGTCGACGTCATGCGACGTGCGCACGGGATTTTGAATCTGCGGCCCTTCACCGGCGGCGTAACGCAGACGCAGCCCCATCGGCTCAATCGGCAACAACAAGTCGGCGAAAATGATGGCCGCATCGACGTCGAGCACTTCAACCGGCTGCAGAGTGACCTGGGCGGCGAGGTCGGCACGTTTGCAGATTTCGAGAATCGTGTGATGAGCACGGATTTCGCGGTACTGCTTCATGTACCGCCCGGCCTGACGCATGAACCACACCGGCCGCACGTCGGTAGGACGGCGCCGGCAGGCATCCAGAAAACGGCTGCTCATGGGAGGGACACGCATGGATTCTCCGTTCTGTCTTCACACAGGAAGACATGAAACTCCTTGGGCTTGTGCTGGGCGGTCCACTGCCGCCCGAGTACAAAATAGGGCTTGGTCCAGGCCTCGCTATCGATGGTGCGAGGCGCTATGACCGACACGGTTAGCATGCCGCGCGCCGGGTAGCCGGTGCGCGGGTCCATGATGTGGCTATAAGTGACACCACCGGCGACAAAAAAGCGCTCGGAAGTGCCAGACGTGGACATTGACTCGTTCTTCAGGAACACTTCCAGAGCGTCCCTTTTCGGATTGTGCGGATCGGGCAAGGTGACGCGCCAACCACGCGGCTCCGACGGCGGCGCGCCGATGCCGTAGATGCTGGAACGGCCGGCCGTGATGAGGCCAGACTTGACGCCGGCGGCGCGCAGTTTTTCCACCATACGGTCCACCGCATAGCCCTTGCCGATGCCGCCCGGATCGATCTGAACCGGCTCGTCGAAGCGCACGGTGCGCCGCGCGGCGTCCAGTTGGACGTGACGCCAACCGACACGATCGAGCGCCGTGCGGATCTCCGCCCGGTGCGGGATACGGCCCGTGCCACGGTAGAAGCCCCAGATCTTCATCAGCGGCCCCACAGTGATATCGAAGGCGCCTTCGCTGGCCTGACTGTAGTGCAGGCAGGCCGAGATCAGATTGAAGACCTCGGGCGTCGTCTGAACCGGCCCCTTAGAGGCCTCGCGGTTCAGGCGGCTCCACTCGCTGTCGGACCGGTAGATAGACATCAACTGGTCCAGGCGCTGCGCCTCATCATAGGCATCGTCAATCGCGGAGTCCAGCCGGTAGCGGTCCTGACCATAAACCGCGATGGTATAAGTGGTGCCCATGACATCGAGCGAGCGCTCAAGCCGCACCATCTTGGACGCATCGGGAGCCTGAACCGCGCCGGGCGCGGACAGAGCGGCCGCACAAAATACAAACACGGCGAGGATTCCGCATTTTGCGGCCCAGCGCCGGTTGCCGGTAGTTGAAAGCCTTGCCTGCTCCACAATTCAGTCCAAAGACCCGCCTCGCGCGGCGAGCCTGATTTTAGGCTATAACGCCGGGCTCCGCTGCGGCAATGAAACTATGTATTTTCTTAAAGATGTACAATGATCAGTCTTTGGCCCGGCCACGCCGCAAGCGGCGCCGCAACTGCGAGGTGGGCGCATCGTTGTGAGGCACGAAATCGGCCTGGAAACGAAGCTCCGGCATACGGAATAAGTCCATACGTTGCATGAGCTTGCGGCGAAGAAAGAGCCGTGCGGCTTCAAGCCCCGCCAGGGCTGTGGCACGCTCTTCGGCCGACCCCGGCAACATGACCAGCACATCGGCGCGGCGCATATCCGGCGCCACCACGACATCGGTGATGTCGACTCCGGAAAGACGAGGGTCGGCCGATTCGAAGCGGATCAGCTCGCTCAGCTCCTCGCGCATCGCTTCGGCGACACGGCGGGTGCGCAGTTCATCCATATCATCACTCCAGAAACTCGATGGTAGCGCTGGTCAGCGCCGGGCCCAGGAACGCGGCGGCGGTCCGTTCGGCCTCCTCCAGCAGCTTACGCGCGCTTTCGGGCGAAGCCGAAATGGTGACAGCCGCCACCACTGAGCGGTTCAGCAGCATCTGATCGTCCACTTCGGCTACCGAGAGATTGAATCCGTTGCGCAAGCGCGCCTTCAATCCGCTCACCCAATGACGCTTGTCCTTGAGAGAGTGCGCCTCATGCAATTCCAGTTCGAGCGTCAACAGGCCGATGGCAACCATGGCCGGAAGAGTCAACTAGGCGCCAAGATCGGGCGCGACCTTCTCTTTGACGAAGGCCTCGATGATGTCGCCCGGCTTGAGATCGTTGTAGTTAGCGATCGCCATGCCGCATTCCAGGCCGGCCTTCACTTCACTGGCGTCGTTCTTGAAACGCTTCAGCGATTCGAGCTTGCCCGTATGGATGACGATGTTGTCGCGCAGCAACCGCACCTGCGCGTCGCGCGGCACCACGCCGTCCTGCACGTAACAGCCGGCAACCGTGCCCACCTTCGTGATACGGAACACCTCGCGAACCTCGGCGCGGCCCTTGTAGGTCTCCTTGAAGACCGGCTCAAGCATGCCCACCATGGCGCGCTTGATCTCGTCAGTGAGCTCGTAAATGATCGTGTGCAGGCGGATGTCCACCTTTTCGAGCTCCGCCGCTTCGGCCGCCTTACGCTCCGGCCGCACGTTGAAGCCGATGATCACCGCATTCGACGCCGACGCCAGGTCCACGTCGGACTGCGTCACCGCGCCGACGCCCGCGAGAATCACGCGGATGTTCACCTTGTCGGTCGACAGCTTATGCAGCGTGTCGGTCAGCACTTCGGCCGTGCCGCCCACGTCGGCCTTCAGGATGATGTTCAGTTCCTTGGTCTCGCCCTCGCGCAACTGCGCGTGGAACTGGTCCAGCGTGATGCGCGTCTTCGCCATCGCCACTTCGCGCGCTTTGACTTCGCGGAATTCGGCGATCTGACGCGCCTTGGCCAGATCCGTCACCACCTGCAGCGTGTCGCCTACTTCAGGCATCGACTCCAGGCCGAGCATCTCGACCGGCATCGCCGGACCCGCCTCGCGGATCTGATCGCCACGGTCGTCGTACAGCATGCGGACGCGCCCGAACACCGACCCGCACAGGAAGTGGTCGCCCACCTTGAGCGTGCCGTTGCGCACGAGCAGCGTCGCCACCGGGCCGCGGCCGCGGTCCAGTTGAGCTTCAAGAACAGTCGCCACGGCGGGCCGCGACGGGTTGGCCTTCAGCTCCTGCATATCAGCCACCAGCAGGATCATCTCCAGCAGCAGATCCAGATTCTGTTTCTGCTTGGCCGAAACCATCACGAACGGCGTGTCGCCGCCCCAATCTTCCGGCATCAGCCCCATGTCGGTGAGCTGCTGCTTAACCCGCTCCGGCTGAGCGTCGGGCTTGTCGATCTTGTTCACCGCGACGATGATTGGCACTTTCGCCGCGCGGGAGTGATCGATCGCTTCCTTGGTCTGGGGCATCACGCCGTCGTCGGCGGCAACCACCAGCACCACCAAATCCGTAACCTTCGAGCCGCGGGCACGCATGCGCGTGAACGCTTCGTGACCCGGCGTGTCGATAAAGACGATCTTGCGGCCGTTCAGCTCAACGTGATACGCGCCAATATGCTGAGTAATACCGCCGGCTTCGCGTCCGGCGACGTTCGATTCGCGGATGGCGTCGAGCAGTGAAGTCTTGCCATGGTCGACGTGGCCCATGATGGTGACCACCGGCGGACGGGTTTCGAGATCGCCTTCCGACTCGCCCTGGTCCACCACCTGGACCGCCTCTTGCTCGTAGCTCATCTTGGCGGTGGAGGCGCCGAATTCGCGCGCAATCTCTTCACTGAGCTTCGGTTCGAGCGTCTGATTGATGGTGGCGAAAATGCCTTTGTCGAGCATCTTCTTGATCACCATCCCGGCCTTCACGCCAAGCTTCTCGCTCAGCTCCTTGACGGTGACGCCTTCCGAAATGGTGATCTCGCGATCAATCACGGGCAGCGGCGCCGGCTCGGCCTTACGGTAGCCAAATGACTTGAGGTTCCCCTCACGGTCGCGCTCGCGGCCACCACGCTGCGGAGCGCGTTTCTTGCCCGCGTCGCGGCGCCCGGCGTCGGGCGAGTTCGGCGGCGGCGGCTCCAGAACAGGAGCCGTAGGATGCGGGCCACGGCCGCGCATCGGACGGGGTCCATAACCCGGACCACCACTGCGCGAGGCAGGCATGCCCGGACCACGGCGCACACCCTGATAAATCGGCTGCCCAGGCATCGGCGCACCCGGACGCGGCGGAGCCGGCTGTCCAGGCGCCGCCTTAGGAGCATTCTGTTGTTGCAGCCGCGCCAGAATATCGGCGCGCGGCGGAACCACCGGCCGGGCGACGGGCTGGCCCGCCAGCGGCGGGCGGGTGGGCTGGCCACCCTGCATGGGACCGTGCGGCATCGGACGCGCCTGGCCAGGCGTCATCATCGTCTGCGGACGCGGCATCTGCGGCGCGCCGGGCCGGGGAGCGCCAGGGACAATAGACGGCATGCGCGGCGCTTCACCGCCGGGTAGCGGCTGGCGCGGGCCGGAAATAATCTGTCCAGGACGCGGAGCACCGGGCGCCGCGGTACGCGGCGCGATAGGTGCGTTCCGTTGCAGCGGATGCGCGGGCCGTTGCGGCGGGCGCGGCTGCGCCGGCGCCGCCGGGTGAGCCACCCGTGGCAACGGCGCGGCTGGAGACGGCGGAGCA
>CAYZIX010000097.1:0-17482 GCA_964478395.1 uncultured Candidatus Solibacter sp.
GAGATTCACGGTCTCCAGCGGTCCGAAGGCGCGCTGCCAAGGGTAGGCGTTGGCAGCGTTCCAGACCTCCCACCCGAAGTTGTCGTCGACAATAGAGCGCGCTGCCGCAGCCAGGTCGAACAGCCCGGCCACCAACTGGTTATCGATCAGCGCCAGATTGCGCGTGTAGCGCGCCAACAGGCGGCGTTGCCAGGCGTTTAGAGAATCGCCGGTCTGTGCCTGATAGTTCTGTTCGGCCTCTTTGAGCAGCTCGAACTGCACGCGGCGGCGGTCCAGCGGTGCCGTGCCGGCCAGGGCGCGCCACTGCTCGTAACGTTGCAGGAGAAACGGGTATTCCTGTGTGATCTGGGCTAGGCAGTCCGGGTGCGGGTTGACGAGTTCGGCATGACAATCCAGGCGTGCACGCGGCGCATCCTGCGGCGTCTCCATGGCATCCAGAACGGCGTCCAACAGGTTCAGGCCGAGCACCACAAGTACCTGCCGTTCCGGGTCGGCGCCCTGCAACCGCCACGCCATTGCGGCTGCATGTTCGCTCATTTCATCGGAGCGCGGCTGCGGGTGCAGGCGGTAGGCGTCGACATAGGATTGGTAGCCGAGCGTATGGATGGACCAAGTGTCGGGATAGAGATCGTCCAGGTGCGGGCGGTCGATGGTGTCGGGCTCCAAAAAGACCACTTCCGCACCCGATTCCAGGGCTGACCGCACGGCTTCGACAAAGGGGTCCGCCGGCTCTACCAACAGATAGACCGCGCGTTCACTGGCCTCGTCTTCCGGATAGACAATCACCGAGATTTCGGGCAGGCGGTCGGCTGCTTCAATATAAGCGTCACGGAGCCAGCCCGGCAGTTCCACGGCGACGACAGCCGGGCGCTGGTCCAGTATGGTACGCCGCACTTCGGCGGCGCACTCCAGCCGGCCGGGCACCACGGGCAGGTAGTGCAGGTGGCCGCGGGTGAGGGCCGCGGCGCTATCGCTCGCGGGCATAGCGCAGCGCCTCGGCGCCAAGCACAAGTTGAATGGAGAAGCGTAGAGCAGCGGTGATCGTGCTGGCGGTGAGTTCTCGGCCAGCCATGAGCTTTGACGCGTACCGGCCGACGTTGATCCCATCGCGAACGGTGTAGCGTTCCTCTGCCGCGTGCGCCAGCTCCAAAAAGTCGGCGACGTATTCGAGCATACGGTCCTCGCCGAACGGCAGGTTCTCACGCAGGATGGCCAATTCTTCGTCGCGCTCTGGAAAATCGATCAACACCTGCGGTTGCAGACGCGAGTGGATGTACTCCGGCAGATCAAAAGTGGACGAATCGTCGTTCATCGTGCAAACCAGCCGGAACAACGGATGGGCCTGGATCTTGATGCCGGCTACGATGCTTTCAACGTACCGTCGTCCGTCGAGCAACGGAGCCAGACTGGCCCAGCTCTTCTCCGACATACGGTTCGCCTCATCCAGGATGGCGACGCCGCCGCGCAGCATGGCGCTCGCCAACGGTGAGGCGACGTAGCGCAGTTGCGCCGGGCCTTCGATCACCGGCTGGACGATGAGGTCCTCGGGGCGGGTGTCGACGGTCGCCTGCATGATGTACACCTCGCGGCCGAGGCGCGCGGCCGCTGTGTAGGCGAGTGTGGTTTTGCCGACGCCCGGCTTGCCGATCAGCCGCGGATTCATCGGCGTGTCGCGCTCATCCACCACCAGCCACGCCGCCAGAAGCTGGCGCAGTACTTCCTCCTGGCCCACCCAATTGGCCTGCAATTCGACCGGGTGTGCAAGGTGCAGGCGTACGCCATCAAGCTCGGCAATCATCGCTACTATTGTGCGCGAAATGAACGTGCTAATACAGCGGCGCTTCGCCTGGCGGGCGCGTTTTCCAGCGGCGGTGGATCCAAAGCCACTGCTCTGGCCAACGCCGGATGGCCGTTTCCAGGCGCGCGTGCACGGCCTGCGTATCGGAGACGGCGTCACCCGTGATAGGCACCTCCGGATCGAAGTGCAGCAGATATCGCGATTCCGTCGCCGACCACACGGCATAGCCCGGAATCACGGCCGCGCCGGTGCGCGCCGCAATGCGCGCCAAGCCGTTGTCCACGCAGGCCTTACGACCGAAAAAGTCGATGAAGACACCGCGGTCCGCCGTGACATTTTGATCGACCAATATCCCTACCGCGCGATTGTCGCGCAGCGCGGACAACAGGCCGCGCACGGAGTCCTTGCCGCGCCCGATCACCCAATTGCCGGAGAGCGTGCGGTAGTGAGTGGATAGTTCGTCGAGCAGCGGATTGTCCAGCGGGCGTGCCACCACCGCCATAGGCTCGGCCATCAGCGCGTGGGCGAAAGCAGAAAGCTCCCAATTGCCCAAGTGTGCAGTCGCGAAAATGACGCCGCGTCCGCGTGCTTTGGCCTGTTCGAAGTGCTCGAAACCGTCGTAGCGAATGAAGTCCGAAACATTCCGGGCGTTGATCTCGGGGAAACGCGCCAGTGTGGCCAGCAGCCGCGCCAGAGATGTCCAGCAGCCCTCGATAATGGCATCGCGATCGGCCTGGGGCAGCGCCAATTCGAGGTTGCGCTCGGCGACGCGGCGCAGCCGGGGCAGAGAGCGGTCGAGCAGGGCAATAGCCCGCCGGGCCAGCTTCAAGGGGTTGTGCGAATGCCTCAAAGAGGCCAGCAGCGCGCGCACTAGCGCCAGCTCAGCGTGGTTGCGGAACTGGGAGCGGTGACGCGGCATGGCCAAGCGCGATTCTACTCGATCCAGCCACCGCCCAGCACCAGGTCGCCGTCGTAGAAAACGGCCGCCTGTCCGGGCGTGGCGGCGCGCTGCGGCGTATCGAACTGCACTTCAGCCCGCTCGCCGTCTTCAAACGGAATCAGCGTGGCCGGTGCGGCAGCATGCTTGTTGCGGATTTTGACCGAGACCCGTATGGGCGCCGGCGGGGGCGCGATGGAGAGCCAATTGATATTCCGTGCGCGGAGCGACGGGCAGGCTAGATCGGGGTCACGGCCGACGACAACGCGCTGCGTTGCAGCGTCGGTCGAGATGACATACAGTGGCTCGCCGGCCGCAATTCCCAAACCCTTGCGCTGGCCGATGGTGAAATGATGCACTCCGCTGTGGTGGCCCAGCACGGCTCCGTCAACGGTCATGATGTCGCCGTGGGCGGACGGCCGCGTGCGGCCCTGCTCGTCAAAATAGGCGTCGATGAAGGCCGCGTAGTTGTCGTTCGGGACGAAACAGATCTCTTGAGAATCGTTTTTTGTCGCGGTGGCGATGCCCAGCTCTGCGGCCAGCGCACGCACTGCCGGCTTGTCGAAGCCGCCCAGCGGGAACAGGGTTAAAGCGAGTTGCTGCTGTGTGAGCCCGAACAGAAAATAGGTCTGATCCTTGGCTGTATCCACGCCGCGGCGCAGTTCCCAGCGTCCGCTCTCCGGGTTTTGTCCGGCCCGTGCGTAGTGCCCCGTGGCAATGCGCTCAGCGCCCACGCCGCGCGCCATGTCCAGGAAGCGCGCGAATTTGATGTGGTTATTGCAGAGTGTGCAGGGAATGGGTGTGCGTCCGGCCAGGTAGTTGGCGATGAACGGCTCCACCACGTTCCGTTCGAACTCCGCTTCCAGATTGACGACGTAATGGCGGATACCGATTTGTTGAGCGACGATGCGCGCGTCGTGCACATCGTCGAGCGAACAGCAGTGGCCGGAGGCCGGACCGGTCTGAACGGCCGGCAGGCGGCGCTGGTCCCACAGTTGCATCGTCATGCCGACGACTGAATGGCCGTCGCGGCGCAGCAGCGCGGCAACGGTGGAAGAGTCGACGCCGCCGCTCATGGCGACGGCGATGAGAGGCGTCTCAGGCATTGGCGGGACTCAACTGGCGCAGGCGGCGAACGGCGCGTTCAACGGCCTCGGCCAATTCATCAACATGTTCGGAGCGGTTGCCGCGTCCAAGCGAGAAACGGACGCAGGAACGGGCTTCGGCGGCAGTTAGGCCCATAGCCTCCAGCACGTGTGACGGGCGCACGGCGCCAGACGAGCAGGCCGCGCCGGTGGAAACCGCGAAACCGGCCAGGTCGAGCGCAATCACGAGCGCTTCGCCGGAGACGCCGTCGAACGCGATCAGCGAAGTGTTGCCGACGCGCGGAGCGCCGGCGCCGACCACGCGCACGTCGCGGACGCGGCTCAACAGGTGTTGCTCAAAACGGTCGCGCAGGCGCGTCATGTCCTGCATCGGCAACCCGGCCGCAGCGCCAAGCGCAGCGATGGCCGCAACATTTTCCGTGCCAGCGCGCAAACGACTTTCTTGTGGACCACCGAATTGATGCGGTGTGAGCGTGACGCCGTGCCGCACATACAGCGCGCCGATGCCCTTGGGCGCGCCCAGCTTGTGGCCGCTGATTGAATAGAGATCGACTCCCAACTCGCGGACATTCACCGGAACCCGGCCCACAGCCTGAACGCCATCACAGTGGAAGAGTGCGCCGGCGCGATGAGTTTCAGCGGCAAGGCCGGCAACCGGTTGCAGCACGCCCGTTTCGTTGTTCGCGTGCATTACCGACACCAGCACCAGCCCAGCGGGCAGCGGCGCCGGGCGCACGATACCGTTCTCATCCACAGGCAACGCCGTGCAACCGCCGCGCGCCTGGGCCGCCATGAGTACCGCCGGATGTTCGATGGCGCTGGTCATCATCGGACCGGCGGGCGCTCCGAAAACCGCAAGGTTATCGGCTTCGGTGCCGCCCGACGTGAAGACAATCTCTCTCGCCTCGCAGCCGAGCAGTCCGGCAACTTGTTCGCGAGCCCGCTCAACAATTTGGCGGGCGCGCTGGCCAGCGGCGTGGATGGAAGAGGGGTTGGCGTAGACTTCGCACTCTACCGCCTGAAGAACATTCAGAACTTCGGGCGCAATCGGAGCGCTGGCATTGTGGTCGAAGTAGTTCAATGGAATCAAGCCGCTATTCTAATTGTATGCCGCGTGGGCCCCGCATCATCACATTGCTCACCGATTTCGGACTCGACGATCCGTTCGTTGGCGTCTTGCATGGCGTTATTGCCACGATTGCGCCGCGGGCACGGGTTATCGATCTCTGTCACGCTGTTCAGCCGTTTGCCATCGCCCAGGGGCGCTTCCTGCTGCGTCAAAGCTGGCCGTATTTCCCGCCGGGTTCCATTCATGTGGTGGTTGTCGATCCGGGCGTCGGCAGCGAGCGTCGCGCGTTGCTGGTCGAGGCCGGCGGGCACGTGTTCATTGGCCCGGACAATGGCGTGCTAACTGACGCCGTGGCGTGGGCCGGCGCGAAAGTGCGCGCCATCACGAATAAATCGCTTCGGCTGAAGGATGTCTCAACCACATTCCATGGCCGTGACATCTTTGCGCCGGCTGCGGCGCACCTGGCGGCGGGTGTCGCGCCCGCGAGGTTCGGCCGTTTGATCCACGATGCGCTGCGCGGCGCGGAGCCCGGGCCGGTGCGCACCGGGCGGCGGATTTGGCAGGGCACGGTGGAACACGCCGATCACTTCGGTAACCTGATCACCAATTTCGAAGCTGGCGAGTTCTTGCCGCTTATTGAGCACGGCTTCCAGTTGCGGATCGGATTCGAAACCGTGACGCTTTGTGCGGCGGCTTACGCAGCGGCGCCTGAGGGCGAGCCGGTTGTAATCGCTGGTAGCGCGGGACGGCTGGAGGTGGCCGTCCGCGAGGACTCGGCCGCGCGCCGGCTGGGCGTTGGCGTGGGAGCGCCGGTTGAGCTGGAGCTGCAAAAATAGAGATACCGAGAGGGCAATGAGCGAAGAAACGAAGAGAGTCTCACGCGCGGCCGAGTTCCGTGAGTTGATTGCGCGGCGCGCCATCGTGGCTGACGGGGCCATGGGTACCCAGCTTTATGGGCGGGGCGTGTTCATCAACCGTTGCTTCGATGAGCTTAACCTGAGCGCGCCGCAGATGGTGCGCGAAATTCACCAGGAGTATGTGCGGGCCGGCTCAGAGGTGATCGAAACCAATACCTACGGCGCAACGCGTGCCCGGCTGGCCAGCTACGGTTTGGGCGGGCAGGTGGCGGCGATCAATCGTGCCGGAGTGGAAGTGGCTCGTGAAGCGGCGTCCGAACGCGGCGATGTGTTTGTGGCTGGGGCACTGGGCCCGCTGGGAGTGCGCATTGAGCCACTGGGGCCACTGTCACTTGCCGAAGCAGAGGATATGTATGCCGAGCAGGTGACAGCGCTGGTGGAGGCGGGTGTCGATCTGCTGGTGTTCGAGACGTTTTCGAGCCTGCGGGAACTGGGTCAGGCGCTGAAAGCCGCGCGCCGTATCGGTGGTCCGGAACTGGTGATGGTTGGGCAGGTGACGATCGACGACGACGGCAATCTGCACGATGGCACTGACACGGAGACGTTTGCGCATTTTCTTGAGAACTCGCCGGCCGACATTGTGGGACTGAACTGCTCGGTGGGCCCGAAGGCCATGTTTGAAACCATCGAGCGCATGCGCGAGTTCACGTCGAAGCCGCTGTCGGCGATGCCGAATGCCGGCCATCCGACAAAGGTGGAAGGACGGGCGATGTATTTGAGCTCGCCCGAGTACATGGCTCAATACGCGCGCCGGATGTTGTGGGAGGGCGTCAGGATTGTCGGCGGTTGCTGCGGTACGACGCCCGAGCACATCAAGAGCATCAAGAGTGAGGCGCGCAGCTTGCAACCCGGTTCAAGTGTACGCGTGGCGGCGCCGCAGGAACGGCCGGACCGGCCGGTGGAGACGTTGGCGCCAGTGGTGTCGGAAAAGCGTTCGGCGCTGGGCGCCAAGCTGCACGAGCGGCGTTTTGTGGCGCTGGTGGAGATTGTGCCGCCGCGTGGCGTCAGCGCCGCACGTGAAATTGCGGGTGCACGGCTTTGCCGCGAGGCGGGCATCGACGCCATCAACGTGCCGGACGGACCGCGCGCCAGCGCCAGAATGAGTGCGCAAGCCACGTGCCAGTTGATTGAGCGCGAGGCGGGCATCGAGAGCATCCTCCATTTCTGCTGCCGCGATCGCAACATTCTGGGCATACAGAGTGAGTTGCTGGGCGCATACGCCTGCGGCCTGCACAACCTGCTCTGCATCACGGGCGATCCGCCACGAATGGGCTCCTACCCGGAGGCGACGGCGGTGTTTGACGTCGACTCAATCGGGCTGGTGAATATCGTCAATAACCTGAACCAGGGGCTGGATTTCGGCGGCAACCCGATAGGTGGACAGACGGCGATGCTTGTTGGCGTGGGCGCCAACCCCGGAGCGCTAAACCTTGATGAGGAGGTGCGGCGTACTGAGTGGAAGGTACAGGCCGGCGCCAACTACATCATCACCCAGCCCGTGTTCGACGTGACGCAACTGGAGCGTTTCCTGAAGCGGATTGAGGATTTCCGTGTGCCGGTGATTGCCGGTATCTGGCCGCTTACGTCGCTGCGCAACGCCGAGTTCATGGTGAACGAGCTGCGCGTGCCGGTGCCAGAGGAGTTTATCGAGCGGATGCGGCACGCCGGGACGCCGGACGCGGCGCGTGCCGAGGGTGTCGAAATTGCGCGTGAAATGGTGCGGCGCGTGCGCCGGCTGGTTGACGGAGTACAGATGAGCGCGCCGTTCGGGCGCTATCAGTTGGCGGTTGAGGTTGCCGAGGCGATCGGGCCGCGTTAGACTGTTCGTTCGCTCACGGAGTGGTGGCTTGGCAACCGATCTGATCGAAATCAACACCGAAGAACCGGCTATAGAAGCCATCGAGCGTGCTGCCGTCGAGTTGCGGCGCGGTGGGGTGGTGTCGATTCCCACCGATGCGCTATACACTCTGGTCGCCGACCCGTTCAACTTAAACGCAGTGGGGCGCGTGTTCGCAGCCAAGGGGCGTGAGGCGCACCGTTCGCTGCCGTTGCTGGTGAGTGATTTTCTGATGGCTGAAGAGCTGGTCACGGAACTGCCACGGCGCTTCTACTTGCTGGCGCGGCGCTTCTGGCCGGGCCCGCTGACGATGATTGTGCCCGCCTCGGCCAAGGTGCCGCTGAAAGTGACGGGCAACACCGGACGGTTGGCGTTGCGGCAGTCGCGCTCGCGCGTGGCTCAGATGCTGGTGGATTGCCTTGGCCAGCCGCTGATCTCCACTTCGGCCAATGTGAGCGGGCAGCCTACGTGCCGTTCCGGAATTGATGTATTCGGCCAGATGGACGGGCGTGTGGACCTTGTGCTGGACGGCGGCGTCTCAATCAGCACGGGAGCCACCACGGTGGATATTACCGAGCCTTACTGGCGGGTGATCAAGGAAGGCTCGATTCCGGAACGTGAAATTGCGGAATGTTTAAAACAGGGATAGTGAGACTGGTGGTGATAGCGGCATTAGCCGCGGCTGTGCTGGCCGGAGCGGACGTGCCGCGTAGCGGCAATCTGGGCCGCGTTTGGGAAGCCCGTGAGTGGAGGACGGCGCGCATGTTCTGGCGCGGAAAATGGACCCGCGCTGGGAATTCCAATCGTTTCGACGTCTTTTATCGCGATCAGGCGGGCAAACGCTACGACTGGAGCCTGACGGTGGACTCGGTGCGCGGTCAGAACGTCGGGCTGACTTTTGTCGTGCTGGGGCGGAAAATCCCGGGTACAGGCGTAATCCAGGCCGATGGCAAGACGATCAAGGGGCGCGCGGGCTACTGTTACAACATTCCCGATTGTGGTTTTGAAGTAGTGGCGGACTGGCCGATGGAACGGCCGGCATTGGCGGCTGCACCGTCACGCCCCGGTGAAAAGGCGGCGCCCCAGGCACCCCATGCCTCATCCGGGACCGTTCGCCTGGACGGGGTGTGGAAGGTGCGGGACTCGACCGTGCCTGAATACGAATGGGCTGGAATCTGGACCCTCAGTGGCACCGAGGTGAAGTTCCGTTATTCGGATCGCGCCAGCGGCACCAAGAGCGAAGGCGGCATGCGCGTGATGCGCTGGGATGGATTTGAGTTGATCATCGAGAACCGCGCCTCGCGCAGCTACTATCGAGGCCAGTTGCAGCCGGACGGCCGAACGCTGAAAGGCACCACCATGCCGTGCGTGGGCCGGAAGACGTGCGTCTGGGAAGCGGTCCGGTAACGCTGAAAGTGTGGCGCTCGGCGGCAAGTCGGGTTATCCTAGGACGCAAGAGGAGCGTTCCTGCGCGTCAGGTGCACCGGTCTCCATAATTGATCCGATGCAAGTGAATCTGGGGCTCGACTCGAACAATGGCGCTGGTGAGCAAGCTCCCCTTGGGGGAGAAGCCTGAAGGCGTCCGGCGGCCCCCCCTATGGTGAGAGCCTGGGGTCGATTCCGAGACCGGCACGGTCGGTGTGGTGCGCTCCTCGAGTTTTCGAATGAACATTCTTTTTATCGGCGACATATTCGCCTCGCCGGGCCGGCGGATCGTGGCCGAGAACCTGCAGCGCATCATCAGCGAGGAGCACATCGACCTGGCGATTGCGAATGCTGAGAACTCGGCCGGCGGTTTCGGCGTCACGCCGGGTGTGGCTTCGGACCTGCTCGGGCTGGGGCTGGACGTGCTCACCACCGGCAACCATATTTGGGATAAGCGCGACATCTACGACTACCTTGAGCGCGAGCCGCGCCTGCTGCGTCCGGCCAATTACGGGGGCCGAGTGGCTGGCGCCGGAGTCTATCAGGGGCGTGCGCGCAACGGCGTCGCATATGCGGTAATCAACCTGCAAGGCCGCGTGCACATGCCGTCCATTGAGTGCCCGTTCGCCACCGCCGACGCGGTGCTTGAGAAGATACCGGCTGAGACCAAAGTGCGGTTCGTTGATTTTCACGCTGAAGCGACAAGTGAAAAAGTGGCGCTCGGCTGGCACTTGGATGGGCGCGTCACGGCTCTGGTCGGCACCCACACCCACATTCCGACGTCCGACGCGCGGGTGCTTCCGCAGGGCACGGCGTATCTGACGGATTGCGGCATGACGGGGCCCTACGATTCTGTGATCGGCGTCGAAAAGAAGACCGTATTACACCGTTTTTTCACGCAGCTGCCAGTACGCTTTGAAGCCGCCAAGAATATGGTGGAGCTGCACGCGGTGATTGTCGAACTGGATGAGACCACCGGCCTGGCGCGCGGCATCCGGCCCTATACCGTCTGTTAGGCGGCCGGCACGCGGCGCAGACGCTTTCGCAGGCGGCGGTAAACCAGGCCCGCGCCGACGCCGGGCAGAATGACGGCCAGCGCAGCGCCGGTGCGCAGGAACAGATCCGCATACCAGGCGATGGTGCTCGGCCCATAGAATACGTCATGCACCAGCGCTGCAATTGGGGCGCCCAGCGCAAGCACCAGAATCCAATTTGTGATGGGGCGCGGAAGGCGGAACCCCACCACGACGGCAAACCCGAACAGCATTCCGACGTAGACCACAAACCAGTCGGTCTGGCTCAGTGCGCCGAGCGTCAGGCTGGCCATCGCCAGGGTAAAAAGTGGTCTGTCATTCAAGATTTTCATCTGTTCCTGCTCTCCCGGCAAATCGGCGGGTTCCACACTAAACTGTAGGGCGCGCGTTTGATAATCTCATAACCGTCAGCCGGAGGTTCGCAAACTACTATGGCGTATTTGCTTGCCCTTGACCAGGGCACCACGTCGAGCCGTGCGATTGTCTTTGATGCACAGGGCGCGCTGATCAGTGTTGCGCAGAGGGAATTCACGCAGCATTACCCGCACTCGGGCTGGGTGGAGCACGATGCGGACGAGATTTGGGCCACACAGCTGGCTGTAGCAACGGAAGCGCTGACCCGTGAACATATTGAACCGCGTGAGATCGCGGCCATCGGTATTACCAATCAGCGCGAAACCACCGTCGTGTGGGACCGCTCGACCGGCCGGCCTATCCACAACGCCATCGTCTGGCAGGATCGCCGTACGGCCGCGTTCTGCGACGAATTGCGCGCCGCCGGAGCGGAGGCCGAAGTGAGCCGGCGAACGGGTTTGCGCCTGGATCCTTATTTCTCCGGCACGAAGTTGCGCTGGATTCTCGATCACGTCGATGGCGCGCGCGGGCGCGCCGAACGCGGTGAACTGGCCTTTGGCACTATCGATAGCTGGCTGATCTGGAACCTTACCGGCGGCCGGTTGCATGCCACGGATCCGAGCAACGCCTCGCGCACGTTGCTTTTCAATATTCAGACCGGCACATGGGATGACGAGATGTTGCGGCTGCTCGGCATTCCCCGCGCCATGCTGCCCGAGGTGCGGCCGTCGAGCGGAGAAATGGGCCGTACTTCGTTGGATTTGTGGCCCGTTGCCATTCCGATTGCCGGCGTGGCCGGTGATCAGCAGGCGGCATTGTTCGGCCAGGCTTGTTTCGCGCCCGGGTACTCGAAGAACACTTACGGTACGGGGTGTTTTATGTTGATGCAGACCGGCGCGCAGCCGGTCGGGTCGCGCAACCGGTTGCTGACAACCGTGGCGTGGCAGGCGGGAGCGGGGCTCGAATACGCGCTCGAAGGCAGCGTCTTCATCGGTGGTGCGGTGGTACAGTGGCTGCGCGACGGTCTGCACATTATCCGTTCGGCGCCCGAAGTGGAGGCGCTGGCGGCAAGCGTCGAAGACAGTCACGGTGTGGTGCTGGTGCCGGCTTTCGCCGGGTTGGGCGCGCCGCATTGGGACGCCTACGCGCGCGGCGCCATGCTGGGCATCACGCGCGGCGTCACATCCGCTCACATTGCGCGTGCGGCGTTGGAGTCGATCGCTTTTCAGGTGGCCGACCTGGTTTCCGCCATGGAGGCCGACTCGGGCATTCAACTCGGCGAGTTGCGTGTGGATGGTGGCGCATCGAAGAACAACCTGTTGCTGCAGATGCAGGCGGACCTGTTGCAGGTACCGGTGGTGCGCGCCGCGCAAACCGAGACGACGGCGCTGGGTGCGGCCTATCTCGCCGGTCTTGCGACGGGGGTTTACTCAGGCCGGGAGCAGATTTCCGCGCAGTGGGGCGTGGACCGGAAATTCGAGCCGCAGGCCAAGGCGGACGACGTAGCCTGCCAGCGTGCGCGCTGGTCGCGGGCCGTTGAGCGCGCCAAGGGCTGGGAGGAGGCCGGAGCATGAATCGCAGTGAGCAGCTCGACCGGTTGCGGGAGCGGCGCGAGCCGTGGGACTTACTCATCATCGGCGGCGGAGCCACTGGTGTCGGCTGCGCCGTGGACGCGGCCAGCCGCGGCTATCACGTGGCGCTGATCGAACAGAACGACTTTGGCAAGGGCACTTCATCGCGCTCCACCAAGCTGGTGCACGGCGGTGTGCGTTACCTTGAGCAGGGCAATGTGTCCCTGGTGATGGAGGCATTGAAGGAGCGCGGGGTGATGCGCGAAAATGCGCCCCACTTGGTCAGCGACCTTGCCTTCGTTGTGCCGAATTATGAGTGGTGGGAAGCGCCGTTCTATGGCGTTGGCCTGCGACTTTACGATCTACTGGCGGGAAAGTACGGCTTCGGCGCATCGCGCAATCTGACGAAGGAAGAGACGCTAGAGCGTTTGCCGACGCTGCGGCAGGAGGGACTGCGTGGCGGCGTCGTTTATTACGACGGCCAGTTTGACGATGCTCGTCTGCTTATCCAGATGGTGCTGACTGCGGCCGAGCAGGGCGCCACGCTGGTGAACTATTGCAGTGCTGTCAGGCTCATCAAGAACAGCGACGGCATGATGGCCGGCGCCGTCGTTCGCGACGAGGAGAGCGGCGACGAGTTTGAACTGCGCGCCCGCGCTGTCATCAACGCCACCGGTTGTTTCAGCGATGCGGTACGGCGCTTGGCGGACCCTCAGGCGCAGACCATGGTGGCGCCCAGCCAGGGCGTGCATCTGGTGTTCGACGGCTCGTTTATTGGGCAAAAGAGCGCGATTCTGGTGCCGCATACTCGCGACGGACGTGTGATGTTTGCCATCCCGTGGCACGGTCACACGCTGGTCGGAACGACAGACACGCCGTTGAAGGAGGTGACGCTGGAGCCCGTGCCGTTGGCGGAGGAAATCGATTTCATCCTCGAAACCGCAGCGCTGTACCTTGAGCATGCGCCGTCGAGAGCTGACATTTTGAGCGCCTGGGCCGGTATACGCCCTCTGGTGAAGAGTGGCGGCGGGTCCACTGCGTCACTGTCGCGCGACCACTCTATTCACATTGACCCCAGCGGCCTGCTCACCATTGCCGGTGGCAAGTGGACAACTTACCGGCATATGGCCGAAGACTGTGTGAACCAAGCGGCCGTGCTAGCCGGGTTGGATGAGCGCGCCTGTGTCACCACGCGCCTGCGGATCCACGGCTACCATCATCACGCCGCGAATTTCGGCCCGTTGTCACCGTACGGTTCCGACGCGGTCGCCATCGCGGACATGGTCCGCTCCCATCCGGAACGTGGCCAGTGTCTGGATGAAGCGCTGCCCTACAACGAGGCTGAGGTGATCTGGGCGGCGCGCTGGGAGATGGCGCGGTCGGTGGAAGATGTGCTCTCGCGCCGCACGCGTGCGTTGCTATTGAACGCGGCGGCGGCGGTGCGCTCGGCTCCGCGTGTGGCTGGGTTGTTGGCGCGCGAATTGGGCCGCGACGCGGCCTGGCAGGCGTCGCAGGTGGCTGCGTTCAGCTCACTCGCCCGGAACTATCAGGCCTGATAGCCTGGGTTTTGGGCGCATGAACATTTTCGCGATCATTGTTTCAATCCTTGTGTCTCTACCCGTGGTGGCAGAGACGGCGTGGCGCAGCACCGGGCCATGGGGTGGCAGCGCCAGTTCTATTGCCGTGGATGGCCGCAACCCGTCTGTGCTGCTGGCCGGCGCGCGGAACACGGCCGTGTTCCGGTCGTCCGATGGCGGTGCGCATTGGACGCGGCTGCCGTTTCCGCGCCACTTTTCAGGCACCATTACGTCGGTCGCCATTCAGGACGGACTCTATCTGGCGGGTGTCGAGGCACAACGTTCGGCATTCGGTGGTGTGTGGTACAGCGAGGATGGCGGGCAGACGTGGCGTCAGGCGGCGGGCATCACCGGTTGCAGTGTCCAGCAGTTGGCGTTTTGGGCGAAGGATCCGCGCCAAGTGGTAGCGGCCACGATGGACGGCGTTTGGCGTAGTGCCGACGCCGGGCGGAATTGGACGCGGATTTCGGTTCCGTACAACCATGAATTGCGCGCTGTCACGGCCGTGGCGATCGATCCGGGCGACGCCAACATCATCTACGCCGGTACGACGCATCTGCCGTGGAAGACCACCGATGGCGGCAAAACCTGGATCTCCATTCACGAGGGGATGCTGGACGATTCGGATGTATTCTCGATCTACATCGATCCGGCGCACCCCGAACGCCTGCTGGCCAGCGCTTGCAGCGGCATCTATCACAGCGATACGGGTGGCGCGCTCTGGACGAAGTTCCCTGGCATTCCGGCCTCCGAGCGCCGCACGCATGTCATCCGCCGCCACCCGCTCAGACCGGACGTGCTTTACGCGGCAACGACGCTCGGTTTGTTGAGGTCAGTGAACGGTGGCCAGACTTGGCGCAAACTGAACACGCTGCACATTCTCTCTCTGGTGTTCGATCCGCGCACGCCGGAACGGCTTTACATTGCCGCCGAAGGCACCGGCCTGTGGCGGAGCGATGACAGCGGCGAAACGTTGCGAGCCATCAACCAGGGCTTTGTGAACCGGCGGCTGACCGCGCTAACGGCGGGCGCTGGCGGGCTGGCCGCGCTGGCTAGCGATGAGACCACCGGGAGCTCGGTCTACCGCAGCGCCGACGGTGGCCAGTCGTGGGAGCTGATCTCGAAGCCGGACGACCGCCATCTCAGCCGGCTAGCCGGATGCGCGTCGCTGCCTGCGTTTTTGCTGGCCGGTAATGACCGGCGGTTACTGCGTTCAGCCGACGGCGGGCACAGTTGGCGCGTCTCGGACTTGCCCGGCACGCTTCGCCTCGGAGCCCTGGCATGCCTCGACGGCCCGAAACCAACGCTTTGGGCCGGCACGGATCAAGGCCTGCTGCGAAGCACCGATCTTGCGGCCACCTGGCAGGCCGTGCGCCTGACCACGGCTGATATCGAACATCGCATTTCTCACATCCAGGCGGATGCGCGCGGCCGTTTGCTGGTGCGCACGGCGCAGGCGGTCTATGCTTCGGAGGATCGTGGCGCGACGTTTCGCGCGCTCAGCATCCTTTTCCCCCTTAGCTTGCTGAACGATATCGTGTGGCTCGACCGGTCGTTGCTGGCGGCTACGGCGCAAGGTTTATACGGCTCGGACGACGGTGGGCGAAGCTGGCAGCGGCGCGGAACGGGGCTTGAATTGGGGACTGTGAACGCGCTGACCGCGCACGGCCGTGAGTTGTTTGTGACACAGTTCGGCCATACGTTTCAATCTTTCGACGAGGGGCGCAGTTGGCGCCGTCTGGAGGCGGGTGGCGCCGGTGGAGCCAGCTTCCGTGCGCTTGTTACAGGGGGGGTAGGTAACTTTGGATTGGTGGCGTTAACTACAGATCTAGGTTTGTATTATCTGGACCTTTCCCGGTTTCGGTAAGATAATGAATGCAGGCAGGTGAAGTCCTGAAATGAAACCCATTCGAAACAACAACAACGATCGATCCTGGTTACGAATGTGCGCCGCGCTGGGCCTTGCGGTTGCACTCTGCTCTATTGCCCCGGCCCAGGAGACCCCGAAGCCTCCGGCTGGTGACGAACTGCCGGACAAGGTGGAGCTTAACGGCTTTGGTGGCGGCAGTTTCTTCCGCCAGGTGGATCGTGGTCTGGGAACCAAGCTGGTGAACGGAGGAGCCGCTGGCTTCCGTGTAACCGAGAATTTCTGGAAGTACTTTGGTTTGGAACAGGGATTCACATACAGCGTGAACAACGTGCGGTTCCTGAATCCGAACAAGCCCGGTTTGCCGAACTTTGAGTTTGGCCACCGGATTTATCAGTATTCGTTCAGCCCGGTGTACTACTTCTCACCGCGGGGCTCGAAGATCCGTCCCTTCCTGGCTGCGGGTTTTTCGGCGCTGAATTTTGCGCCGATCGATTCGGGCCGGGGCTATGCTACCAACCCGAACAACTCGGCGTTCAACGCCGGGAACCTCGGCGGCATGGTGAAGCCGGCGCTTAACTATGGCGGCGGCATTAAGATCCATTTGACCGACCATTTTGGTTTGCGCTTCGACATTCGTGGCTTGACCTCAGGCGCACCCACGTGGCGGTTGCCTCAGACTGCCGCTGCGGCTAATGGCGGTGTCTATGTTCCGCGGGACGGCGAGCTGAACGGTGTTCAGACCACCGCCGGCCTGACTTACTATTTCGGCAGCAAGTATGTGCCGCCACCGCCGGTGCAGGCTCCGCAGCCGCTGGGCGCGTTGAACGCCGGCTCCATCGTGGGCGGTGCGGGTGCGCTGTGCCAGGGCCGCGCCGTTACGGTGCGTTCCACCGGGGCGAGCGATCCGGCCGGCCGCCGCATGACCTACAAGTGGAAGGTTAACGGCCAGCCGATGGGTAGCGACAGCCCCGAGCTGACTTTCACTCCGGACCGTGCGGGCAACTACACGGTGGAACTGGACCTGGAAGCTCCGAACACGGAAAACCTGCCGGTTCGTACGGCGAAGGCCAACACGCTTTCGCTCGGCGTGCAGGAGTACAAGGAGCCGACCGTATCGGCTGTTGCGGCCGACCCGGCTACGCTGGCCTACGGGCAGAATTCTGCAGTCACCGCTCAGGTGACCGGTTCTTCCTGCTCCACTGTCAGTGTTCAGTGGACCGCTGCAGAGGGCTCGTTTGCCAGCCCGACTTCGGCCAATACGAAGTTCGACACGCAGAGCGTGCGCTTTGAGCAGGGTGGCAAGATTCAGTCGAAGACCATCGCACTGAACATCAAGGCTACCGATGACCGTGGCGCGACGGCGAATGGCTCGACGTCCGTGAAGGTGGACTTCACGCCCAACGCTATCCGCTTCGGCGATGTCGTGTTCGCTAAGGGCTCGGCCCGCGTGAACAACTGCGGCAAGCGCGTTCTGATTGAAGAGCTGGCCCCGAAGGCCGCCGATCCCGATTACGAAGTGGTGCTGGTCGGCCACATCGACAAAGATGAGGTTTCGAAGACCAAGAAGGCTTCGACGCTCGACATGCAGCGCGTGGCTAACGCCTATGCCGTGTTGACGGCTGGCGGCGGCACCTGCGCCAATGTCGACCCGTCCCGCATCAAGGTGGATTGGACCGGTACCGAACAGGTTTCCGAGATGCAGCCGGGCCTGTGCGGCACCACCGCCCGCACCGCTACGAAGGAGCGCCGCGGTTCGATGGTTTCGACTGCCGACGAGAACCGTCGCGTTGAAGTCTGGCTGGTGCCGAAGGGTACGAAACTGCCCGCCGGCTTCCATACCGCCAAGAGCATTGATCCGAAGCTGATCAAGAAGCTCTCCTGCCCCAAATAAGGGCTGTTTGCTCGTTCTACTCTGGAAAGGGCCCGCTTCGGCGGGCCCTTTTTCTATGCGGGTTGCTGCTGGGTCAGGCAGTGCAGGCTGCCAAAG
>CAYZIX010000098.1:0-17455 GCA_964478395.1 uncultured Candidatus Solibacter sp.
GCCAAACTCAACAACTCTTCTTCGCTGCTGCCGCCTTAAGTTAGCGCCTATGGGCTGACGCCTTGGGGTCAAGAAGGGGCTCGCGAGACGGCGTGAGATGAAAGCGGCAGACAGATCTGCGAAGTTCGCTTGATTCGGATATTCAGAGGGCGTCCGGGCGGGTCGGCGGGAATAGACTGAACATATTTAGAGTGAATGAGATGCGAGGAATTCCCGCGAATGGAGGCGATTGCGGGCGGCGAGCGGCACTGAATAGAAATTCAGAGATGCTACGCGGTTGTATCCGGCAGTTGTTATGAGCCAGTTAGGCCGGGCGTTCGAGAGTGACCGGTTAGGCAACCGGTTCGGCAGTTCGGACAATTTGGCCAATTCGCCTGATTAGACGGGCACTGAAACCCTACCGCGAACCGGCCAAGGCGGGCTGGTAAACGGCATGCAGCCAGGCGTGATAGTCGGCGATGCGGCCGTGAGTGGCCTGATGGTAGAGCTCGCGCAGATGGTCCGTGATGAAGCCCATGGCGCCACCGCCCACCGGGCGGCCGTCCACTTTCGTGATGGGCGCAACCTCGAGCGTAGTGCCGGCGAAGAAGAGCTCCTCGGCCAGATAGAGCTCGCTGCGATCGATGGGCCGTTCGACCACTTCAACATGCAGCTCGCGCCGCGCCAGCTCGATGACCGACGCACGGGTTAGCCCTTCCTGAATGCTTTCCGAAGCCGGCGGCGTGATGAGCCGGCCCGAGCGCACCATGAAGAGATTTGACGCGGCGGCGTCGGCGACATGGCCGGCCGCATTCAGCAGGATGGGCTCGTCGTAGCCGTGACGCGCGGCCTCGTTGTAAGCCAGCATGGAGTTGGCATAAGCGCCGCAGATGCCGGAACGGATGGGCAGTGCCCCGTCCGCCACGCGCTGCCACGTCACCACGCCCGCGTGCAGGCCGGCCCCAGTGTCCGGATGGCTCTCATAAGGCACCACCACAATGGCAAAGGCCGACTTGCCGTCCGGCCGCATGGCGAGGCCCGGCGTGGAACTATAGGCGAGCGGGCGTACGTAAACATCGCACCTGAAATGATTCATGCGGATGAGCTCGCACGTAATCTCGCCCATCTCCTCTGGGCTCTTGCGTGGCTCAACGCCGAGCAGGCGCGAATAGAGCTTGCAGCGGCGGTAGTGGGCATCGGCGCGGAACAGGAAGATCTCTTCCTCCTCCGGCACCCAATAGCCGCGAATGCCTTCGACCACCCCCATGCCGTAGTGCAGGCCATGGGTAAGGATGTTGATATTAGCGTCGCGCAACGGCACGAATTGGCCGTTGAAAAAGACGATATGGTCCATCCAATCAGGCATGACAGCAGGCGCCTTTCATCGCCTCGATGCCGCCGGCCAGAGCGCGGCGGTCGATTTCGAGCCACTTTTCACCTTTGACGACACGCGCCATGGCGCGTTCCACCACATCGACGGGCAGCAAATGTGTCGCTTCAATCAGCGCGCCAAGCGCAACGATGTTGCCGGCCTTGGCCGTGCCCACCTGCTCGTCGGATAGCGTGAAGAAATCGAAGGCATGCATCTCGACGCCGTCGCGGCGCGCTGATTCGGGGATCGACGCGCCGTTATAAAGAACAATGCCGCCCGGCTCGACAAAGGGCAGGAACTTTTCGAGTGAAGGCTCGTTCAGCGCGATCAGCACGTTCGAACGCGTCACCAACGGCGAATCCACCGGCTTGGAGGCGAGCCGCACGTGACAGTTCGAGGTGCCGGAACGCATCTCCGGGCCGTAGCTGGGCAGCCAGGAAACTTCCAGGCCATCGTCCATGCCAGCCTCAGCCAACAACTGGCCCAACAGCAGCACACCCTGACCGCCGAAGCCGGCGATCTTGATGCGGTAGTCGATAACCTGCCCGGCGGGACGCACAGAGCGCTGCGGCTCCGTCTGCGGGATGCGCAGGATGCGCGGCAGCTCAGTGAGCGCGGGCGGCGCGGGAAGCTCGCCGAGCGGCTCAACCTCCGCCGTACGGTCACGCGTGACGCCAAGCGGATAGACCTTGGTCATCACCTCGCGCACATGACGCTGCGCCTCCACCGGATCCATCTTCCAGATAGTGGGGCATGGCGAGAGGAACTCCACCAGCGAGAAGCCGAGACCCTTCACCTGCGTCTCCAGCGCCTTGCGGATGGCCTTCTTGGCCTGCAGGATCAGCTTCACGTTGCCCAGCGCCACACGCTCGACGTAAGTGGGGCCGGCCAGCGCGCCCAGCAGTTCGGCCACATGCAGCGGATGGCCGTCGGTGCGCGCGGCGCGGCCAAACGGTGTGGTGGTGGTCTTGTCGCCGAGCATGGTGGTGGGCGCCATCTGGCCACCCGTCATGCCGTAGATGGCGTTGTTGGCGAACAGCGCCGTGATGCATTCGCCACGGTTGGCGGCGTGCACGATTTCGGCGCAGCCGATGGCGGCCAGATCGCCGTCGCCCTGATAGCTGATGACAATGGCGTGCGGATGCGCGCGCTTCAGCGCCGTAGCCACGGCCGGAGCGCGGCCGTGTGCTACCTGCACGTTGCAGACATCGAAATAGTAGTAGAGAAAGACGCTACAGCCGACAGGCGAAACCAGGATGACGCGGTCGCGCACGCCCAGTTCGTCAATCGCCTCGGCCAACAGTTTCAGCGCCACGCCGTGGCCGCAGCCGGGGCAGTAGTGCGTCTGGTGCATCAGCTCGCCCTTGCGCTCGTACTCGGTGTAGAGGCAGCGGGCCTTCTCGTGAGTGACCTGATACTCAGGCATGGGCGGGCACCTCCAGGCTGGCGGACACGACTTCGAAAATCTCTTCGGCCGACGGGCAGTTGCCGCCGCAGCGGCTGTAGAAACCGATGGGGCGGGCGCCCTCGACGGCCAGACGGACATCCTCAATCATCTGACCTGTGCCGAGTTCCACCACGTAGAAACGCTCCGTGGTCTTGGCGAGCTGTTTCAGTTCGTCCGAGGGGAACGGGTAGAGCGTGATGGGCCGCAGCAGGCCCGCGCGGACGCCGCGCGCACGTAGCATTTCGACAACGCTCTTCAGAATGCGCGACACCACGCCGTAGCCGACGAAAACCAGCTCGGCATCATCGGTGCGGTAGTTCTCCCAGCGCGTTTCATTGGCCTCGGCCAGCTTGTAACGGGCCTCCAGCTTGCGCACATGGCGCTCCAGATCATCGGTGTGAATATAGAGCGAGGTGAGCAGATTGTGGCGTGTTTCAGCCGTGCCGGCGACAGCCCATTCGGGCAGGCGCGGAGCCACCGGATCGACCGAGAGGAAATCAACCGGCTCCATCATCTGGCCGGTGTAGCTGTCGGTAAGCACGAAGACGGGCGTGCGATAGCGGTCGGCCAGATCAAAGGCCAGACGGGTAAGATCGCACATCTCCTGCGCGGTGGCCGGCGCGACCACCAGAGCGCGGTAGGCGCCATGTCCACCACCCTTGACCGCCTGGAAGTAGTCCGCCTGATCCGGACCGATATTGCCCAGGCCCGGACCGCCACGCATGATATTCACCACCACGCAGGGCAGTTCCGCGCCGGCGATATAGCTGATGCCTTCGGCCATCAGGCTGATGCCGGGGCCGGAGGAGGCCGTCATGGCGCGCACGCCGGCCGAGGAGGCGCCATAAACCATGTTGATGGCCGCCACCTCGCTCTCGGCCTGTAGAAATGTGCCGCCGGAAAGCGGTAGATAGTAAGCCGCGGCTTCTGAAATCTCGTTGGCCGGCGTAATGGGATAACCGTAGAAGGCGCGGCAGCCGGCCAGCACGGCTCCTTTCACCAGCGCGTCATTGCCTTTAATGAGTTGTCTGGGCATCGGATCACCTCACGCTACAAGCTTCGAGACGCGAATGGCGCCCGGCTCCGGGCACGTGTAGAAACAGAGCCCGCAGCCGTTGCAGCCGTGGCCCTGATAAGTGGCCGGATGGTAGCCGTAGTGATTCAGATGAGGCGCCAGACTGAGCACTATGCGGGCACAGGCGGCCACGCAAAGGCCACAGCCTTTGCACTCCTGCTCGTTGATTTCAACCGAGCCTTTATCGACGGGAACGGTGGTGGGACTCATGCGAAGGGTTCTCCCATTTTATGCGACTGGCACCAGCTTGGGCCGCAGGTAGTGGACCTGATAGGCAAAGCGCGACAATTCCTCGCGAAACGCCGGGTCGGCAATGCCGATCAGAGCTTCTGTGCGCTGGCGCAACGTTTTGCCGTGCAGATAGGCGACCCCGTGCTCGGTCACGACATAGTGAACGTCGGCGCGCGAGGTGACCACGCCGGCGCCATCGTCAAGCGTCGGGGCGATACGCGAAATGGTGCCCTCCTTGGCGGTGGAGGGCAGCGCGATGATGGGCTTGCCGCCGGGCGAGTGCGCCGCGCCGCGAATGAAGTCCACCTGTCCGCCGAAGCCGGAGTAGGGCTTGGTGCCGATGGAATCCGAGCAGACCTGGCCGGTGAGATCCACCTGCAAGGCCGAGTTGATGGCCGTCATGCGGTAGTTCTGGCTGACCACGAACGGGTCGTTGACGTACTTGATGGGGTGGAATTCGAACAGTGGATTGTCGTCGACAAAATCGTAGAGGCGGCGCGTGCCGAGCGCGAATCCAGCCACCAGCTTACCCGGATGAATGGCCTTGCGCGCACCGTTCATCACACCCTTTTCGATCAGCGGAATAACGCCGTCGCAGAACATCTCCGTGTGCATACCCAAGTCGCGATGGCTGGTGAGCGAGGCCAACACGGCGTCCGGCACCGCGCCAATGCCAAGTTGCAGCGTGGCCCCGTCCTCAATCAGGCTGGCCACGTTGCGCGCAATGCGGCGCTGGACCTCATTGGCCGGCTCAGACTGCATTTCGGGGAGCGCGTGGTTCACCTCGACAATGCGGTGCACCTCGGAGATGTGCAGGAACGTCTGGCCGAGCGTGCGCGGCATGTTCGGATTCACTTCGGCGATGACGCGGCGGGCGCATCGCGCGGCGGTAATCGTGCAATCGACACCCACGCCCAGGCTCATGTAGCCGTACTTGTCGGGCGGTGACACCTGCATCAACACAACGTCGATGGTCTGCTCGCCACGCTCGAAAAGGCCCTCGATTTCATGCAGGAAAATGGGGATGTAATCGGCGCGGCCTTCGACTACGGCGCGGCGGACGTTGTCGCCGATGAACAGCGCCACGGTGCGGAAAGCGCCCTCGTACTGCGGCAGCGAATAGTCGGCCGTGCCGAGCGTCTTCATCTGCAACATCTGGACATCGGTGAGTTCACGGCTACGTTCGAGCAGAGCTGCGATCAGGGCGCAGGGCATCGCGCCACCGGCGTGAATCCACACCGTCTGGCCCGACCGCACCTCTGAGACAGCTTCCGCGGCGGTGGTCCGCTTCTCCAGGTATTCATCCAGCCATTGCATCGTGTAGGCTCCCCGGCTGCTTTCCATTCAAGATATTTATACCTGCATAACTCATCCCAACCTGATTTCTTATCGCGCACTTCCTGCTATGTTGTCAAGTCCCGCAGTTGCAGTATTTTGCGACGCACATTGAACCCCTCGGTGACAAACCACCACATAAATGTGGTGGACAGTGACAGAGACCTTTTAGATACAATCGGTTGCGGCAATTGGCCAGCACGGGCCGTAGTGTCATAGCATGTCTTCATGCTGATCCCGCTGCTCTGCCTTTTGCTGCAAGCCCCGTCTGCGATTGAGAGCCAGTATGGGCGAATCGAGACCGACCGCCAGACGTACCGGCCGTTGGAAACCGTGCGGGTGACGATTGCCGGGCGGGCGCGCGGTGACGCAACGGCGCGCGTGCGCGTGACAGACCCGTCGCAGCGCGTCTACTTCGAAAAGAATGTGACGCTCGTGAACAATCGCGGCGGCGTGCAATTCCAGATTGCGGGCGAGTTGGGCGCGCATTACCTTTACCTGCAATGGCCGGGCGAGCCGAACTACAGCCGCTATCGGAACGTGCGGCTGGTCACTGAAACGGGCATTCAAACGGGCGACCGCGATTTCGATGCGCTCTACGGCTTCGCACGCGAGGCCATGCAGCTTGGCCGGCGCGACTACCAAACCACGCGCGGCCGCTTTGTCGGCTACATTTCGGGCGACACGCTACGCTTCGACGGTATCTGGCTGCGCGATTGGATCTACGCGCTGCCGGCCTACAAGTATTGGGAGCGCGAGATGCTGTGCGGACTGGACCGCTTCCTGGAAGTGCAGCGCGCCGACGGCCAGACGCCGGACGGCATCCACCGCGACGGCCGCACTTGGCGAGTGGGACTGGAAAGCGACGTCGAATACATATTGACGCTGGGTGTGTGGGATAGCTGGCGCGCCACCGGCGACGACCGCTGGATGGCGGCGGCGCTGCCCAAGCTGGAAAAGGCGCTGGCGTATATCCGCAGCGACGCCAAGCATTGGGACCCGAAGAACCGCCTGATCCAGCGCCAGCACAGTTGCGACACGTGGGACTACGACATTGACGGCGCTGGCGACAAAGGCATGGGCCGGCACGTGATTGCCACTTGCGACCAGAGCGGCTACTATCTAGCGTTCGTCGCGATGAGCCGGATGTACGCGCACCTGGGCAATCAGGAAAAGGCCGCCGAATGGGCGCGCGAGGCCGCGGGCTACCGCGAGCGCGCCGCAAAACTGCTGTGGGACGGAGGGAAGTTCCTGCACCACGTGCATCTGGATCCAATTGACCACGGCGATTTCGACGAGCGTGCTCAGTTGGCCATGGGCAACACCTGGGCGATGACGCGCGGTCTGGCCACGGGCGACCAGGCCCGCACGATCATCGCCGAGTATCAACGCCGCTACAAGTCGACCGGCGACAAGTATCCCTGGTGGAGCCTGCAACCGGGCTACCCGAACCGTCTGGGCTATTGGAAAGACCCGTACCGCCTGGAGGGCGGCTACGCCAACGGCGGACTGATGCCGTGGGTGGGCGGAGAACTGGCGCGCGCGGCCTTGCAGAATGGGCGCGAGCAATATGGCGTCGAGCTGATCCGTCAATACGCCGACCATCTGCGCCGCACGGGCGGGTCGCAGGTCTGGTACTGGCCCGACGGCACACCGGGCTTCCGCACGCCGAACGAGGTGAACTACTCCGGCTGGGGCATGGCGCAGTGGGTGGACGCGCTCCTGGAGGGGCTGGCCGGCGTGAAGGACACCGACGCCGTGATGCGCCAGGTGGAGGTTTCGCCGCGTTGGGCCGCAGCCCGCATCAAGGACGCGCACGCGACGGCGCGCTACGCCGTGTCGGACGGTTACTTCAGCTATCACTACCAGCAGAACGAACGCGATATCACGCTGGACTATTCAGGCTCCGGCAACGCGGTGACGTTCCGCGTGCTGCTGCCCGCCGGCTTTGCGCCGCGCGCCATCACGGTGAATGGCGCTGATTTGGCCTTTGAACGTGAGGATGTCGACGCCAGCGTCTACGTTGTGTTCAAGCCGGAACAGGCTATGCGCGGCGCGGTGCGCATCGCGGCGCAGTAAGCCTGTCACCAAAGCCCGCCGACGCGCATCGACAACGTCATGCGTGTACTGCGGATGAAACGCTGGTCACCCTACGTGGTGGGCGGCCTGATTGGCGTGCTGTCGTGGTTTGCCTTTGTGAGCGCGGACCGGCCCATTGGCGCCTCCACGGCCATTGCGCGCACGGCCGGGATGGCGGTAAATGCGGTGGCGCCGGCGCATGTCGCCGAAAACGCCTACTTCACCAAGTTCAAGCCGGTGGTGGACTGGGAGTGGATGCTGGTGGCGGGTCTGGCGCTGGGCGCGTGGATCAGCGCGCGATTGTCGAAAGACACCCCGGCCGAAACGGTGGACCCGTTGTGGAGCCGGCGCTTTGGCGCATCGCGCGCCGTGCGTTACGCCGGGGCATTCATTGGTGGCGTGCTGTTGATGTTCGGCGCGCGGCTGGCCGGCGGATGCACCAGCGGGCACGGCATCAGCGGATCGCTGCAACTGGCGCTATCCGGCTGGGTGTTCTTCGCCGTGGTGTTCGCCTCGGGCATCACGACGGCGTTCCTGTTGTTCGGGAAGGAGCGCGCACGTGGCTGATCCGGTCATGAAACTCCTGCTGGGCCTGGTGACGGGCCTGATTTTCGGTTTCCTGTTGCAGAAGGGCGCGGTGACGAAATACCCCGTGATTGTCGGGCAATTCCTGCTGCGCGACTTCACGGTGATGAAGGTGATGCTCACGGCGGTGGTGGTGGGCGGCATTGGCGTTTATGCGCTGAACGCCGCCGGGCTGGCCACGCTGCACGTCAAGCCGGCGCAACTGGTGGCGGTGGCCGTTGGCGGGCTGGTTTTCGGCGTGGGCATGGCGCTGCTGGGCTACTGCCCCGGCACGGGTGTGGGCGCGGCGGCCGAGGGGAAGAAGGATGCCATCGTGGGGCTCCTCGGAATGATGGCGGGCGCGCTGATCTTTGCCGAGCTGTACACGCCGCTGAACGAGAGTCTGGTGAAGCGCTGCGATCTGGGTCCGGTGACGCTGCCGCAACTGACCGGCGTGCCCGCGTGGGTGTTCTTCGCCGTGCTGGCCGTGGGCGTGGGGGTGTTGTCTAGACAAACATCAGCCAGTCCTTCGGGCCGCCGCTGATCGCCGCGTTCATCTCGGCTGCAACCACGAGTCGTTACTCGTGCAACGCCAACTCCGCTTCTAGGCCGGGAGTCCCGCACGGTCCAGCGGGCCGCCAGAAGTCGCAGCGGGAATCGTCTCATCTGCGTACTGGTCCGCAAAAGGACACACGGATCGCGGCAGGTTGCCAAGTAATCGGAGCAACTCTAAACTGAAGCGGGACTCACGGCCCGGGGGTGCCGTTCAACTGCAACGCATTGCCATAGCGGGTGCGACCGGCTACATCGGCGGACGGCTCGTGCCGCAACTGCTCGCCTCTGGCTATGCGGTCCGTTGCCTTGTGCGCTCTCCGGCGAAACTAGAGGGCCGCGGCTGGGCGTCCGATCCCCACGCTGAGATCCGCCGATCCGATCTGGCCGACGCGCCATCGCTGACCCGCGATTTGAAAGAGTGTGGCGCGGCGTTCTATCTCGTGCATTCGATGATGTCAGCCGGTGACGAGTATGCTCAACGCGACCGGCAACTCGCCCTGGAATTCGGACGGGCCGCGCACGCTGCCGGCGTGGAACGCATCGTTTACCTTGGCGGTCTGGGCGAAACCGGCGCGAATCTAAGCAAACATCTCTCGTCACGCCGCGACGTGGAGGGGGCGCTGGCTGCTGCGGGCGTGCCGGTTACGGTGCTGCGCGCCGCTATGATCATCGGTTCCGGCTCGGCGTCTTTCGAGATTCTGCGGTATCTCGTACACCGCTTGCCCGTGATGATCACACCCAAGTGGGTGAGCACGTTGTGCCAGCCAATCGCCGTGCAAAACGTGCTCGCGTATCTGGTCGGCGTGCTGGCGGTCCCGGAAACCACCGGCGGGGTTTTCGATATTGGTGGACCTGAAGCGCTGCGCTACAGCGAAATCATTCGCATCATGGCGGAAGAACTCGGCCTCTCGCGGCGCTGGCTCATACCGGTTCCTGTCCTGACACCCCGCTTGAGCTCTTATTGGATTCATCTTGTGACCCCTTTGAGCCACAAGATCGCCATACCGCTGGCCGAAGGGCTGAAGAATCCGGTGGTATGCCGGGACAACCGGATCGCTCGTCTAATCCCACAGAAACTGTTGACCGTTCGCGAGGCCATTCGCGCCGCGCTCAGCCAGGTTTCCACCCATCAGGTGGAGACAAACTGGTCAATGGCCGGCCCGATGCCAGGTGATCCGGATTGGTCTGGCGGCACGGTCTTTCGCGACACCCGTGAAGTTGTGATCAGCGCGCCGGCCTGGGCCGTATTCCGCGCCGTGTGCCGCTTGGGCGGGCAGCGCGGCTGGCATGGCGGCAATTGGCTTTGGGTCATTCGCGGCTGGCTGGATCGGCTGGTTGGAGGCCCTGGATTGCGCCGCGGCCGTCGCGATCCCGATGTCCTCAGCTACGGCGAGGCGCTCGATTTCTGGCGCGTTGTCGGCTTGGAGGCGGACCGTTCCGTTTCGTTGCGGGCCGAAATGCGGTTACCGGGCGAAGCGTTACTTGAGTTTCGCATCGAACCCGGCGACAAAGGCCAATGCATCCTCCGGCAGACAGCTTCGTTCCGGCCCCGCGGGCTGCTCGGTCTGGCCTACTGGTACGCGGTGCTGCCATTCCATCAATTCGTGTTCCGTGGGATGCTGGCCGGCATCCAGCGCGACGCCGTTCAGCTCTCTCTGCGGCCTCAGATATGAGCCGGGCTCAACGCCGCTGTCGCGAAACCCTTCGCACCAGGGCCCGCCGGAAATAAGAACAGGAAAGCAACTGGAACAGATCCAGTTTCTTCCCGGCCACGTCTCCATTTCAAACGGCCGGGCGCTACCTGGGCTGCAAACAGCGCATTCGCGCCGCCGTCAACCATCCCATCGGCATCAAGCCGAAGAGCTGAACAGCCTCGCTCAAATCAGTCGTTGTCAGCCAACCCTCGCTCAAGTCTATACAGGTCTTTCACAAGTGGTATTGCAGCTTCCACGCGAGTGGCCACGAAAATCTGTCTAGTCTTGTGATATTCGATTCCAATTCCAACCAAGGACGGAGAGGATGCAAGTTTCCGTGGAATATCGATTTCGAGTTGCCATATTCCACCTCCGCTCATACCCTGCATCTTCGGGAGTCGAAGACGCCCTCCAGGATGCGTCGGCACAGTCTTTCCTGGATGTCCTAACACAAAGTGAAAGGCATCCGACTTATCAAGGAGTGCGTCACCCGTTTCCCTGATGTCACTCGTAATCAGGTGCGTTGCAAGCGGCTCAATGAAGCCCAGATTTCTTGTGGGGTTTCTTTCAGACGGATAACCGGCAATCAGATAGTGGATTCCTCGTGCTTTCGTCGTTGTACTTGGCATTTCCGACGGCGTCGAGAATTGATAGGCGCGCTCCAACTCGTCCGCGAGGCCATGGTCGAGTGCCAAAACAGACAAATCAATGTCGGGCGTCTTTCCCGGCAAGTATTCCCAGACGCCTCTTCTGCCACAGAGTGCATGGGGACGGTCGGCACCCATCGTGAAAAGCGGGATCGGTACCTTCGATGAATCGAAGCACACATGCGCCGCTGTCAGCAGAAATCGAAACGCTCCGATGCGGAATGGCACGCCAGATCCAATGAGGTGAAAGCGATCATGGTTTTCAAAAGTGTAAAGTGGGCACACTCGACGATGCATTGTCTCGCCGATCACGCGAAGAGGAACCCAGATGCTCACATCATGATCGTACATTCACCAATCGACGCTAGGGTCTATACCTGAAGCCATTGGCCCTATGGTTCGATTGGGGTCAGATCTCACACATCCCCATTTGATCTCCCCTTAAGGCGCCTCCGCCAGCCCGCTCTACCAATATGTCTCCCTATCTCCTCAATAACTTACAGCCGACCCCTTGCTCCCTACGCGTGCGACAATCGGATTAGAAGAGGCAGACCGCCCAATCAGCGGCTCTGCCTCTTTTCCATTTCACGCACAGGAGATTTCCGTCATGGCACCCGCCGCACAAGTCACCGCCAATCGTCTCAACGCCCAGCACTCCAACGGACCCCGCACGCCCGAAGGCAAGCGCCGGGCCTCCGCAAACAGTCTGAAAACCGGTTTTTGTTCCACCTCGCTCGTCATTCCGGAAGAAATGCGCGCGGTTTTTGAGGAATTTCGCGCCGGGCTGCTGAAATCCACCGCGCCGCAAAACGCTATTGAGGAGCACTACTACCGCCGCATGCTGCTCAGCGGCTGGAACCTGATCCGCGTCCAGGATGCTGAAGCTGAAGCCGTGATCAAGAACCACGAACTGGCTCGCATCGAACTGCTCGCCCGCTACCGCCGCGACCTGGAACGCTCCTACGACCGCGCCTTGAAAGCCCTGCGCGAACTCCAGCGTGAGCGCATCGCCCGCGCCTCGGCCGAGCCGGCCATCCGCGCCGCGCTCCAAGCCCAAGCCCCGCTCGCCGTACCCCCGCCGCAGCGCCGTATGACCAGCGCTGAAATGCGTGCAATCGTTGAGGAATTCACCGCTCCGCCCATTCCACGGAACGAAGCGAATCCGGCCATCCCGGCAGCGCTGCGCAAGATTGCGGCATAGAATGCGTTCCGCTATTGTGCCGCGCGCGGCATGAAGCGGCGGATGCCGAAGAACATCAACAGCCCCACCGCGAGATAGACCGCCGAACTGGCGCTGATGGCCGCGCTCATGCCGGCCGACTGCGCCACAACAGCGATGGCAATCGGGCCCAGGCTGCCGCCGAGCCACGCCATGGAGTTCATGATGCCGCAGGCGGCGCCACGGTGTTCGGGCTTCACCACGTCGTAGAGCGAGGCCCAGATGTTGGCGTCGTACAAACCCTTGGCATAGCCGAAGCCGGACATGGCGATAATCAGCACCGGCACCGAAAGCGTCCAGCCGGTGAGGAAGATGAACGGGATGCCGGCCGCCAGACCGATCAACTGCGTCCACATGCGCCCGGCCGGCGAGCGCCGCACCAAGCGGTCGGCCAGCCATCCGCCGGTCATCACGCCGCAGACCGAGGCGATCTGTAGATAGGCCGTGCTGTTCAGGCCGGCCATGGCGAGGTTCATTTGGAACTTGCGCGACAGGAACGACGGCATCCAGGCCAGGAAGATGGCGGCGACAAAGTTGGCGCCGATGAAGACCCCCATCAGGGTGAGCGACATGCGGTGCGAGAAGGTTTCTTTTACCGTGTGGGCGATGTTCGTGTCGAGCACCAACCCGGGCTCGCCGCCTCCGCTCTGCTCGCGGCGCGGTTCGCGCAGCATGGCTACCAGCACAATGCCCAGCGCAATGCCGAGCCCGCCGAAGATCATGAAACACGGCCGCCAGCCGTAAATCTGCGCCAGCAGACCGGCCACGGCGCCGCCCATAATGGTGCCTGCGTAGACGCCGGACTGGTTGATGGCCATCGCCTTCGAACGCGTGTCCTTACCGTGATAATCGCTGATCAGCGACATGGTGGCCGGGAAGAAGAACGTCTCGCCCAAGCCCTGCAGGCCGCGCAGGACAACCAGATGAATGAAGTCGTGCGACCAGGCCGTGGCCAGCGTCACCAGAGACCAGAAGATGAGTCCGCCAAGGATGAGCGTCTTGCGCTTGAAGCGGTCGGTCAGCAGGCCGGCGAACGGGCCGGCCAGGGCGTAAACCCACATGAACGAACTGCCAATCATGCCCAGTTGCAGATCGCTCAACCCCATCTCGGTCTTGAGCAACGGGAATACGGAGAAAATCGCCTGGCGGTCGGCGTAGTTGAAGACGCAGACGAACCACAGCATGGCGACCACGGCCCACTTGTACACACGTGTATGCATCACTGCTATTGATATCGCATTTTGAGGCTCGCGTGGGAACCATGGCCAAGCTCAAGCGCAATAGAATGGTTCCAGCCCCATGCCCAGATTCACCGTGCTCGCTCTCTGCGCCCTGTCTGCCGCGACGCTTACTTCGGCTCAGAACCTGAAAAGCCGGTTCGCCGACCCGCCGCGCGAGTATTCGATGGAGCCGTTGTGGTCGTGGAACGGCACGCTCACACCAGAGAAGCTGACATGGCAGATCGATCAGATGGTGGAGAAGGGCGTCTATGGCGCCTACATGCACGCCCGCGTGGGGCTGGATGAAAGCCAGACGCCTTATTTCTCCGAAGGCTTCTGGAATGGTGTGCGCGTGAGCGTCGAACACGGCTCGAAGGTGGGCTTCAAGACGTGGCTTTATGACGAAGACAAGTGGCCCAGCGGCGACGCCGGCGGACGCACGCGGGCGGCCAACCCGGAGCGTTACACGGCGCAAGGGCTGGCGCATCGCACGGTGAGCGTTACCGGCCCGGCCAGCTACCCGCTGAATTTCGAGAAGGCCGTCATGGTGATGGCAGCGCGGAAACGCGGCGCGGAGGCGATTGACCCGGACTCGGTGGTGCAACTGAGCGGGCAGAAAATTTGGCAGGTGCCCGCAGGCGAGTGGCTGATTTCGGTGTTCGAGCCGGCGCCGCGCCACCAGCCGCTGCCGAACTACCTGAACCCGGATGCGGTGCGTGAATTTCTGAACAACACCTACGAGCAGTACGCCAAACACGTGGGCGCGCACTTTGGCACGACCATTCCTGGCTCGTTCTTCGACGAGATCTACAACATCCGGCCGCTGCCGTGGGACCCTCTGCTGGAAGAGCGCTTCCGCGCGCACAAGGGTTATGAGCTGCGCACGGTGCTGCCGCTGATCTTCCTGGACGGCGGTCCACGGACCATCAAGGCGCGTTGCGACTACTACTCTGAGTTCACACGGCTCTACGAGGAGGCCTGGTTCAAGCAGATCTCAGAATGGTGCGCACGGCATAACCTCATCTGGACCGGCCACACGAACGAGGACATCGCAAACATCCGGGACCAGGGCGACTATTTCCGCACGCAGCGCCACCTGCATATGCCGGGCACCGACAACGAGGATTTCCGTTCTCCTGTTTGGCCCTATCGGATCGGCTCGTGGAAGCCGAAGCAGCTCAGCTCCATTTCGCACGTCTACGGAAAGCAACGGGCGATGGTGGAGGCGCTGGGCGGACCGGGCTGGACGGTAACGCTCGATCAGGCGCGCTACGGCATCAGCATGTTGGCGGTGTACGGCATCAACTCCTACGTGATGCACCTGTTCCACTACACCATCGATTCGCAATTAGCCCAGGACGACTACCCGTGCAGCTGGTTCTACCAGAACCCTTACTGGAAATACTTCAAGACGCTGGCCGATTACACGCGCCGGCTGTCGTTCATGGGTAGCCAGGGCGAGCACGTAGCCGCCATCTCCGTGCTCTATCCGGTGGAGGATGTCTGGACCCGCATACCGGACAAGAAGTACCCGGCGCACGGCGTCGAGCGGGTGAGCGACCGTCTGGTGCACACGCACCGCGACTTCGACATGGTGGACACCGACAGCGTGGCCGCCGCCACGCCGCGCATCGGCACCGAAGACTATCGCGTGCTGATCCTGCCCGACGTGAAGACCGTTTCTCTGCCCATGTACCGCCGTCTGGCCGAGCGTGCCGCCAGCGGCCTGCGCGTGGTGGCGCTGGTCCAGACGCCGCGCAACTCGGCTGAGAACGGCGCCGACGATCCGGAGGTGATCCGGCTGTCGGCGGGCATTTCAGTAGTGAAAAATCTGGATGAACTGGACGCCTGGCTGGCGGCGAACGTGCCGGCCGACGTCACCTTTAGCGGCGCCGGCGCCGGCGTGCTGCGTTTCCTGCATCGCCGCGCCGAGGGCAAGGATTTCTATCTGCTGGTCAATTCCGAACGCCGGCCGGTGAGCGTCACGGCACGCTTCGCGGCCGAAGGCGGCGCTGAGTTGTGGGACCCTGCGACGGGCCGCACGAGTCCAATGGATCCATCTAGGCTGAGCTTCGAGCCGTGGCAGGCCTACTACGTGGTGTTCGACCGGACGTTGAAACCAGCCACGCCGGCGACGCAGGCGCAGGAGACGGTTGTTGCGCTGAACGGCCCGTGGAAGTTCCAACTGGCGCCGCACGAGCTGGACTACCGCTGGACCGCCGAGCCGGGTGAGACGCGCGTGGAGATTCCGGTGGCCGACTTCCGCGTGGCAGGCGGCGACTGGCAGCGCATTCGGCTGAGCAACACGACGGCGCGCTATGTGTCGGACTGGAAGGCCCAGTGGGTGACCTGGAACGGATACAAAGACAACCGCATGACGTCGTTCGCCGGCGACGGCCTGACGTTCAGCAAGGAGATCGAGATTCCGTTTGAGCCGGCGAAAATGGCGCTGCGAATTGAGGCGCAGGACAGCTACGAATGTTTGTGGGATGGGCAGCCGGTGACGGACGTGAAGGCGATTCCGGCCACAAAAGGCCGGCACAAGCTGGAGATCCGCGTGCACGGCAAGGGCTACCTGCTGGCGGAAGGCGCCATCAGCGGACGCGCGGGAGAGAGGATGGAGATCCGTGCCGACAAGACGTGGACGGTAAAAGGCGAGCCGGCGTTTGTGGCGGCTCCGCCGCCGGCGAGCACGAGCGCCTATCCGGTGGAGGTGGACTACCGTATCCCGGTGCCGCCCGGCTGCACATTGGAAAGCGGTGCGGCCGAGCGTCACATGAAACTGCTGAAGCCGGGCGACGGGCTGAACGCGCCGGTGGCGGCGCGCTGCGGCAAGACGCCGGTTGAGCTGGGCGACTGGAGCCAGCAGAAGCTGGACTGGTATTCCGGGCGGGCGCTGTATTCGACGACGTTCGAGGCGCCGGCCGGCAAGCGCGTGACGCTGGATTTGGGCGAGCTCTGCTACACCGGCGAGGTGTGGGTGAACGGTCAGCTGGCCGGGACGTTCGCCTGGCCGCCGTACCACGTGGACATCACGAAATATCTGCGCGCGGGGAACAACCAGCTCACCGTGGTGGCGGCCAATCTGCTGGCGAACGAGATGCGGTGGAACCGCTTCGAGTCCGGGCGTTTCAACGTCGTCAGCCACTGGTGGCACGACGGCAACATTCTGCGCGAGCCGGACAAGCTGCGGTCCGGGCTGGTGGGGCCGGTGACGCTGCGCGTTGAGGTCCGTTAAGCCGCCAGCCGCCGCGTGAACGTCCAGGCGTAATGGATGCCGCTCCAGATTGTGGCGGCAGCAGTAGTGAGAATGGCAGGCCAGAAGAGCCAGTCGAACGGGCCGGGCCAGGCGTTCACCACCAGCACCACGCCACAGGTGACGAGCTGCACGAACGTGCTCAGCTTGCCCCAGCGCGAGGGCGGAAAATCGCGGATCGACGTCAACAGCAACGCCCCAATGGCGGCGAGCAGGATGAGCGCGTCGCGGCCGAGCACCACCAGGGCCAGCCAAAGCGGCACGGCGCCGGTGAGGCCGAAGGCGAGGTAGCCGAGCACCATCATGGTCTTGTCGGCGAGCGGATCGAGCATGGCTCCGAGCTTCGACTGCCAGCCGAAACGGCGCGCCAGGGCTCCGTCAAGGCCATCGGTGATACCAGCGGCAAAGCCCAAAGCGAGTGCGAGGCCAAAGCGGTGCGTCCATACACACCACGCGATGTAGGGCGCCAGGATCAGCCGCAGCGACGTGAGCAGATTGGGTATCTGACGGAGCAGAAACTCATTCTATCGCGCCGGCATGCACGTCCACGCCGTTGTCGACGGGCGGAACGGTGCGCAGGAAGGCGTAAATGGCCTTCAGGTCGGCGTCGGTGAGCTTGGAGAGCGCATACCACGGCATCAGCGTGAAGGAGCCGGGCGTGGTGGGCGGTGCGTTCTCGTAGGTCCGGTTAGAGTAGACGCGGAAGCGCGCGATAAAGCGGTTCGCACTCCAATCGCCGATGCCGGAACTCTTGTCCGGCGTGATATTGGCCGAGAGCACCA
>CAYZIX010000099.1:0-17370 GCA_964478395.1 uncultured Candidatus Solibacter sp.
CGCCCGCTGCATTCACGATCACAGCAGCCGCGCTCACGGTGTCTTTGTCGCCGTCAATTGCGCTGCACTGGCTCCCACGTTGATCGAAAGCGAGCTCTTCGGCCACGAGAAGGGGTCTTTCACCGGCGCCGCCACACAGCACCTCGGCCGTTTTGAGCGCGCTCGTGGCGGCACGCTGTTCCTTGATGAGATTGGTGAAATCGACCCGAACTCGCAGGCCAAGCTGCTGCGTGTTTTGCAGGACCGCACCTTTGAACGCGTTGGCGGCACTCGGCTGATGCAGGCCGACGTACGCGTTGTCGCCGCTACTAATCGCGACCTGCGCACGCCGGGCGCCGAGGGCCGCTTTCGTGAGGACCTGTACTACCGTCTCAACCAGTTCCCCATCGAAATCCCGCCGCTGCGCGAGCGCGGCTCCGACATCATCAAGCTGGCGCGTTTCTTCTTGACGCGCGCCGCACGCAATCTCGGCAAAAACGGCCTGCGCCTGTCGGCCGAAGCCGAGTCGGCTCTGACCGCCTACGGTTGGCCCGGCAATGTGCGTGAACTCGAAAACCTGATGGAACGGCTGGCTATTCTCTGCGAGGGTGAAATCACGGCCGGTGATCTGCCCGTCACGGCCGCCGGGCCAGTGCACCCGATGCTATTCAAGGATATTGAGCGGCAGGCCATTCTGGACGCACTTGAGGCTAATGCCGGCAACCGCACGCGTACCGCGCAGCAGCTCGGCATTAGCCTCAGAACACTCCAGTATCGACTAAAAGCCTACGGAATTACTCCGCCGGACTAGCGGCGGCGGCGCAACGCAGCCACCCCGGCCAGACCCAGACCCATCAGTGCCCAGGTGCCAGGTTCCGGAACCTCGGTTCCCACCAGGATGCCGATCTCGTTGGCCAACAACCTTTCACCATCGGAGAGCGATGCGTAGCTATCGGTCAGTGGCGCGTTCAAGAACGTGCTGCCGCCATTTCCAAGGATGATGGCATAACCACCGCTGTCCAGTGTGCCGAGACCGACCGCGCTGCCGGTCGGGGTCCAGCCTACCGCGTAGGTGCCCCACCCCGGATTCGTCAGCCCGATGGTGGATCCCAAGCCGCTAAAGACAGCGTCGCCGGTCGTGGTGATTGTGCTGCCGTTGTCCGAAGCGTAACTGGCTTCCATCAGCGCGTACAACCCGTCGCTAGTCGCCCACGTCTGGGCGATGACCTTGCCGCCGGTGGCGAGGTAGCTTGCCAGCGCAGACACCGAGGAATCGTAGTTGCTGCTACTCTGTTCGGCAAAAATAACCAGGTCCCAGGAGCCGCCGCTCAACGCAGAGAGGAAACTACTCTCGTCAGTCGTTGTCGTGCAGGCGCCGCTGGTGCATTGCCCGCTGAGAGTCAGCGCGCCAGGAATCGCCGATGTGCCAACCAAATAATCTTCGAAGACTAGAATGTTCGCCGCGCTGAGGCTGGGCACCAAGGCCAGCGCAAGAACAAGAATACCAAGGACGTTTTTCATCTCTCCTCCAAAATCCACACTGGCCCTGTGACAGAGAGCCAACGCATAGATCAATTTTAGCCGTGGAGGCAATTGGATAGCAATCCTTTTTAGATCAATGGATAGTCTCTAAGCTCAGCGGCTCATCCGGTTCGCGTTTCGTCCCTGATGCGCCACGGCCGGGTATGGCTTGTCGTAGCCTTTGGCGTCCCACCACAGAATTCGGTTCAGCGTGTCGCTGGGGATGTCGTCGACATCGGCCCAGTTCATCCGCGCCGACTCCAGCGCCGCCCACTTCCGCCGCCCGCTCAGCGCCTGCGCCGGTGGATTCATCTGGTCCAGCGGGATGTTGTTTTTGAGCGCCGTGTACGGTTTCCCGTCTGTTTCCGGCGTGAAGACGCTGTGCATCGCCCGGGCGTTCTGTAGCCATGCCGTGCGCTGCGGGATGCGGAAGATCTCCTGAATGGTGCGGATCATGGAAAGCTGGTTGTACGAGGTCGAATCCACCGCGCCGCGCCGCACGTGCGGACCAATCATCAACGCCACTGTGCGGTGCCCGTCCACATGATCCAGCCCGTCTTGCGCATCGTCCTCCACCACCAGAATCAGGCTCTTGGACCAGAAGCGGCTCTTCGAGATTCCCTCTACAATCCGGCCCAGCGCCAGATCGTTGTCCGCCACCATCGCGCGCGGCGTGGGCGAGCCCGGTCGCGTACCGTTGGTGTGGTCCGACGTCAGCGTCAGCACGTTGATATTGGCCATCTCGCCCGTCTTTTCGCGCTCGGCCAACTCGCGCAGGAACTCAGACGCGCGGATCTGGTCCGTAATCACGGTGTCGTCCTGCGGGTAGCGCTCGCTCATGATGGGCCTCAGCGGCGGTGGTCCCGCCGCCGCGCATCCCACTTCGTTCTGCCAGCGGTTCTCTTTGTACAGTTCCCAGTACTGGGACCAGGTCCACCCGCGCCGCTGGTTGATATCCTCGGCAATCTGTTTTTCCGGATCCCAGCGTCCGGGCAGGCAGAATTCACCATAAATCCGCACGCCCACCGGCTGCGGAGCGTTCTGCCAGAAGAAGCCCTGGGGCGATACCGTCAACGCGTCGCTCATGTCCCAGGCATAGCCGCGCGGCGCGGCTGCGAACGCGCGCTGCGTGTAGTCGCTGACGAATGCCATCATCAGCCACTGGTGCCCGTCAAAGCTGATCGAGCTGGTCGCCAGAAAATTGTCCAGCAGCACGTAGCGCTCGGCCAACGCGTGGTGGTTCGGTGTCACCTCGCGCCCATAGATGGCCAGTTTCTCATCGCCGTTGGCCTGCTTCATGTCGCCGAACACCTGGTCGTACGTGCGGTTTTCCTTGATGATCAGGAACGTGTACTCAATCCCCAATGAGCGCAGATTCTCCACGCCCCCCGATGGCGAAAATCTCGGTGCGTTGGCGGCCTTCACCTCGCGCAGGCCCGCGGCCAGGTTCGCGGCCGTCGGAGCCTGCATCGTTTGTAGCAGCCCTTCGTAAGCGCGCGAATTGAACGTGCCGTCACCCTTCGCCGTGTTGCCGGTGCCCTTGATGCTGGCTACGTGCAGCGCGCCCTCGCTGTCCACCACAATGCCCGACGGGAACCAGCCCGTCGGCAACGCGCCCGCCATCTTCCCATCGCGCACCACCGCCACTGCATTCATTCCACCCAGCAGCGCGTACAGCGTTTTGCCGTCCGGCGACCAAGCAACATGCGACGGAATCGAGCCCCAACTACCTTCCGGCCACGCCGGCAGTTTCACCTCGCGCACCGCCAGAGTCTTCGTATCCACCAGCGACACGCTGTCGGAATGCGCGTTCGCCACGGCCAGCGTTGCGCCGTCCGGGCTCAGCCGCACGCCCGAAGGCGCCAGTCCACACTGTACTTCACGCGTTTGATATGTCTTCGTGTCGGTCACCGTCAGCGTGCCTGTCGCCGACGATCCCGTCTTCGGATCCGATACAATCCGCGCGCCCGACGTCGGCGCGCCCGCGTCGCCTTGTTTCCAGCGCCTCCCGCCGCGGTTCGATACAAACACCCGGTTCGCCGCCCCGGCCACCGCCACGCCGAATGGCGCCACGCCGGTCTCGATCTCACGTTTGATCTCGTGCGTCGTGGCGTCGATTACCGCCAGCGTGTTGTTGCGGCTGAACGCGACATACGCCGTCGCGCCGTCGCCAGAAAACGCGATGCCCACCGGCACCGGATGCGGCTTCAGTTCGATGCGCTCCTCTTTCACCGGCGCGCCGCGCTCGTCTAGAGTCACAATCAGCAGCCCGTCTGGACCGTTGCGTGCCGCCTCGCTGGCCCACAACTCGCGTGTGCCCGGGCGGAATGCGATGCCTGCGTAAGAAGTTGACTTCGATTTCACTTCACCAAGCACGGCCCCGCTCAGAGCGTCGTACAGCCCAATGCCGCGCCAGTTCAACACGGCCATTGTGCGCCGCCCGGCATCCAGCGCCAAATCGACCGGGCGCCCAGCCACTGTGACTGGCTCACCCCACGGCTTCAGCAATTGATTCGACGGGATCAGCCACACGCCGCCCGGTTGCTTGCCCGGCTTCACCGTGCTGGAAAGAACACTGAATAGCCCGGTTTCGCTGCCGGGCAGGGCCAGCGCACACACCAATAGCACGGCCGCTGCGGGCCACATCATCCAACCCTTCATCTGTTAACTCCTAAAGCGGCTTGTAGCAGCTGCGGGTCTCGCAGCATTCGTATTCGTCCACCACCTTGCCATCAGGCCCGATGGGGATCTGCGTCCTGTGGCACCAGAAGGCGCCGTCGTTGCCGTGTTGAATGGTGGGATCCCACTCGGCCTCGATATAAAGCCCCTTCCAGCGCAGGTTTTCGCAGCGGTCGTCACCAATCCTTGTCAGGCCCGACCGTTCGCCGTTGATCGTTGCCATTATATGCGCTCCTTGACGCCCGCCGCCGCCAGCAACGCGCGCTTCACCGCCGTCGAGGCGATGCGCACCTTGTAGGCGTTGCCGCTGAGCGGCTTGGCGCCGGCCACGGCGATCTGCGCCGCGTGCTCGGCAGTTGCCACCGTCAATCCCTTGCCTTGCAGCGACGCGGCGGCAGCTTCAGCCACCCACGGTGCCGGCGCCACGTGGCCCAGCACAATCCGTGCTGCGTTCACGTTCGCGCCGGTCATCTTCAACGCTACTGAACAGGTTGCCAGCGGCCAATCGAGCGCTTCTTTCTGCCTCACCTCATAGGTTGCGTTGCGCGCAGCGGTCAGCGGGATCAGGATCCCGGTGACAATCTCATTCGGCGCAATCGCGATCTCGCGCTGCTCGCTGGTGGCCGGCGCAATGAAGAACTTCGATGCTGCGATCTCTCTCTCGCCTTTCGGCGAGGCCACCTTGATCGTCGCATCCAATGCCACCAGCGCCGGCGCGAAGCTCGATGCCGACACAAACCGCGCCGGCCCGTTACCGAAAATCGCGTGGTAACGGTTGTCGCCTTCGGCCACCAAGTCCTTACCGTCGTGCCGTGCAATCAGGCCGAAGCCGGCGCGATAGTACCAGCAGCGTGGCCGCTGGCACAGGTCGCCGGCAAACGTGCCCATGTTGCGGATCTGCGGGCTGGTCACGCCCAGTGCAGCTTCGCCTAGGGCGGGGAAGTTGCTTCGAATCAGGGAATTGGATGCGATTTCTTCTACCTTTACGAGAGCTCCTATTTGCAGCCCGGCGGCGGTCTTCGCGATGCCGTGCAGCTCCTTGAGCTCCTTCAGGCTGACAATCCGGCGAGGTGTCTCCACGCCGTCTTTCATCAGGCTGACCAGGTCTGTACCGCCCGCCAGCACTGCCGCGTCGCTCCACGTCGAGCCCAGCAGCGCCAGCGCTTCCTTCAGCGTCTTGGGGCTTGCATATTCAAACGCGTGCATCAGCTTTTCCTCCCCATGAGCGCGTTCACAACATTCATCGGCGTCATCGGAACCACCGGCACGCGCACGCCAATCGCGTTCGCCACGGCGTTCGAAATCGCCGCGATGCCGCCAATCGCGGGCGGCTCGCCCAGCCCGATCACGCCACGCTTGTCGTTGGCCTCGTCAATCTCCAGGTGCACCACAATTTCGCCGATGTCTTTGATTCCAGCCAGCTTGTAGAACTCCATGTTGGGGTTCAACTGCCGTCCGGTCATCTCGTCCATCACGCGTTCTTCCATCAGCGCGCCACAGATCGACATGATACAAGCGCCGTAGACCTGCGACTCAGCCGTGCGTGGGTTGATGATTGTCCCGCAGTCCTGCACTGCGATCAACCGGTTCATCCGCACCACGCCCGTTTCGACGTCTACCGTCACGTCGGCAATCTGCACGCCTGATGAGCCGCTCGTGTTCAACCCCTCCTTCGGAGCCTGCCGCGGCACGTTCTGGCCGGTCTCGGTGATGGTCCTGACGCCCAGCTTGCGGCATGCCGACTTCCAGTCCAGGCTCTTGGCCGGCTGGCCCTTCACCTGAATCTTGCCGTCCACCGCTTCCAGTTCTTCCGGCTGCACGTTCCACGTGCCGGCCACCTCGGCGAACAGCTTTTCCAGCGCGTTCAGCGTCGCCTTACGCGTCGATGAGCTGACACCTCCCACTGTGGTGGAGCCGCCTGAGGTGCCCGACGGCGGATAGTTTGTGTCGCCGATCTTAACCCGCACCTGGCTCAACTTCAGCCCCAGGCTTTCGGCCGCCACCTGCGCGATGATGGTCCGCGTGCCGGTGCCCAAATCCTGCGAGCCCAACTCCACTTCCACGGCGCCGTCCGGGTGGATTGTGCAGCGGCAGGTTGAATCGTGTCCGCCGCCCGCCCAGGCGTTTACGCCAATGCCCAGTCCGCGCTTCAGCGCACCCTTGCCGCCTTCACCGCGCGCATGCCACAGCTTCTTCCATTCGGCCAACTCAGCCGCCTTGTGAAGCTGCCGCGTATACGTCTCTGGACGCGCCGTCTGCGCGAAGTTCTTCACGAAGAACTCCACGGGATCCATCTTCATCTTCGCGGCCAGGTCTTCCATTGCCGCGCACGTCAGATACGACGCCTGCTGGTTATTCGGCGCACGCCACGCCCGGATGGGCGCCGTATTCAGCGATACGGCCGAATGCGTCTGCCGCCGGTTTGGGATCTTCGTGAAGACATAGGGGATTGGTGGCGTGCCACCGCCCGTGACGCCTCCTGAGGCCCAGCTTTCCGACTCCCAAAGCGTCACCGTGCCGTCGGCCGATGCGCCCAGCTTGATGTGCGCCCACGCCGACGGGCGGCACCCGCCAATCACCTGGTCCAGTTCACGCGGCAGGAATAGTTTTACCGGACGCCCGCCGCTCGCCTTGCTCAATTCGGCGCACTCTGAGCCGCAACGTTCGGGTGAAAACTTTGATCCGAAGCCGCCGCCAATATGGTCCTGATGCACGTGCACATTCGCCGTCGGCACGTTCAACAGCTTGGCCAGATCCGCGCGGATCGATGTCACGGATTGCGTTGAGGCGTTGTACTCCACCTTGTTGTCCGGAGTCCACGTAATCACCGCGCCGTGCGTCTCCAGGCATGAATGTTGCAGCGTTGGAATGCCGTAAAAGCCTTCGCTCACCGCCGCCGCCTGCTTCAGCGCTGCGTCCGGATCGCCGTCCACCTGCTCACCCGCGCTCTTGGCGCGTGTTCCCGCGCGCTTCAGGTCGCGGTCGTGCACCAGGTGCGGTAGAACTTCGTATTCCACCTTGACCTTGGCCAGCGCGTCGCGCGCCTGCAATTCCGTTGCCGCGGCCAGTGAAACCACTTCCCAGCCGGCCCACAGGATTTCCGTGCCGGGCGGCGCCATTACGCGCACCGCTACCACGCCCGCGCTCTTCTCTGCCGCCGACGTGTCCACGGATTTCACCTTGGCATGCGCGTGCGGGCACCCCAGCAGCACCGCGTGCAGCATCCCAGGTTTGTTCAGATCCGAGCTGTACTTCGCCTGTCCGCTGGACTTCTCAATCCCGTCCAGACGTGTGAAGCGCTTGCCCATCACCTTGCGCTTCGACATTTCGGGCCAGTGGTAATCAGGCATGTGTGCCTCCCTTGGCCGCTTCCAGCACGGCTTTGCGGATTCCCATGTAGGTGCCGCAGCGGCACAGGTTGCCGCCCAGGCCCGCCTTCACCTGTTCGTAAGTTGGATTCGGATGCGTGTCCAGAAACGCCTTCGCCGCCACGACGAAGCCTGGCGTGCAGTAGCCACACTGCTGGGCGTCGTTGTTGACGAAGGCTGCCACCACCGGATGCGGCTTCGCGCCGGCCATGGCGAAGCCTTCAATGGTGGTGATGTCATGCCCTGCTGCCTCCACAGCCAGCAGCGTGCACGCGTACATCACTTTGCCATCTACCAGCACGGAGCAGGCGCCGCAGGTTGCACGGTCGCACACCCGCTTGGCGCCAGTCACGTCCAATCTGTCCCGCAGCACGTCCAACAGCGTCTCGCGTGGCTCTACGCTCACCTCCACAGGTTTGCCGTTCAGCCGCAATTTCACTGTCACCGCGCCTGGCCCGACCACGCCCGCTGGCGTCTGGGCCTGGGTTGCCGCTTCCGCCAGTGCGGGCCCCGCCGCACCGGTTGCGCCCACGCTTTGCAGGAATCCGCGCCGCGACGGTCCGCTGCGCGCTGGACCTGCCAAATCTTCGGGTCTCTTCGTCTGGCTCACGTTGGCAAACGCCTCCCAGGGTCAAATCGTCTGTCGATTCTGTATGGCAGAATCCGGATGATTCAGATTGTAAGGGAAACCAGCGGCGTTGCCCACTCTTTTGGGTGGGTCAGAGCAGGAAAAGAGCGTGAAGAAAGGTCAATACTATCGGACTATCGAGGCTACTTCGATTGAGGCCGCACTTTGAGCGCCCAGTCTTCCAACTGGCGGGCGTGGTCGCTGACGTCGTTTTTGCTTTGGGCCTGTTCCTGGCTGCCACGTGTCACCAAGCGCAGCAGGCTCTGTTGAAAGCGGAGGATTCCGGTAACTTCAGTCTGTGGTTCGTGCATGGCTTCTTATTTCATCGGCTTGGTTGGCAATCCGGTTTAGCCTGGCGCGGATAAAAAGTGGACTCAAGGAGCGGGTTGGGTAGGGAGTAGAGGAGATTTTTGAGACAGGGCACATAATGGGGAGAGAGAGGTTATCAGCAAAGAGGATCAACTCTCGCTCCTTGAGTCCGCCCTGCGTAGTTTCCAACATACTTTCTCTATTGCAGGACCCGGACCAAACCGATAAGTAAGTGGTTTCAATAAGATAGGGAAATATCGCGGTTCCAATCCGGGATACTTTCCAAAATGAAACGGCCCGCCGTCCAGGGCGGGCCGGATTCGGGATTGAGTGGGGGCTCAGTTCACGGGCGATATCGGCCGCGAGCTCTTGCCCGCCTTGGCGTCGGCGATCTCTACGTGGTACTTGTCGAGCACCTGCGCCGTTGCCAAGTCCAGCTGCACCTGCGCCCGCGAGTACGCCGCCAGCGCCGACACTTCGTCCGACTGGGCCTGCGCCAAGTCGCGCTGCGTTTGTACCACTTCGAAGCTGGTGGCCGCGCCCAGCGCGTACTTCTTGTTGGTAGCGTCCAGGGTCTCCTGCTGCAGCACGCGCGCCTTCACCGCCGAGTCGTAACGTGCCTTGGATTGAATCACGGCAATCAGCGCGTTCTGTACGCTGACACGGATGTTATTGATCGTGCTCTGGAGATTGAGCTCCGCCTGACGGATTGACAGCGAGTCGCGAATATAGTCGGCCTGAGCCGAGCGGTTGCGGATGGGAATTGACAGCGTGAAGCCGAGCGAATAGTCCGGGAAGTTGCGCCGGAAAATCTGGCCCAACGCCTTGCTGTATCCACCGTTGAAGAACGGGTCAATCGTGTACGACGCGCCCGTATACATCAAACTGGAGTTCTGTTGGCCAGCCAGCGCGTTGTTCTGCACGGCGCCGGTGATCTGTAGCGACGGCAGCAACTGGCTCTTTGCGCCGGCAATCGAAATCCGGTTGTTTTGGATGTTGATGCGGGCCTGTTCCAGGTCCGGCCGCGACTCCAGCGCCGACTTCACCAGCACAGGCAGCTTGTCCAACTTCTCTACGCTCCTGGGCTCCGCCAGATGGTCGGTCGGCACAATCCGCGCCTCGGACACCGCCGGGCTGGCCACGCCGGTGCGGCTCAGCGCGTTCTTGAGCACGGTCTCCTGCTGAAGCAGCACGGTTTCGGAGTTCGTCAAATCCTGCTGCGCCTGCGCCACGCGGGCCTCGGCGCGCACAATCTCGATCGGCGCCAGCGTGCCAATCTCCACCTGCTTCTTATTGTCTTCGTAGAACTTGACCGCCACGTCCAGCGCCTGGCGCTTCACCTTGGCGTCCTCGTTGTACGCCACCAAGTCCCAGTAAAGGTTCACGACGCCCGCAATCGTCGTCATCACCTGTTGCTTGAACGTCAGATCGCCCACTTTCAGGTTGTTCTTCGCCACGCGGATGTTGCGGTTGTTCACCGCCAGCCCGAAGCCCTGCAGCAGGTTCTGCGTCACTTCCAGCCGCATGTACGGGTTGTAGCCCGGGTTGATCACCGATGCCCGGTTGTTCGACGAATACCACGGGTTCACCCACGTGTAGGTGTAGCTCGTGCCGGTCAGGAAGTTTTGCTGGAAGCCTGCCGTCCAGTTTTTGCTGTCATAGGCCAGCGCCGTCGTACCCGTGGTAATCGTATTCGACTGCGGTGACGATTTATGCGCCGCCGAGCCCGCAAAATAGAGCGTCGGGTCGAGCGTCGGCACGCTGGTGCCGGTCTGCGTGATCACCGTGCCGCCGGCCGAGTCCGAACTCGAACTGGAGCTGACTGACGAACTGTTGCCAGTGCCGGTGGTGCCGCCCGAGACTTGCGAGCTGACGCTCGACGCCGCATTCTTCACTGACGTCGGCACGCCACGCAACAGGCCGCCGGCTTTGGCGCGCAGCAGGTCGGCCTGCGCAATCTGCGGCGTGTAGCGCGACAGCTCGATGTCCAGGTTATTTTCCAGCGCAATGGCCAGCGTGTCGTCCAGCGAAAGGAAGATCTTGCCGCCCTTGGTGAGCGCATCGAGGCGGTTTGAGTTTTCCAGGTTGATCGGCGCAATCGGCGCCTGCTTATACGGCCGCAGCATCCAGTTGCCGGTTGGCGTCGGCATGGTAAAGCGGTTTTGCACGCCGGCTTCGGGTGCGCTTTGTTGCGCCAGCCCGGCCGGAGCCACCATTGTGGCGGCAAGCATTACGGCAACCATCGGGCGGAGTGAGTTCATCGGGACGACTTTCTGCATGGTCTTAATGAAATTAGTCTTGCGCGCGGACCTCAATTCATTAGAACGATGGGCCCGGGCCGGATGTTCCTGAAAAATCTACTCCATGGTATCTCAGCCCGCGCCGCCACATTCGCCCCTGGTGTCCGCTTCCGGACACTTGCCGCGCGATCGCGGGACGTACCGCCGCGCATCCTGCTAGACTAGCTTCCGACGTGGCACTTCCGGCTGATACCCTCCTCGACTTGCTCCGGCAGACCGGAGCGTACCTGAAAGGACATTTTCGCCTCACCAGCGGGTTGCACTCGGCAGAGTACCTCCAATGTGCGCTTGTGCTTTCGCATCCGGCCAACGCTGAGCTTTGCGGCCGTGCGCTGGCTGAAATGATGCCGGCTGGTGTCGATGTAGTTGTTTCGCCTGCCATGGGCGGGCTCATCATCGGGCACGAAGTGGCGCGCGCCCTGGGCGTCCGCCATATATTTACTGAGCGCGGCCCCAATCGCGAAATGACGCTGCGCCGCGGCTTCCGCATCAACCCGGGTGAGCGCGCCATCGTCATCGAAGACGTCATCACTACAGGGGTTAGCTCGCGCGAGGTCGTCGATCTGCTTCGCGCCGCGGGCGCCGATGTCGTGGGCGCGGGCTCGGTGGTCGACCGCTCCGGCGGCAAAGCCGATCTCGGCGTCGCGCGCTCGGCGTTGCTCACGCTGAATGTCGAAGCCTGGGATCCGTCTGTCTGCCCGCTTTGCGCGCAGGGCCAGCCCGTGGTCAAGCCGGGCTCGCGTCCGGACTAAACTCGCGATGCGGCGTATCCGCCTCAATGTCGCATACGACGGCACTGGTTTTCACGGCTGGCAGGTCCAACCTGGCCTGGAAACCGTGCAGGGATTGTTGGAAAAAGTAATCGGCGAAATTGAAGGCGCGCCCGTCGATGTGCATGGCTCCGGCCGCACCGACGCAGGCGTTCACGCTCTCGCCCAGGTTGCTGCGTTCACGCTCTCGAACCCCATCCCCTGCGACAATCTTCGCAAGGCTATTAATCGCCTGCTACCGGCCGCCGTCCGTGTGTTCAACGTTGCCGAGGCGCCTGAGGATTTCCATCCACGCTTTCAGGCCAAGGCGAAGACGTATGAATATCATCTCTGGCGCGGTGAAATCTGCCCGCCCATGCGCCGCCTCTACGTGCATCACTACCCTTATCCGCTGGACGAATCCCGCATGGCCGCCGCCGCCGCGCGCTTTGCCGGCGAGCACGATTTCACCGCCTTCGCAGCTGCTGATGAAAAGGATGCGCTTGGCGCCTCGAAGGTCCGCCGCATCTTCCTTTCGGAGTTTTGCCGTGATGGTGATGAACTCATTTATCGTGTGTGCGGCTCCGGTTTCCTCAAGCACATGGTGCGCATGATGGTTGGCACGCTGGTCGAGGCGGGCAAAGGCAACCTCACTTTGGACGATATCGACGCGCGCCTTCAACCCGGCTTCCCGTCGAAGTCCGGCCCGGCGTTGCCCGCGCGTGGACTATGCTTGGTTTCGGTGGATTATGACTAGACTCTTCTCGCTCATCCTTGCCGGCACGCTCTCGCTCGCGGCCGCTGGGCCCGTGCCCGTCATCTTCGATACCGACATGGGTAACGATATCGACGATGCTCTCGCGCTGGCCATGTTGCACGGCCTTGAATCACGCGGGGAGATCAAACTGATTGCCGTTACCGTCACCAAGGCCAATCCGTGGGCCGGCCGCTACGTGAGCGCGGTGAATACGTTCTATGGCCGAGCCTCCATTCCCGTCGGCCTCGTCGGCACAGGTGGCGTCCCGCCGGATGATGGTAACTACGCGCGCCAGGCCATCGAAGCGGGCCACTGGCGCTACACGGAGCCCACCCGGGACGCTGTCGAGTTGCTGCGCGCGGCGCTCACTGCACAGCCCGACGGCTCCGTCATCATCATTCAAGTGGGCTTCTCCACCAATCTGGCGCGCCTGGTGAGCACGCCCGGCGGCGTTGCGCTGGCAAAGAGAAAAGTGAAAACTTTGGTCCTCATGGCCGGTGATTTTGCGAACGCTCGCCCCGAGTACAACGTCAGAGAAGACGTGGCGTCCGCGAAGAAACTGGTTGCGGCCTGGCCCACTCCACGCATCTGGAGCGGTTTTGAGATCGGCCTGCGCGTCAAGTTCCCGGCGAGCTCCATCGCGCACGATTTTGCCTGGACCCCGCGCCATCCCGTGGTTGACGGCTACAAGGTTTTCGAGAAATTCCCCTACGACCGTGAAACATGGGATCTGACTGCTGTTTTAGAGGCATTGCGTCCTGATGCGGACTACTTTGGCCGCTCGGCTCCCGGCCATGTGTCTGTCGAGCCAAACGGCCTGACGAAGTTCACGCCATCGCCCGGTGGTCCGGACCGTTATTTGACTTTGACATCGGAGCAGGCCGCCCGCGCCCGTGAGGCGATGATCTGGCTCGCTTCGCAACCGGCGCACTAGCGTGAGAAACTGGATGTATCAATGAGCGAGAAAGTTGACAGCCCGTATCCGCCGCTGCCGCCCATCGGTAAGTGGTTGCCCGTGGTGGCGCTGGCTTGGCTCGTGCCTGGCGGCGGCCATTTTTTGCTGAAGCGGCATTACCGCGGAGCCATCCTGTGCGGTTCCACCGTCCTCCTTTTCCTGGCGGGCATCATGATGCGCGGCTATCTCTTTCAGCCCGCCAATGATGACCTAATGACCACCATCATCTATACCGGCGGTGCCATTGCCGACGCCGCCACTGGCGCGCTCTACATGCTCGCCAAGATGCTGGGCTACGAGGCGCCCGACGTGGCTGGCTTTACCGTCGCCTACGGCACGCGCTTCCTGGTCATCGCCGGGCTGTTCAATATTCTGGCGATGGTGGACGCGTTCGAAATCGCCATCGGGAGGAAGGACTAACCCGCCATGCCGAAGATGACTCTTACGCACTTTGAAGCTACGCTGCTGATGGCGTTGTTGGCCTCCGCCGTGCTCGGTGTTGTTTCCAAGAAAACCGACAAGGAGCGCCTCCGCTACGGCCTCACCAGCTTTGGCTGGTTCGTCGCCACCGTCGTCGGCCTCGGCTGGCTGATGTATCTGGGGCACCGCTAGGTTCCCAGCCGCTTGAATAGGTTTGATACTCTGATGTGGGGCTCCGGGGCCGTGCCCTCCTGTACACAGACCGGATAGTGTCATGCGAGGGAGGATGGCGTTTGATTCTGGGGTAGCCTACTTCCCAACAGGTATCGGCCCCATCTGGCTTCCTGTTTCTTATTCTGTAAAGAACTTACGGCGCAGTTCGTTCTCAGGAATATAACGACATGCCTGGCGGAAGATTGCGTGCAAAGTCCCGCGATCAACTTCTGCATGAAGCGGTATGGTGAGAGTTTGCCGCGCGCCACTTAGGGTGACGCGTTGAACCTTGATGTGACTGCCACGTTGGGAGACTCGGACAAAGCCGAATTCTGAGAGGACCCGCAAAACGTCTGTACCGCTCAGCGTTTGCAGCCTAGGCATTATGCCACCGCGCTGAGTTCCATCGTGGCTAGGATGGTAGGCTCACCACAAAAACCAAGCTCTGCCAAGGATTCGCCTTCAAGGTGAAGTTGAATGGCTTCCTCGATATTCTCCGCCAACTCGTCGAGTGTTGGGGCTTGCGTCACAACCGGTAGGTCGAGACATTCCGCGACGTATTGCTTATCGCCCTTTGTAATCCTCACTTGGATGGTTCGCTTCATCGGCGCGGCTCCTTGCCTCATTCTAGTCCAGTACCGGCAACTCCAAATAATCCGCCGCCACTGTGAGGCTGCCTTCCGTCGTTCCGCCCGGCGCCATCGCGGCCAGCCGCGCGCCCAACTCCGCAAACGTGGTGCGGCCATGCAACGCATCATCGAAGGCTCTCGTCACAGCCTCCACTTCTTCTGCCGATTCATGCGCGAACTCCAGCCGGAAATCGCGAATCCCAGCCTTTAGCCATGCCTCCAGGTGCGCCGATGCCTCCTGCGCCTCGGCCCCGAATACCGTGTTGCGGCAGCCTACGTCGGCCAGTACCGGATGCCTGCGCCCCGCCGCGTCGGCCAGTTCCACGCGATGCACCTCGCACGGCCGCCCGCAATCCTTGTAGCTCGTCCCGCTCGACAAAAACCGGCAAAATACGCAGTGTTCGGTGTGAAATACCGGCAAATGCTGGTAAATTACCACCTCAATTCGAGCCCCGCCTACCTGCCGAGCCAACTCCGCCACCTGTGCGCCGTTCAGATCGTGCGTTGGTGTGATGCGGTCGAGCCCCGTTGCCAGCAGCTCCCGCGCGGTCATGCGGTTGGCCGCGTTCAGGCTGAAATCGCCTGTGCCGTGGGCCCGGCCAGCCAGCCCCAGGGGCCGGATCAGCAACTTACAATCAAGGCCCAGCAAAAAGTCCGCAATTTTCTCTTCGCCCGGCTTCAGCACGCGCGGCGTCGCCACGCGCGCCTCAACACCCGCCTGCCGCACGCGTTCCAGAGACGGTTTCAGCCCGTACAGATCCAAGTAGTCGAGCGTCAGCGTCGCCGGCCGCAGCGCGATGGCCGCCTCCAGTTGATCCGGCGTGCGGATCAGTACGTGCAGCCGCGCCGGCCCGTCCGCCGCTTTGCCGGACGGCGCCTCAAGCCCGGTTTCCACCATACGCACAGCGGGTCGCGTACTCAGCTTGTCGTCGAGCGCTTCCACCGCGCGCCGCCGCAGCTCATTCAACACCGACGCCGGAGCAAATACCGCCCGCGCCGGCTGAAAGTCCAACCGCCGCAGCTCAAACTGCGTTCCACCCAGCTTCTCGAACTGCTTCCGCAAGCTCTCCGCCGTCAAGCCATTCGTGCGTGCCGCGTCCAGCGGCGCTGACGATACCGTCACCACGCCATTCCACGCCGTCACCAGGCGGCTCTCTTCATCGAGCCGCGCCACCACATCCAAGGGCAGCTTACGTACGGGTGCGGTGGCATGCGTATACACCTTCAGCGAACGGCTCACCGCCGGATCGTCTGTCCGCCACACCCAATCGCCCGCGCGAATGCGGCCCATGTTCAGCGCACCGTTGGCAAAGCCAAGCACGGCCAGCCCTTTGCTCCGCATCTCCACCGTGAACACGCGCCCGCCTTCTTCAGGCTCTTCCGGGCTGCGCCAGTCCGCTGCATCGAATACCAACCCGTCGCCTGGCTTCAGCTCGATGCCGTTGGTCCGGACGAGCACCAGCGCCCCGTCGAAGCCATCCACTGTTCCTATGCGGACGCCGCGATGCCGTGGCGCGCGCCCGTTCACCACGTGTTGATGATTCGTGCCTGTGATGAAGTGTGCGCCCAGGCCGCGTGAATATACCTGTTCGAGCCGCAGTTCTTCTTCGCGCGTCACCGTCAGCTTGCGTCCCGCCCACGCGTCGTCAATCGCCTGCCGGTACGCCCGTGTGGTGGCCGCGACATAGTCGGCATCCTTGTAGCGGCCCTCGATCTTGAACGACGCGACACCCGCGTCCATCAACTCCGCCACGTGGTGCAAACCGTACAGGTCGCCCGGCGACAGCGGATAGCGCGCTGCGCCCAAGTCCTTCCATTCGCCATCGACCATCATTTCGTACGGCAGCCGGCACGCCTGCGCGCACTGGCCGCGATTGGCGCTGCGCCCGCCCCACGCCTCGGACGAAAAACACTGCCCGGAATAGGCCACGCACAGCGCGCCGTGCACGAACGTCTCCAGCTCGACGTCCACTTCGGCCTTCAGCGCACGGATCTCGTCAATCGACAGCTCGCGCGCCAGTGTCACGCGGCTGGCGCCAAACTCTACGGCCTTGCGTGCACTCGCAGCGTCGGTCACGCTCATCTGTGTCGATGCGTGCAGCTCCAGGTCCGGCAGGTGCTGGTGCGCCAGCCGGCACAGTCCCAGATCCTGAATGATCACTGCGTCCGCACCCGCATCAGCAATCTTTTCGAGCCCCTCCAGCGCGGCCTTCAACTCGTGGTCGAAGATGATTGTGTTGTACGTCACATAGCCGCGCACGCCGCGCCGGTGCAACGTGCGGTAGACCTCGGCCAGCTCACTCAACGCGAATCCGACCTTGGCCCGTGCCGTGAAATGGCGCAATCCAAAGTAGACAGCATCCGCGCCGGCCTCAATCGCCGCGTGAAGCTGCGACCAATAGCCGGCCGGGCTCATCAGTTCAGGTGGTGCTGATAGGCGAGGCACTTCTTTACCAGAGTAGCTAGAATAGAGCCAACGTCATGGGCAATTTGAACAGTTTCCACTCCGCGTCCACGCTGCGCGTAAAAGACCGTGAATACCAGGTGCACCGCCTGAGCGCCCTGGCGCAGGCCGGTTTCGACCTCAAGCGCGTTCCTTACTCCATCAAGGTTCTTCTCGAAAACCTTCTCCGCCATGAGGACGGCTCCGTCGTCCGGCGTTCCGACATTGAATACGTCGCAGGCTGGAACACTGCTGCCCCGGCGGCGGAAATCCAGTTCATGCCGGCGCGCGTCATCCTACAGGACTTCACCGGCGTGCCCTGCGTCGTCGATCTGGCCGCCATGCGCGACGCACTGGCGAAGCTCGGCGCCGACCCGCGCAAGGCCAATCCGCTCATTCCTGTCGACCTGGTGATCGACC
>CAYZIX010000100.1:0-17367 GCA_964478395.1 uncultured Candidatus Solibacter sp.
TTCTTGGCCTTCTGCGCATCGAACGCTTCGTCGAAGTAGCTCATTTCGACGTTGCAGGCCACTTCGCCGAACATCTGGATGGAGCGGCGGTAGCAGTCGTAGGCAAAACGCGGATTGCCGGTCTTGGTGGCCAGACCTTCCGTCGTCGCGTCGTTCAGGCCGAGGTTGAGAATCGTGTTCATCATGCCCGGCATCGAGAACTTCGCGCCCGAGCGCACGCTCAACAGCAGCGGATCGGCGGCGTCGCCCAGTTTCTTGCCCATCAGCTTCTCAAGCTTCGTGAGGGCTTCCCAGATCTGGTCGTCGACTTCCGAAGGGACTTTCTTGTCGTTATCGAAGAAGACGTTGCAGACGTCGGTAATAATTGTGAACCCGCCCGGCACCGGCACTTTGGCCCGACACATCTCGGCCAGGCCCGCGCCTTTGCCGCCGAGGGCGTCGCGCATCGTGCCGTTGCCTTCGGTGAGCTCGCCACCGAAGAAGTAAACGTATTTGCTCATAGCGCTTTGTATGCTCCTGAAAAACTCAGCAGTTTGATGAAATCATTCGGACGTTGAGGAGGTCACGATCTCCGAAAAATCGGCGATCGAAGAGACTTCAAGGAACAGCCCGCCCAGCAGGGCGAGCCGGTTGGAGCGAACGGCCGCATCGGGCGCGTTCACCAAGACTTTGTCGAAAAAGGCGTCCACTGCCGGCCGCAGTGTGGAGATCGTCAGGAACGCCTGCAGATAGTCGTCGCTCTTGCGGCACTCGGCGACACGCGCCAGCACGGCCGTCATCGCTTCGGCCAGATCGGCCTCCGGACCGGATTCCACCAGCGCGGCATCCACCGCGCCACCGGTCCAGCCGGCCTGCTTCAGAATATTGCCAATCCGCTTGAAACTCGCCGCCAGCGGCTCAAAATTCTCCATCTGGCGTACTTGTTTCAGCGCAAACAACCGCGCTTCCACATCCGGCAGCGTGGTCCACTGGCCGGCCAGCACGGCGTTCACTTCGTCGTAGGCGAAGCCGCGCACGTCGCGGAAGTAGTACTTGATGCGGTCCACCAGGAAGTCCCACAACTGGCCGGAAGCGTCGGCAGCCTCACGCCCGGCAAACAGCAGCCGCGTGGCTTCCGTGCCAGCGCCCACCGCCTTGCGCAGGTCCAGGTTCATGCGGCCTTCCACCAGCACCTTCACCACGCCCTGCGCCGCGCGGCGCAACGCGAACGGGTCCTTCGAGCCCGACGGCACCAGGCCGATGCCGAAGCAGCCCTCCAACGTATCCAACTTGTCGGCCACCGACAGCAGTTGGCCATACACGCTGGACGGAATCGCATCGTCCATGCTCTGCGGCAGGTAGTGTTCGTAAACCGCCTTCGCCACCTCGGCCGGCTCGCCGTCGGCGGCGGCGTACAAACCGCCCATTACGCCCTGCAGTTCGGTCAGCTCTTTGACCATCTCGGTCATCAGGTCGACCTTCGCCAGCATCGCCGCACGCCGCGCCAGTTCCGTATCCAGGCCCAGCGCCGCGGCCATTCTGGTTACGCCATCGTGCACGCCCAGCGTCTTGTCGTGATAGGAGCCCAGACGCGCCTGGAATGTGACGTTCTTCAACTCCGGCACACGCGAGGCCAGCGTGCGCTGACGGTCCACAGACCAGAAGAAGCGCGCGTCGTTGAAACGCGCCTCCAGCACGCGCTCATTGCCCTTCACGACGTAGCCCTTGCGGTCGGCGCGCAGATTCATCACCGCGACGAAATTCGGCGCCATCCTGCCGTCCGCGCCACGCAGCGTGAAGTAGCGCTGATGATGGCGCATCACGGTGGAGAGCACTTCCTGCGGCAGTTCCAGGAACTCCTCGCGGAATTTGCCCAGAATCGGCGTCGGGAACTCAGTCAAATAAACCAGATCGTCCAACAGCGCAGTATCTTTGATCAGCTCCAGGCCCGTGCCCTTGAGCAGCTTCCTGATGCCGGCCTCGATCCGCTTCTTGCGCTTGGCAGCGGAGAGGATGACACCGTTCTTTTCGAGCAGCGTTTCGTACGTTTCGGGCGTCACCGCGATGTCGCCCTTGCTCATGCGGCGATGGCCGCGCGTCGCGGCGCCCGACTTCACGCCCGCGAACTCAAACTCAATGACGGACTCGCCCAGCAGCGCCACAATCCAGCGCACCGGCCGGATGAACGTGCGCCCGCCCTTGCCGGTCCAGTACATCGCCTTGGGCCACGGAATCTTGGCGATGATGCCAGGCAGCGCCTCGGCCAGAATCCCGGCCACAGCGCGCCCGGCCACATGACGGCGCACGGCGTAGTAGACGCCCTTCGGCGTGGTCTCTGTGGCTAGCGCCGAAACCTCGACGCCGTTCTTGCGCGCAAAACCGGCTGCCGCGCCAGGACCGGCCGATTGCGGCGGTCCCATGACCAGCTCTTCACGATCCGCCTGGCGTTCGGCCAGCTCCGCCCGCAGCACCAGCCGCCGCGGCGTACCGTCCAGCTTCAGCGCACCCGGCTCCAACTGATGCGCCGCGCACAGCTCCTTGAACAGGCGCTCCATGTCGCCCAGCGCCGGCACGATCATCCAATGCGGAATCTCTTCGACGCCCAGCTCAAACAAAAACGGCTTCATGCGGCCACCTCGATGAGCGACTGCTGTTCCACCCACGCTGTCGCCACGCCCACGGCCAGCTTGCGCACGCGCCCAATCACGCCCACGCGCTCAGTGACGGAAATTGCGCCGCGCGCGTCCAGCAGGTTGAAGGTGTGCGAGCAGTTCAGCACATGGTCATAGGCGCCCAGCAGCGGGAAACGGCTCTTTTCCGCGCGGTCCTTTTCGGCGTCCAGCGTGTGGAACTCATCCACCAGGCGCTGCGCTTCGGCCTCGTGCAACTGGAACAGCTGCCACAGCATCTTCACATCGGCCTTTTCGAAGTTGTAGACCGAGAACTGCTGCTCGTCGCGGAAACGCACGTCGCCGTAGCTGGTGCCTTCCACCCACTCGATGTCGTACACACTCTTGCAGTCCTGCAGAAACGCCACCAGCCGCTCCAAGCCGTAGGTCAGCTCGGACGGCACGAGGTCCAGATCCACACCGCCGCACTGCTGGAAGTAGGTGAACTGCGTGATCTCCAGCCCGTCGAGCATCACCTGCCAGCCGATGCCCCACGCGCCGAGCGTGGGCGACTCCCAGTTGTCCTCTTCGAACTTCAGGTCGTGCTCGTTCAGCTTGATGCCGATGGCTTCAAGCGATTCGAGGTAGAGATCCATCACGTTCGCCGGCGCAGGCTTGAGGATCACCTGCAGTTGCGAGTGCTTGTATAAACGATTCGGATTTTCGCCATACCGGCCGTCGGCCGGCCGGCGCGACGGTTGCACGTAGGCTACCGAATAGGGCTTCGGCCCCAGCACGCGCAGGAACGTCTCCGGGCACATCGTGCCCGCGCCGACCTCGATGTCGTATGGCTCCTGTATGACGCAGCCGTGACGCGCCCAAAAGCGCTTCAGCTTAAATATGGTCTCTTGAAAGGAATCCATGGGGCCTGACTCAGAGTGCCTCCATCATCGGCACGGTAACCAACTTGCGTTCAATGTGGTTTTCAATTTCGCGATACAGGCGGCGGCGCAACGGCGCGGCGCTTTGCTTGGTCCAGCCGGCCAGCTCCAGCGAGCCCACTGGCGAGACGCTGATCGCGTCGGCTACCGGATCGGCTGGCAGCGGCGGCAGAATACCGCTAAGCCGGACGGCCCAGTAGGTGAAGTAGGTGACGGCACGCCACACCGCCGACGGCAGCTCGTCCGGCCGCGCATGGCGCAGGTCGGCCAGCACGGCGCCGAGCAGCCGGTAGAACCGCTCGTTGGCCTCCGCGGGCGGCAGCAAGTGTTCCGTCACCTCCGCAATGTAGTCCAGCGCCACACCGGCTTCGTACGAGCTTGAGAGCCTGAACTGAGACTCCATCAGCTCGGCCGATTCGATGCGCACCAGTTCGACATTCTCCCGCTGGTAATATGCCAAGCGTGCCTGCGAAAGTCGTTCCAGCGCTGACCCGTAGGGGCTTTTCGGCCTGCGCGCCCGCTTGGCAACGCCTCGCACCTTGCCCTGATCGCGCGTGAAAAAGCTGACGACCAGATCCCCTTCCTGAAAGGGATAAGTGCGGAGGACGAACGCCTCACTGACGCGAGCCGGCATCGCTGGCGCTCAAATTCAATCAATAGGTTATCACACGGCCACGTCTGAATTGCGCTGTCACACCCGTTCTCTCCGCGTAATGATTCGGATAGACTGGATCGTTATCGCGCAGGAGGAATACCGTGAACTGTCCTCGTTGTGGCACTGCCATCAAACCGGGATCGACGTTTTGCGGCAATTGCGGTCAAGCTGTGGAAAAACCGGCGGCCCCGCAGGCCACGTCCGTTTGCATCAAGTGCGCCAGCCCGTTGAAACCCGGAGCCACTTTCTGTGGCAACTGCGGAACACCTCAAAAGGCGGCCGCTCCGGTTTCCGAGCCCCAAAAGCCCGCAGCTCCACCTCCTCCGCCTCCGCCAGCGGCGGCCATCGCCTGCATCAAATGCGGTAACCCGCTAAAACCCGGAGCCACCTTCTGCGGCAGTTGCGGCACGTCCCAAAAGCCTCCTGCGCCTGAGGCGCCTAAGCCTGCCGCGGCCCCTCCTCCCGAGCCCCAAAAGCCCGCAGCTCCACCGCCGCCTCCGCCGCCAGCGGCGGCCATCGCCTGCATCAAATGCGGTAACCCGTTAAAACCCGGAGCCACCTTTTGCGGCAGTTGCGGCACTTCTCAAAAGCCTCCTGCGCCTGAGGCGCCTAAGCCTGCCGCAGCTCCTCCTCCCGAGCCGCCGAAGCCTGTTGCACCGCCCCCGCCTCCGCCGCCAGCACCTGAACCTCAAAAAGCCGCCGCAACCCCGCCGCCAGCACCCGTAGCCCCGGCCATCGCCTGCATCAAATGCGGCAACCCGCTAAAACCCGGAGCCACTTTCTGCGGCAGTTGCGGCACGTCCCAAAAGCCTCCTGCTGCTGAGCCCCAAAAGCCTGCGGCCCCATCCAAACCGGCGCCGGCCGCACAGCCGGTCTTGCCCATCACTCCTCCACCACCGAAGAAGAAGTCTGGCGTACTCGCTTCGATGTTGATGATCCTTGCCCTCCTGGTGCCCGTGGGCGCCGGCGCGGGCTACTGGTATTACAAGCACCGCGCCGCGCCTCAACCTGCACAGGAGGCGGCCGCTACTCCAGCGCCTGAACCGCAACCGGCTGCGGCGTCGGCGCCACCGTCTTCACCGGTCCCACAAACGCCGGCCGCTTCGGCACCGGCGCAAGCCGATTCAAAGCCAGCGGCCAAGACAGCGCCGCCGGCCTTCAAGCAGCCGCCCGCTCCTGCTCCGGTGGTGCATACACCCGCGGCCACACCGGCGCCCGCTGCGCCGTCTCAACCGCAGCAACAGCAGCACGTTCAGCCCGCACCCCCCAGCCAGCCGGAGCCGGCACCGAAGCCGCAGCCCGCGCCTCCGCAACCGGCTGCACGGCCGGTGGAGCAAACACCTGTACGCCCGGCCGCCCCAGCCGTTCCTGCCGCGGGGTCGTTCACCTGGTCCGGGCAACTTCACAAGAACGGCACGTTGACCATTGACGGGGCATCGGCCTCCGAAGGCGCTTTGGGCGGTGCGCTGCCCGGCGTGCCAGTGCTGGTGGAAATTGATCAGAAGGATCTTGGCGTGGTTGAGCCGCCCAGCCCCAGCAATCAGTGGCGGCGCCTTGTCTTGCGCAGCCGCGCGGACCGCCACACCGTGGTAACCATCCGCTGGCGCCGTTTGGGCCAGTAATGTGGGGAGGACACATCTATGAAAAGTGCAGTGATTTCCGGACTGTTTCTCACGCTTGCCGTGGCTTCTGCGCAAACCATCGCGGATAACACCGAGTTCCGCGTCAAACTCACCGCGCCACTGAGCACCGACGTCAACCGCAAGGGTGACAAGATCACGGCTCTCATCCTCAGCCCTGCCGAATTCGCCAACGGCGTCATGGAGGGTCAGGTCAAGGAGTCCAAGAGTGGCGGCAAGATCAACGGCAAGTCTGTGCTGAATTTCACCTTCGACAAGATTGTGATCAACGAGAAGACCATCGAGGTGAATTCGGAGGTTAAATCGCTGTTCAACTCGAAGGGCAAGCAGAACGTCGATGAGGAAGGCCGCGTCATCGAGAAGAAGAACCAGACCGGGAAAGTGGCCGCCGTGGCCGGAGCCGGGGCGTTGATTGGCGCGCTGGCCGGCGGAGGCAAGGGCGCCCTCATTGGCGCCGGCGCCGGCGCGGCCGCCGGCCTGGTGCTGGTTCAGGTAGGCACCACCGGGCCGAATGTGAAATTCGACTCGGGCAGCGAAATGCTGCTCTCTGTCCGCGAACGCCGCAAGGCTGGTTCTAATTGATCCACTCGCTGCGCCGGCCTGGCGGCAGCACCACCACGCGCCCGCCGTGCAAGATGGCCACGGCGCGAGCGCGGCTTTCATAGTCGATCCTTAGCCGGCCCCCAGCCAGCGCGACGCCGCGCAATTCGCCATTGAAATCGTCCAGCAGCGGCGTCTGCTGGATGGCGCAGGGCTCGACACGATGCTTACCCGCGGTGAGCAGCAGCCGGCCCGCCGACGCGGCCCGCCACGGCGCGCCATCCACCTGCGCGCAGCCGGTCCACGCGATGGCCACGCTCTCCGGGCTGTCTACCGTCAACGCGCCGCCGTCTTCGCGCGACACGCGCGCCCGCGACGCCGCCGAAGCCAGCAACGGCCAGTCTGGCTCGAGAATCGAATTTTCGAAGTACAGCGCCACACGTGGAAAGGCGCGCGACGCGGCGTGGACTAGCGCAAATAATTCTGAGCCGGTTTGTTGCCGCGTCGGATAGACGTCCTGATAGCGCTCGACAATGTTGATGTCCGCCGCCAGCGCGGCGCCGGACGGTGCGATGCGCGCGTAGCGGTGCGATAGCTCCGCGTAACGCTCTGCCCCCAGATGCCACATCGTGGCCGGATCTTCCACCAGAAACGTGGCGCGGTGCGCCGCGGCGTCCGGTAGCAGGCGCGCCGCGTCGGCGCCCAGCTTGTCGCGCATGGTGACGTCGAAGCGATCGTCTACGTGGGTCAATACCAGATCCAGATGCGGTTTCGCCGTGCGAATCCGCTCTATCTCCGCCAGCCACTGCTGCTGCAGGCGGTGCGCCAGTTCGGCGCGGTATTCCAGAAAGCGCCGCATTGGCGCGGCGTCCCGCAGATGGTGCGACGGTGATGCGGGGTTGTAGAAGTCCACCGGATCCACGCCCTGCCGGGCCTTGAACTCGCGCCGCACGTCTTCGTTGAATGGCGTAAACCGCGCTGGATTCTGATAGCCCTCCAGCGACTCGAAGTACAGTTCGCCCAGGTTCAGCCCGTCCCAGTCGAAGCGCGCCATCAGATGCTCCAGCCCGCGCGCTACCGCGGCCGCGCAGTGCGGATCTGTCAGATTCATCAGGCGCCGCCAGTCGAGCTGCGCGTCCTGGCCCGTGGCCGTGCGTTCACGCCATTGCGGATGATCCCGCCAGAACGCTTCGCTCACATGCGGCAACTCCACCCACGCGTACGTGAGAATGGCGTGGCGGTGGCAGGCGGCAATCAACTTTTCGAGCCACGCGTCGCGCGCCCGGTCCGGCTCCCAATAGTGCCAGGCCGCAATATGCAACGCCCCCAGCCCGCCGCGCCGCCAACGCGCCGCCAGGTAATCCGGATCGGCGCGCAGCCGGTAGGACGAATCGAAAAACGCCCACAACGCGCGGCTCTCCGCGCGCGGCTTCAGCCCCAGTTCCACTAGCGCCTGCGGCACGTACGGATAACGTTCATAGCCCCTGTTGCCTAATGGCGTTGCCGTCCAGAACACCACCTTTGCACCGTCGCGGAAGCCCGCCGCCAATGGCGCGCCGCTCCAACGCTCGCGCGTGAACACCGTCGCACGCGCCGGTACATCGAAGCGGGCCACACGCTGCGCTTCCTCCCAAACAATCTGTAGCTTCGGCTGAAAAGTGTCGCTCACCGAACGCACCGTCACCTGTTCTGTCCCCGCACGGAAGCCATAGCGCGCAGCCTCGGCCGACGCGCCTTCCACGTGCACAGCGTCCGCCACGTCCAGCCCCGCGGCCTCCAGCACGCGCGGCCAATCCGCCCACGTGCTGGTCGTGAATAACACTCCAATCACTACCCATCCGAGCCGTGAGCGTAAACGGGTATTTGCGCGCTTTTTGTCCCGGGCCGCGGCCCGGGCTTCTTCTCTTGCGCCCCACCTAGTGCGAGAACCCATACCACATCCCTATGCGGACATCCCAGAAGTTCGGCCGCCATGGGTTGGCGGTGTTTTTCAGATGCGCTCCACGCACCACCTCGGTGCGGAATGTCATGCCGCGCGGCAGGCCCGGCAGCGCATATCGCCCGCCGACGCCGGCCTCGGTCGAGTTGCCCCAATACTCGCCGCGCGAATCGGCCACGATGTTGCCCAGCGCGTAGAACTGCGCTTGCAGGCCGCTTATCCCACGCGGAGTGGTCCAGCCGGCGCGGTTCTGTACATACAGCAACAGGTCGTTGTCGAAGCGGCTGGAATACACGCCATCGGCGTTCTGTTCAAAGAAACGGCCCGCTTCCGGCGCTCCCAACAGATGGCCGAAGCCCTTCAACCAGGCCAGTCCGCCACGATAGTCCGGCCGGGAGCGCGCCGCGCTGAAACGCGTGTCGGCGTAGCTCAAATACTGCCCGGCCTCGGCCCAGGCGCGCAGATGCGTATTGATCTGCCGCGAGATGCCCATGCCCAGCACGGCGCTGCGTTCCGATAGGAACATCGGATCGCTGTAGAGCCGGGGCCTCCGCCACCCGGAAGTGTCGCCGACGAAGCGCAACGACAGATATGTGCTGAACGGCAAGTGGCGCGCCTGCCACTCGGTTTTGGCCTGCCCATAGAGGAACGTGTCGCGCCAGCGCGAGGAGTAAATCGGAATCGCCCACGCGCTCACCTTCACACGCTCCACCAATGGGCTCAGCGTCTGATAAGCATCGCGCGCGCGTACCGAGATCACGGGATCGGGCGCGTTGCTGGCGCGGTCGAACCACTTCAACGCGTCGCGGTCCAGCTTCAGCAGATTCGATGTGACGCCTAACTGGTACAGCACCTCGGCGTCTTCCGGATTCTCTTTGTGCGCCTGCGTATAGTAGCGGCGCGCGTTGCCCAAAGCCCGCTGTTCCAGGTAGAGCCGCCCCAGGTCCTTGGCTGGGTGGTTCGCGGCCAGCAACCCGGCCTCGTCCGGCGCTGCCAGGGCGGCCTCCTGCGGCCCGGGCGTCCGGCCGTTCATCAGTTCGCGGGCTGTCTCTGAAACGCGCGCCACCGGCGACCGGTATGCCGCCACCAATGCCGCGCGCGCGCCTTTCGCGTCGCCGCTCTCACTAAGCACACGCGCCAGGTCGATCAGCAGCGAATCCTGGTGCGGGCGCAATCGCCACGCTATTTCGTAGTGCTCCGCGGCCAACGCCAATTGGTCGCGCATCTCCGCCAGCCGCGCCAGTTCTTCATGCGCGGACCACTGGCGGGGCGCACGCGCAGTCGCCTCCTGCCAACGGACAATGCCTTCGGCCAGCGGGCGGTCGATGTTATCGAAGGCCGTTGCGGCAGTGGCCCTCACGCCTTCGTCCGGCGACAATCTCAAACGGGCAAACACGCGCCGCGCCGCTTGCGTGCGATGCGTCTCATGACACAGAAACGCGTACTCCAGCGCCGCCTGCTCATCGCGCGCGTCAGCCCGCTCAACAGCTTCAAACTCATCGCGCGCGCGTTCCCGGTCGCCACGCCGTAGCAGCGTGTAGGCCAGATCCTTGCGCACGTGCAGGAGCTCCGGCTGCAACCGCAGCGCCTGCTCGAAGCCGGCTACGGCGGCGTCCAACCGCCCGGCGCGCAGTTCGGCGTACGCGGCTGCGGCGGCGCGGTCCGCGTCCTGGGCTGGGCCGCCGTTCTGCATCAGCAGGAAGAGGAGAAGCAGCATCGGTAACTAGGTAGTTCGCCCGGACGGCCGAAAATCTCACTGGTCATAAAAAGAGATACGCCCACATTGAAGGGGGTAAAGCTGCCGCGCGGTGACATGGAAATGTAGGCATGGTGTGAGCTAGCCGAGCGGACGGCGGGCTTTTCGGCGTATAGATAGAGTAATGACCCGCAGAGCCTGGCTGATCTTCGCCACCCTCGGCGCCGGCGCTTGCGCCAGCAAGAAGAAGCCGTTCGACTACGGCGCTCCCAAGAACACCTATCAACTGAAGGGCGTGGTGCTGCGCCTGCGTCCGGAAGCCCGCATAGCTGTGATCAAACATGAAAAGGTGGAAGGCTGGATGGAGGCGATGACGATGGAGTTCCCCGTCCCGTCCGAAGCCGATTTCTCCAAGCTGAAGCCCGGAGTAAACGTACGCGCCACAGTCTGCGTCAACGATTTGTATTTCTGGCTGACCAGCGTCACCGTGGAGTAGATATGCGACGATTCCTCCTTCTGGCAGCAGGATTGTGCTGCCTTGCCGGACTGCTTCCTGGCCAAGCCCGCAAACATCCTGCCGCCGCCTGGGACCAGGTCTACCGGAACCCGGAAAACCGCGTGCCGGTCAACCCGAGTTCGCTCGTGTTGGAGACCACCGCCAATCTGAAGCCAGGCATGGCGCTGGACGTTGGCATGGGCAACGGCCGCAACGCCATCTATCTGGCTCGCAAGGGTTGGAAGGTCACTGGCGTGGAGATCTCTGAGGAAGCCATGCGGCAGGCCCGCCAGGAGGCCGCTAAGGCGAAGGCCGACATCGACTTTCGCGCCTCCGACATCTCCGCGTTGAACCTCGGCCGCGAACGCTACGACTTGATTCTCTGCATGTACGTCAACGTCGTCGCCGTGCGCAACGTCCGCCGCTTCATCGATGCCTTGAAGCCCGGCGGCATCCTGATTGTCGAAGGCCACCACGTCGGCGCCCAGGCGCTGAATCTGCGCCAAGTGGGCGAAGGACCCGCCGGGTACTTCGACAACCAACTGCTTCATGTCTACGATCGCCTGCGCATTCTCCGTTACGAAGACCGCACCATGCCCGCCGAATGGTCCAATGGCCCCGAAGGCAAGGCCCCCATCATCCGCCTGGTCGCTCAAAAACAATAACTTAGCTCTGAATGGGGACGGGCAAAACCGTCCCCTCAAGAACAACTCTGCCCGCTCCCCCCTCACGTTACTCTTGACCAATGTGACAAATTTGGATATTCTCTAGTAGAAATAGGGAAATGGCAACACCGAAGCTGATGAACGTCTCAGTCAAGTGCGAATACGCCCTGCGCGCTGTACTCGACCTGGCTCTCATGCCGGGCGACCAGCCGACGCGTATCGCTGACATCGCCACCCGCCAGGTGATCCCGCAGAAGTTTCTGGAGACCATTCTGGCGGAGTTGAAGAAATCAGGCTTCCTGGCGTCGCGCCGCGGCGCCGAGGGTGGCTACATGCTGGCTCGCCCGGCCGAAATGATCACGGTCGGACAGGTGCTGCGCAGTCTGGAGGGGGGCCGCTCTGGGCGGGCTTCCAGCGACGCTGAATCGGGACCAATCGAAGAGTTCTGGAGAAAGGTCGACGAGGCTGTTTCGGGTGTCATCGATCACATCACGTTTGCCGAATTGGCGCGGGATTGGCGCGAGTCGCGCTCCCGTTTTGTGCCGAATTGGGACATCTAGGAGAGAACGAGGATGAGAGTCTACAGTGACAATTCGTTGAGCATCGGGCGGACGCCGCTGGTGCGGCTGAACCGCGTGACGGAAGGCGCCGGGGCCACGGTCCTGGCCAAAATCGAGGGCCGCAACCCGGCCTATTCAGTGAAGTGCCGCATCGGCGCTTCGATGGTTTGGGATGCGGAAAAACGCGGCGTGCTGGTACCCAGCAAAGAACTGGTCGAGCCCACCAGCGGTAACACCGGCATTGCGCTGGCCTTTGTAGCCGCCGCGCGCGGCTACAAAATTACGCTCACCATGCCTGAGACCATGTCCATCGAACGCCGTAAGGTGCTCAAAGTGCTGGGTGCCAACCTGGTGCTTACCGACGGCGCCAAAGGGATGAAGGGCGCCATCGCCAAGGCCGAGGAGATTCACGCTTCTGACCCCGGTCACTACATCCTGCTACAGCAGTTCCAGAACCCGGCCAACCCGCAGATTCACTTCGAAACCACTGGCCCGGAAATCTGGGACGACACTGACGGTACGGTTGATGCTGTCGTCGCTGGCGTCGGCACAGGCGGCACCATCACAGGCATCGCCCGTTACCTCAAGCAGGCGCGCGGTAAAGCCATCACCGCTGTCGCCGTTGAGCCCGCCAGCAGCCCCGTGATCACACAAACCCGCTCCGGCCAGCCCGTCCAGCCCGGGCCACACAAGATTCAGGGCATCGGCGCCGGCTTCATCCCCGCCACGCTCGACTTGTCGCTGGTCGACCGCGTTGAACAAATCACCAACGACGAGGCGATGGAAATGGCCCGCCGGCTCGCCGCCGAAGAGGGCATCCTCGCCGGTATCTCCTGCGGAGCAGCAGCAGCAGCAGCCGTCCACTTGGCCAAGGACCCTGCCTTCGCAGGCAAGACCATCGTCGCCATCCTGCCCGACGCCGGTGAGCGTTACCTTTCAACCGCCTTGTTCGAAGGCATGTTCAGCGAGTAGTTTCCAGAAGCCTCTTCTGAGCTTCGGCAGAAAAAACCCGTCCCGGTGGCTATTCACCACCCGGACGGGTTTTTCCTTCGGTTGCAGATTCGAGAAAGGTGCGGGCGCCGGGTTGGGTGTTGGGGTGAAGGCGCCCGCTTCTCGTAACGGGGATTGACTGTAATGACGAGACTTGCCTCCACCCGGGTTACACCGCCCACTCTCGAACCTGGTCTCTGGTTCTGTTTTTTCGCTTAAAATTTTTCTGGCATTTATTCGCTATTTCTTCTATACTGCCATCATAAAGAAAAGGCGAAACAATGACTACCCGGATGAACCTCCACATCGGACCGGCCGGTTGGCAGCGTGCTGATTGGCGAGCCCTGCTCGCGCCGCGCGCCTCAGGCGCCAGACTACATGCGCTGGAGGCCCTCAGCGAGTACACGAACCTTGCCGAGATCGAGCAGACCTTTCTGGAGCCTCTCAAGCCAGAAATCGGACGCCTCTACGTGAACATGGTGGAGCGCCGCCCGGATTTTCTCTTCACGGCCCTGCTGGCGCGCCGCTTCACGCACGACCGTGTGTTGGAGCCGGACGCTGTGGCGCGGTGGAAGGCCGGCCTGCGGCCATTGCTCGACGCGGGCCGCCTGGGCGCCGTCGTCATGCAGTTCCCCTGGGCATTCCGGTTCAACGAGGAGAACCGCGAGCATCTCATCCGTTTGCGCCGGGAGTTTCACGAGTTTCCGCTCGCCGCCGAAGTCCGGCACGACTCCTGGCTCTGCGACGAGGCCATCACGACGATGATCCGCTTTCACGTCGGGCTGGCGGGCATCGATCAGCCTTCCTACTTCCGCGCCATGCCGCCGCAGGCGCGCCTCACCACCGGAGTGGCTGTCGTGCGGCTTCATGGCCGCCGTTCGCCCGAAGCGTTTCGCGACTTCGACGCGCGGCCGGATAACGGCTATCTATATAACCTGGACGAGTTGCTTGAATGGCGCGGCCGGATTGAACGCCTGGCCGCCAATGCCGCGCGCACACTGGTGGTCACCACCAACTCCCGGCGCGCCGGTGCGTTGGTGAACGCTCTACAGTTGGGTGAGGTGCTCGGCTCATCGGATCTACTCGCCCCGGCGCGGCTGATTGCCGCATACCCGGCAGAGCTGGCTGCTTTCCGCTCCTTGCATCCGGTGCAGCAGACTCTGGCCGCCGCAGCCTGATATGCTCATCCGCATGACCCGCAAAGACGCTCTCCTCGCCATGGCCTGCGCTCCGCTGGCCGCCGCCGCGGCCCCCGGCGCCAAGCTCGTTTATGAGTTGCGCACCTATCATTGCGAGCCCGGCAAGCTACCGGACCTGCTGGCCCGCTTCCGCAATCACACGACGAAACTGTTTGCGCGCCACGGCATGACCAGCGTCGGTTATTTCGTGCCCTCCGACGGCGAGGCTCATGAAAACACGCTGATCTATATCCTGGCGCACAAGGACCGCGACGCCGCGAAGAAGAGTTGGGACGCCTTCCGCACCGACCCGGATTGGGTGAAAGCCAAGACCGCCAGCGAGGCCAACGGCAAGCTGGTCAACAAGGTGGAGTCCGTTTACATGGATCCCACCGACTTCTCGAAACTCCAGTAACGCGCCATGCGACGCCGCGACATGCTGGCTTTGCCCGCGCTGGCCGTGGCCCCGCCGGGATTGGATGAAGCCGTGCGGGCTGAGTTACGGGCGCTGGACGCCGACGTCTGGGTGGCCGCGCGCAATCTCGACTCCGGCGCGGTCTTCAACCTGCGCGAGACGGAGCGCGTCCGCACGGCCAGCACCATCAAGCTGCCCATCCTTGCCACCTTGTTTGCCGAAGTGGCCGCCGGGCGCCTCAGTTGGGACGAGCAGATCACGCTGCGCGAGGAGGACAAGGTCTCTGGCTCCGGCGTCCTCACCGAGTTCTCCTCTGGCGCGAAGTTCGCCCTGCGCGACCTTTCGCATCTGATGATTGTGGTCAGTGATAACACGGCCACTAATCTCATCCTGGACCGCATCAAGGCCGACACCGTCAACGCCTTCCTCGACACGCAGGGCCTCACCGCCACGCGTTCATTGCGCAAAGTACGCGGCGACGGCACTCAGTTGAAGGCGCCCTCCGGCTGGAGCAAGGCCGGATTGCTCGCCGAAAACCAGCGCTTCGGCATCGGCGTTACAACGCCGGCGGAAATGGTTGCTCTGCTTGACCGGATCGAGCGCGGCGCTGTGGTCAGCCCGCAGGCTTCGCGTGAGATCATCGCCATTCTCAAGCGCCAGCAGGACAAGGAAGGCATCGGCCGGCGCCTCGCGCGTTACGAAGTTGCTTCCAAGAGCGGCGGGCTTGACGCGTTGCGCTCAGATGTTGGCATTGTGTATGCGCCACGCGGCCGCGTCGCGCTGGCCATCACCGTCGACAATCTGAAGACGGTGGACTATGGTCCCGACAACCCGGGACTGATGGCCATCGCCCGTCTGGCCGAGCTATTGGTCAATGCGCTGGCTCCGGACGCCTGACCGGGCCATGGTATAACTGTTCGCTATGAAACTACTGCGCCTGTTCTCCGTTGCCATACTGGGCATGGCCATGCTGTCAGCTGCGCCCCCCGCCAAGAAAGTGGACGTCAAGAGCGCCGCCGCCAAGGTCGACACCAAGGCCGTCAAGACCGCGCTGCTCGACATCAACGCCGCCCCGGCGGACGAGTTGAAGAAGTTGCCAGGTGTCGGCGAAGCCTACTCAGACAAGATCATCAAGGGCCGTCCCTATCGCGCCAAGAACGAACTGGTGCAGAAGAACATCATTCCGCAGGCCACCTATGACAAGATCAAGGACCTGATCATCGCCAAGCAGCCCGCCACGGCGAAGAAGAAGTAGCGGCTGCGCCTCGGCCCTGATGGGGCCTGCTAAAATAAAGGTTTCCGCTTGGGTAGATTCTTCAAATTTCTGGGTGGTATCGGACTCTGCCTGCTCGGCGTGATCGGCTGGATCCTGCCGATCCTGCCGGGCTGGCCGTTCATGATTGCCGGATTGGTAATCCTGGCCGATTTCTTCCCGCCACTCAAACGTTGGCTGGACTGGGCTAAAGCGCGTTTCGAGCGCGAATTGGCCGCCCGCCGGCCCAAGAAAAAGAATGAGCCGCCCGCGGCGAAGTGATGGGCATGCCTTACCGTACCGACGACGTCCGCATTCAGGGCATTTTCGAGCTGACCACGCCGCAGGACCTGGTTGATCAGTTCCCGCTGGAGGACGCCAGTGCGCGTCTGATCTACGAAACGCGCCACGCCCTGCACCAGATCCTTTACGGTCACGATCCACGTCTGGTGGTGGTGGCTGGACCCTGCTCTATTCACGATCCCGACGCCGCCGCCGACTATGCCGGCCGCCTTCAGGAGCTCGCGCGTCCTTACGAGGGCACGCTGTTCACTCTGATGCGCGTCTATTTTGAAAAGCCGCGCACCACCGTGGGCTGGAAGGGCCTGATCAACGCCCCGCTGCTCGACAACAGCTTCGAGATCAACGAGGGCCTGCGCCGCGCCCGCAAACTGCTGGTGGACCTCAACCGTGCCGGCATCCCGTCGGCCACTGAGTTCCTCGACATGATCACGCCGCAATACATCGGCGACCTGATCAGCTACGGCACCGTTGGCGCGCGCACCACCGAAAGCCAGGTTCATCGTGAGCTGGCCAGCGGCCTGTCGTGCCCGGTTGGTTTCAAGAACGGCACCGACGGCAACGTCCGCATCGCCATCGACGCCATTCGCGCCGCGCGCAGCTCGCACCATTTCCTCTCCGTCACCAAGGCTGGCCGCTCGGCCATTGTCTGGACCAAGGGCAACAAGGACGGCCACGTCATTCTGCGCGGCGGCAAGCTGCCGAACTTCGACGAGGAGTCGGTGGAAACCGTGCTGCTCAGCCTGCGCGCCGCCAAATTGCCGGACCGCGTGATGGTGGACTGCTCGCACTCGAATTCGCACAAGAACTACCGCCTGCAGTCGGCCGTGGCGCGCACCCTAGCCAGCCAGATTGCTCGCGGCCAGATGGGCATCTACGGCGTCATGCTGGAAAGCTACCTGGTAGCCGGCCGGCAGGAGCTCACCCCGGGCCAGCCGCTTACCTACGGCCAGTCCATCACCGACGCCTGCATCGACCTCGACGAAACGCGCATGATCTTCGAGTTCCTGGCCGAGGCCGCCGAAAAGCGTAAAGCGCACGCGCGCCTTTGACGAGGAAACCGAATGCGGGCAAGTCAACGAGCAGCGGCCGTGAGGGAGCTGTGGCGCGTCTTTTGTCCCAGTCGCCTTCCGGCAAATTCGGCGGCGCGCGGGCCTCGCGGTCACAAGGCGTTCCAATGATCCGGCGCATTTCGGTCAGTGGCGCGCGGGTCCACAATCTCAAAAACATCAGCGTTGAGATTCCACGGAACACGCTCACCGTCATCACGGGACTGAGCGGCTCCGGCAAAAGTTCGCTGGCTTTTGACACCATCTACGCCGAAGGCCAGCGCCGCTACGTCGAAACGCTTTCTCCCTACGCGCGACAGTTCCTCGACCAGATGGAACGCCCCGACGTCGATTCCATCGACGGCCTCAGCCCGGCCATCTCCATCGAGCAGAAGACCACCAACCGCAGCCCGCGCTCGACCGTTGGCACCATCACCGAGATCTACGAGTACCTGCGCCTGCT
>CAYZIX010000101.1:0-17224 GCA_964478395.1 uncultured Candidatus Solibacter sp.
AACAACTCCGCACAGCGGACCATCGCCGGCAACTACCAGCGGCGGCAGGCCCGGCTCAGTGCGCCATACTCGGCAAAGCGCCTCAATGCCCTTTTCTCCGGCAAGCCGTCCCATGAACAGCGCATAACCACCCGCACCGTGTCCGGACCCAGGGTCATTGAGTATTGAATTCGGCTTAACGCGGATCCGCTCCGCTGGCAGCCCGGCGGCGATCAGTTTAGCGCGCATGAATTCATTCAGCACGACGTAAAGCGTCACTTTGTCGCGATAGCTGCCCAAAGCGCGATGCACCCCCGTCATCGCGCAAAGCACAGTTGTCGCCGTCAGACTTGAGCGATAACACCGGTGCCGGATGGCAGGCAACGGCGTAGCCGTTGTCAGGCAGTCTTCACAGATATGGCCAGCCCGGTAGAATGTCGCCCCCGCACACGCCAAACGGTAGTTGTGAATTGTCTGAACCACGGCTACCCCTTGCGAGCGCGCCGCCCAGTACACGGAAGGGGACACGAGCGGGAAAGTATTGTGACAGTGGATGACGTCTACATTCTGTTCCTTAATCAGGGCTCGGACCCGGATATACGCATCTTGATTCCAGAACGTTGCCGCAGCCGCCCGGAGATCAATATCCGGCCTGATGTCGTGATTGGAACGCGTGAATGTCACAACCCGGTGGCCGTGTGTGGCAAGCAGCGCCTGTTCGTCCGCGAAAACGCAGTCCTCGCCGCCGGCCTGCTGATAGTAGTTGTGAACCAGCAACACGGTGCCACGCCATGTGGCAGCGTCCTTCAATCTCACCGCGGCTCCATGACGGCAACCAGTGTGGTTCGAGTAAGTCTAGCCGGCAGCACAAAACGAAATGACTTGATTAGCCGCCAAAACACCTGATACAACGTGGCTTTGGTGGACTTCTCATAATCAAATATCAGGTAGAAGTCACGGATTTTCAGACCAGAGCGGCCGGCCATTTCGGCCAACGTCGACGGGCAGAGCCACAGTGAGTGCTGCAAGTTTTCACAGGTCTTCGGGAAATGCGTGAACGCGTAGAGCCAGTTCATCAGGCAGAACGGATTCGGAGTGCTGATAATGATCTGACCACCCGGTTTGAGATGCGCCTTTGCGCACGCAAGGAAGCATCCCGGGTTACTCAGATGCTCAATTAGTTCACCGGCGATCACCGTATCAAACCGCCGACGCAGCTGAAAATCCTCGGCGTTCCCCACGTGCAGTTCGTCGAAGCCTAAAGCTTGAAGCTGGGCAATATTGTCCTCTGAAAGATCAAGACCAGCTACCGCGAAACGCTTAGCCAGCACGCCATGCAACCAATAGGGGCTATTAGGACGAACGCAGTGGTCGGTACAACCGACATCGAGAACATCCGGTCCAACGACAAGGCTGGCAAGAAATTCGGCCCGTGTGTTGTAAAGCCCCGCCGTAGGCGGCATTTTGACTACTGGGCGCGCGGAAGCCGTTCCGGCTGGCCGAGCCTCAGTCAACGCCCCGGAAAGATGTTGATTCGCTACCATCACTATCCGATCACCGGCCTTTCTCACCGAATTTGAGGTTCTTGCATCCCGGCCAATCCGCTCGCCACCCGATCACGCTACGCGTGGCAGCGGTTATTTCCTGCTAGACAGAGGCGCCCAACTGCTGAGCTTTCAGAAGCAATGCCGAAGCTCGCCGCCATCGATCCAAGACATACCAGGCGGCTCCCACCACAATCCAATGCGGGATGGCATTCTGCGGGCTTTCCAGAAAGACATCCGTGCTGCCCTGCAGCAGCCCAACCAGCAGAAAAGCGGTACCGGCCCGGGCCGCAAACGCAAATTGGGGAAGATGCCGCCTGGCTCGCCTCCAAACTGAAACCAGTTGCACTACGAGAACGCCGTGGACCAGCAGCCACAGAAGCGCGACAATCCAGCCGCCGCGGCCGAGTGTACTGAAAAAGAAGTTGTGTGGATTACGCAAGACGGTGGAGTTGGTCGCCACATCGTAAGTACTGACAACTCCGTAATCCAACGCAAGATTGGAGCCCCATCCGCGGCCGATGTACAGGTACGGCCCGTTCACTGAGTCAAGAACGATGGCCTGCCACCACTTGCGGCGCCACTCCCGGTTCTGAAACGCGTTGTAATCCATCTCTGCTGCTTCATCAGGCGCAATCAGGCTAAACAGGTTGGCCGCATACTGGCGCAAACTAATCTCGCGGTAACCCATACCGACGCGGACATCCAATAGCAGCAGGGTCACAATCAGGACGACACTGAGCCCCGCTAAGGCGACGAACTTCGCCCTGAACCGAATCGTCAAGACCCCTAGCAGAATGAGCCCCAACATGGCCGAACGGCTACGCGCGCTACCAATAAGACCCAGACCAAGAGCCCAAAGCCCGGCTGTTGTTCCTATCAGTCCTTCGCTCCACAAGAGGATGATGATCGCGATCGGCATGAGAGCGTCAGTCGCTTTGTAGTAGATGATCGGGATATCCGTCCCGGGCAATGTCGGTGTTCTATCCAGATAATAGGTATTCGAAATAAAACTGGCGGTCAACAAGAGCAGAATCACGCACGCAAGCCGGTTCAGCGTCCTCTTTGACGGCAGATACCGGTTCAATTCGCCGGCCGGGATTATCTGCAGGCAGGCGTATGTCGCTAATCCAAGCAAGGCATAGTAGAAGGGAGCTATGCCACGCGCCACCTCGATGAAGGGCTGCCGCAACACGTTCCACGAATAGACAGCTTGAGCGCAAATCACACCGAGCAAAATGGCGGTAGCCGTTGAACTCGCCTGGCGGACCGGGCAGTAACGCAAGTTCATCAGCAGACAGAGGCCGATCAGCAACATCATTGTTTCGCCGATCAATACCGGGTAACTGCCCAGATAGCCGAATGATTTCCCAAGCCCCCAGAAGCCCAGCAACAAGACCCACAACAGCGCCAGCGCGGCGCGGGTCCAGAAGCCGATCGAAGTGACCGCACCTGGCAGCCGAATGATCTGAACGCCTGAGCTCACTAGCAATCACCTCGGATACCGCTTTGTCGCGCCCGTATGGACGATGCGAGAGAGCCGAAGATGGTCCCCAGCGCCAGACCGGGCAGCCCCCAATAGAACACTCCAGCCAACTGGCCAATCAGTCCGACGGCGGCCCCAATCCATGCCGCTTCAAACTGAGCGCGAAACATCTTTGCCGAAACGAGCATCATCTGCTGGACCAAGCTGAAAGCCGAAGGTACAGCCGCCAGAGCCAGCACAGGCATCAGGACCGACGACGCCTGATAGCGGCCACCGTAGATCAGTTCGTAGAGCCCGCCTCTGCAGAACGCGGCGAACACAGCGTACGCCGAAACGACGGCCACCAGCAACCACGAGAGTTTCTGGCCAGTCTTGCGCCAAGCACACTTTTCTTCCTGGTTCAGGCGTGAGAGCTTAGGCAGGAAATGTGTTTGTAGCGCGGTAGCGAATTGTCCAACCGGCATGACCAGTGTTACGGCGGCTCGCATCGCCGCCGCACCGGCCAACCCGTTCCAGATTCCAGCAAGGAACACTGTGGACTGAGCGCATCCAGAAGTGGCCAGAGCCGACGGCAGAGCCCATCGCGCCTGCTCCCAGTGCGCCCGCACAACGGCCATCATTGTCAGCTCCCCAGTCGCCAGGGCATCAACCGGCTGACGCCTGCTCACGCCGGCAAGTGCAATCAGCGCCGCGCCAACAGCCGCGCTGAGCCCGAGCGCAAGAATCGCGCTGAACGCGTCCAACACACCCGCTAGGCGTAACGTCAGCAACACTGCACCGGTAAACACCAGATAGGCCAGTGATGCGATTGCAGCCAGTGGCTGACGGTCTTCAATCTGACAAATGCGCCGCATTAGGTAGAGCGTCAGAATCGCTGGAACAGACACGGCCGTTGCCACCAGCGAGCCCCGCAGATCGCCGTCACCACACAGCCAACCCGCGGTCATCAGAGCCAGCATGTAGGCCAGGCAGGCAGCCCAGTGAGTGCGCAGCAAATGGTGGCGGTAGGACTGCAGATGGTTGCGGTATTGCGTGGTTCCAAGGACAGCCAATGGCAGCAAGTGAAGCGAGTTCTGGGCCTCAAAAACAACCGCAAGCACCGCAAACGCAACGGCAAACGCCCCATATTGGTGCGAAGTCATCCACTTGGCAAGCAGTAAATTAGCGCTGAAATGCGTAAGCGAGACAAACGCCTGGTCCGCCATGCTCCCCACCAATAGGAAGGACGGCTTGGTCAAGCCGGACAGTGGCTTCATCGGAACGGCGGAAGATATGGTCGGCGTCAGCATGTTTAGCGAGCCCTTCCGCGCTGTTTCACCCACGCCTGAAGCGCTGCCGGGCTACCAATCTGCCCCGAAAGAATCTCGTCCACCGCGGCAGTCAGTGTCTCAGTTCGCAATGGATCGGCGAACACGACGCTTTCAGCCCCGGCGGGAAACAACGCGACGAACGGCACGCGGCAGTCAGCGTGGCCGATCAGCAGTTTGGCGCCGCGGAAAGGATGATCAGACGTGATGATCAAGACAGTACGAGCTCCGGCTGGACTCGCCGCCAATTCCTGACGCAGGCTGTGGATGATCCGCGCCGTGCGAAACAACGCATCCCAATAACCGGTCTCCGGGCTACCGCGCAGGCTGAACTCGTCATCCTCCCGGCTGTACGCGTATGGTCCATGCAGAAATGGCAGGTGGGCGTAGACGAAATCCTTACCGGCATCGGCAAGCATCGGCCGTAATGCGGCCAGCAGTGCCTGTTCGGTCTGAATCGTCCATTTCACACGCAAAGGCTGTCCGATCAGCGAACGCGTGCTGCTCTCCAACAGATAGCGCGAATCTATACGCAGACTGTCGGCCAACGTCGTTGTTTGAGGATAACCGCTGAACGCCGCCTCAAACGATCGGCATTCCTGAAACTGCCCCGAAAATATCCGGCAATACGGCAGATACCAGCCGATGATTCCAACCGCGTATCCAGCTTTTGTCAGTCGCCCGAAAACCTGGTCAGTCGCCGCCAAGTCCAGGGTGCTATTTGACGACTTGCCGGAAAGCCGGTTCGGCGCCGTCACCCGGCTGCTTTGCCAGCGCCGCCCGCTCAGCAAACCGGGCACCGATGCAATAGTGATGGAGCCGGGAGGCCGGGCGTCGGTCGCAAAGAAGCTCCCTTGCCGCAACTCATCAAATCCACTCAACGGCAAGTCCGCCGGGCGCTGTTCAAAAGTCAGGCGGTAATCCCACTCATCCAGCATCAGATAGACTACGCGCAGCGCGGCGGAGCCGCCGTGTGCCGCCGGACCGGCGGTGTATCGGCGTTCCCATCCCTCTGGCGCGAGCCCCGACAGGAATGTGCCAATGGCGATCAGGTTGGCTGGCAACAGCATGGCCATCGCCAACAACGCCGCCTGAATTGCCTTCCGGACACGTGCCGCGCGAAGCCAGATCACGCCGGTCAAAGCAAGCATGGCCAAGGCAATCGCATAGCCGGCCAAGCGGCCGCGCACACCTCCGGGGAAACTCCGCTGCAGCAGTCCGAAAGCGCTCATCGTGACATGCCTGAACGAGTTAGCGGCAACCAAGCCCGCCAGTACCCAGGCCCCGCGTTGCGCGTATCGCCAGCCACGCGAGCCAGTGTATCCGGCCATACGCCCGGCCATGAACAGCCCACCCGCAATCAGGAAAAGAAGCGCGGCGTAGGCGCCGTAATGATGCCACCGCGGGGGAACCTGCTGAATGTAGAGCGTACTCTGATCCAGGAATGGCGGCAGGTCCGCCAGCACCTTTAATAGGCACAGATTCGCCATCGACAGACAGAGTGCCGCGTCGCGCCATCCATTGACCTCCACCAGAGGCGCACTGACTTGGCGGCGTTCTGTCATGGTCGTGTGATCAAGGATCATGGGCCGGTCTAGCGTGTCATTGAAATCTCGTGCAGAATGCGCTTGGAGTTCTGAAGAACCATACGGGACAGACGACAGCCGCGCTCCAGCCAGGCGGCCGAAAAAGCATCCTCGTTGTAGCCTGAGTACAATGCGTCACGGCCGCGCACCAAGCGGCGAAACATCGCGTCTTGCGGACCGACGTATTCGGCCACCACCGTTCCGCGCGTCAAGCGCGCCGCGAAACCCACAATCTCACTTAACGGAACACCGTGGGTCACCATCATGTGATGCACGACAGCTAGCATCAGCACACAGTCAAAACGGCCTTCAGCGCGCTCCAGAAAGCTGCGTGTCTCAGCATTATTCCAGCCGCTGCCGGCAGTGGGATTGGATAAATCGACGATCAACGGCAGGATGTTCTCCCCTGCCGCGCGTGCAGCTTCAAACAGTCGCCCCATCACCACCGGGTCGGCATCCACCGCCACTACGCGGTGGCCCATCTGCGCCGCCATGCGGCTGTACCGTCCGAGGTTGGCCCCCAGATCGAGCACATTGGAGCCGGGCCGCAACCGGGCCAGCGCCTCCTGCACGAAACGATCCTTCGTTTCCAAGTCGGTGGCCGAGTAGTGGCAATCGGCTTCCTGGTAGTTGGCCCAGGTGGATGAACTGGGTTTCGGCGCCAAACGTCGCAATCGAGAACGCAGCCCCGCGACACTGCGCTCCAAGATGAAGCGTGCCTGCTCTGCGCTGGCCGCTTGCCGCGGCCGGTAAAAGGCATCATCGGCCACTCGCCGCGCGCCACCCAAACGGGCGGGTAGCGTGGCCAGCGTTAAAAACGGCGGCAGCCAACGCCGCAACGGACCCGCCCAATCCGAAAGCTCAGCCGGTTCCGGCCCATCGCGTCGTAGCGCAAGAGCCAGCGAAAGCGGAATGCCGCAGCGCAATGCTGCCAGCGGGTATAGAAATGTGCGCTCAAACTGGGCCGCAGCCCGCCACAGTGGATCGCGCACGTGACGGGGCTCAATGCTCAACGCGTCCGCAAAGACGGCGCGAGGCCCGTCAAACAACACGTTGTAAGGAGTGGCATCCTTGAGCCCCGCGCCCGCACAAAGCGCGGACTCCATCACATTGAGCGTTAGCTCCGCAGCGTTCACCAACATCTCCGCCGGCCATTCGGCCGGATAAGACGGGAAGAACAGAGGCTCGTGCTCAAGGGCCAGCGCGCAGTCGCCCAACCCCGCCGCTTCAGCCTCATCGTGGCCCAATACGCGCGTGTCCACGAACTGGCCGGCATCCCGGAACTGGGTAAATGCCGGACTATCAATGAACAAACGCGCGCAATCTGCCCCCTCCGGCGTAACGGTGCGCAAGAGACGGCCTCCCTGGTGGTGCAGCCGTCCGGCCGGATCACGAAAGCTCGCGGCGGTGCTACTGGTCGCGTTCATCACCGGTCTTCTTGCGCCCCATGCGGAGCTTGCCAAAGAATCTCTTGAGGTAGAAGACTGAGCCCACGAAGGCCGCGCCCACCATCTGCCAGAGCAACAGTCCGGAGCCGGGATCAGTGTAGCCATACAACGGCTGAACGGCCGCGGCCAGCAACACAAGCAGTAATGAAATCGATACCATTTTTTCGCTACACCTCCGCAGAGCTCTGGTAGTTCTTGTAGTATTTCCCGTAGTAACCGTAGTAGTAATAATGATCCGAGTGATGTTTTTTGACTTGATTCAACACCAGTCCGACAACGTTGGCGCGCAGATGGTTCAATGTGCTGATAGCTGCAGCCACTGCCTTACGGCTGGTTTCTCCGGCACGCGTCACCACAATCACCCCATCGGCCGAACTGGCCATCTGCAGGGACTCTGCAAAACCCAGCAACGGCGGCGCGTCCAGCACCACCAAGTCATAATCGCGTGACATCTCCTCCATCATTGGCCCCAGCAATGTACCAATCATGTCGGCTGCCCGGCGGCTGGGGGGACCGGCTGTGATCACATCCAGATCGGGATTATTGGCTAGATGCAATACTGCGCCGCGCCATCCGATTTCGCCGTTGAGCACATTCGACAAGCCCTTGTTTAGACTGATGCCGAACAGCTTGTGCTGCGAAGGCCGGCGCAGGTCGCAGTCAATCAGCAACGTCTTTTTGTGTTGTTCAGCGTGCGCGAAAGCCAGGTGGCCAGCCGTAGTGCTCTTGCCCTCAGATGCCGTCGCCGAGGTGAACAGAAGCGTGCGCAACCGGCGGTCGAAGTCGGTCAGCAAGACGGAGCTGCGAATGGTGCGCACCGCCTCTTCATAGGCGCTAAACTGGCGGTCCTTCAGCCGCTCACCTGATTTGACCAGTGCGCCATCGGCTCCAACCACAGCCCCACCGTCGACAGCACCGAGCAGCAGTAATTCCTTGACATTTTTCACGGCGGGCAATGTGCCGATGATGTGCGTATTCAGCGTACGCGTCACCTGCTCCGGATCACGAATTGTGTTATCGAGCGTGTCGCCAAGAATCGCTATGCCGACCGCCAACAGCGTTGAGAACAGGAATGCCAACGCCAAGTTCAGGCTCAGCTTCGGGAACACCGGCTTCCAGGCCGCACGCGCCGGGTCGGCGATTCGCACCATGTTGTTCTGGAAGCCTGCATTAATACCCGCCTCACGAATTTTGCGCACTAATTCTTCGTATAGATTCTTATCGGCATCGGCCTCGCGCTTGGCGCGCTGGTATTCAAAGCTCTTCAGATTCAGCGCATCGTACTCGCCTTTTGTGGCAGCAACGCTGCGCGCCAGCATCATTTCGCGTGCCTGAGCCTCGCGAAACTGCACCTCCACCCGCCTGATAGCGTTCTGGCGTGTCGACTCCACCTGTCCTTCCAGTTCGCGCACCTGTGCCTGGGCCTTGCGATATTCGGGATGATTCGGACCAAAGTGCGCCTTCACCTCGGCGAAACGCTCCTGCGCTTCCTGGGTGCGCTCTAAAAGGCGTTTGATGGCTTCGCCCTGCGCCGATACCTGGGCCGACTCCAGGCTGCCACTTTTGGTGGAATTATAGGCGGCCTCAGAAGCCACCCGTTCGGTTTGCGCCCGTGTGTATTCCGTGTTCAGTTGCAGCAACCGGGCCGAGAGAATATTGGTCTTCTCCTCCGGATTGATCACGTTCAACTCTCGTTCCATTTGCGCCAGGCGGGAACTTGAGGATTCCATCTTGGCGCGCAACTCCTCGATCTGCCGCTCCATGAACTTCGACAATGAGGCTGAACTCTTGATGCGAATGTTGTAGGTGTGCTCGATGTAACTTTGCGCCACCTGATTGGCCACGTCGGCAGCCAATTGCGGGTCTGTGGAACGATAGCTGATCTGCAGCAAATAGGTATTTGGCGGCCGCGATACCTTTAGACGTTTCAGCACAATCGGCGCGTCCTTGGCGCGCGCCAGTGACGACGACTTGTTCACTTGCCGCTCACGCTCCAGCAGGTTGTAGCGTTGCGCCACGGGCCGCACCACAGAGTCGCTCTGAATCAGGCGGATTTGTGACGCCAGAAAGCTCTCGGCATCGAGCGCTGAACCCGCTTGGTTCTGCGACTCCTGCCCAACTATGCCCTTGGCCTCCTGCCGGTCCACATATAGCGTCGCCGTGGACTCATACACCGGTGTCAGCCGCAGGCTGACAATCGCGGTCGCTACCAGCATCACGGTCACAAACGCCACAATCTTCCACAGATGGCGTCTGAGGATCCAAAGGTAATGCGACAACGGCAGGCTCACCTGATCCGCGTCACTTTCCGACAGAATGACCGTGGCCGGAGCCAGCGGTGACTGCTGATACGCCATCATCGGCGTCATGCGCCGCGATCCAGCCAACAACTGTCCATTGGCAGGTCCAGCAAGGTCGAATGATTCAAAGTGCTCTTCAGACATAAGCAGATCCAGCAGCGCCGTCTGACGCCACGGAGTTGGACTTCGGCGGAGCGTCAAGACTCACCTTGCGTACCCCACAGTGTCCGGTCTCCACTCTGGCGGCACTTAGCAAAATCGCTTTGGCACGCCGTATATACTTTTAAATCCATAACTTAGAAGGACTTACATACCGGGCACAACTCGGGCGCGCATCACCCGATCCCCGTCTCCGCCAAACTACGGCCAGCACGCGCTATGCCCAGCCATTGATGGCAATACCACCGTGTTGAGACCGGGCCACCCGCCATCAATATCGTGAATTGAGCCGCGCTTTTTCTCATCGAAATCCGCGACGCCAACCCATTCAGCCTCGTCATTCAGCCAAGACGGAAACAGCGCTAGACTGAAAAGGCACATGCCGATCTTCCGACTCGCGCTCCTTGCCGCGCTGGTGGCCTTGCCGGTTGTGGCGCCCGCCCAGTTGGTATTGCCAACCCTATCCGGCACCTGGACTTATTCAAATCCGAACGCGAGCAAGCAGGGCGATGTCTATCAGTGGTCCTCAGCCAAAGCCGAGATCACACAGCAGGGCGATCGTGTCGAAGGCACCTACGAATGTGTTTACGCCGTGCCTGCAGGCGATAAGCTCACTCCCAAAGTCACATTCAGTTTCGCCGGGCGGATTTCGAGCGAAGTGATGAGCTTCGAGCTCAAATCGCCGCTCAAGGGCACGTTTCGCGTGTTGCGTGCAACGGCGTCTGAGTTGACCGTCGCTTACCATATCGGCAACGCCAAGCAGCAGAAGATCAGTTTCGGCCTGATCCCGGAGAATGCCCCTCAGGTGCTCGCCCGGCAGGCCCAGTAACGGGTTGCACAAGACGTGATGCGGCAGCGCGGCATTATCTGGTCACTACTAGTTCTGCTGGTGGTGTTATGCGTCTACGGTCTGGTTGTCAACCGCCCATGGCATCAGCCAATCTGGGCCCCCGAGGGGCTGCACCGGTTTCTGATCTTCGCGGCCATTTATGCCGGCATCGTGATCTGCGGTGTGGCGCTGGCGCCACGTTGGCTGCTGCCGGCCATGGCAGCCGGAGCCTTCTTATATAGCGGGCTTGCGGTGGGCTGGCTTGCGCCATTGGCCGTTGCTTATATCGGCGCCGGCTGCTACGCGTTAGGCGTTGTCTGGTTCAGACGCGCGCCCAACCTGATCCGCGATCAGGCGCCACTTGTTATCGTCACCGGTCTGGCCACCTGGGTGTCGTTCGTTTTGCTGACGGCGCGCTGGCCGCTGCACCACACTCTGGTCTATTGGCTGGCCCCGTTGATCCCCATCTATTACGCTCTCCGGAACCAGCACGTGCCCACGCTACGCGGCCCGGCGGCGGTGGAACGGCACGTGGTGGCGGCCCAGGCCTTGGCGCTATTCCCGCTCTTCTGCCACTGGCTGGTGGCGCTGGAACCGGAAATCAGCGCAGACGGCCTGGCCATGCACATGGTGATTCCGGCCCGCATGGCGGCGCGCGGCGCCTGGACGTTCGACCCCTCGGAATTCGCCTGGGCCGTCATGCCGATGGGCGGCGATTGGGCCTGGTCCATCGCCTGGCTGCTGGGCGGCGAAGCGGCCGCGCGGTTGCTGAACGTGGCGTTGCTCGGTCTGATCGCCTGGATGGTTTGGGACCGGCTGCACACGCGCGTACCGGCCTGGACGGCCGCCGCATTGCTGGCGGCGCTGCTGTCCACGCCGCTGGTGCAACTAGTGACGGGCTCGCTCTTTGTCGAGAATTTTGCCGCTGTCCTGATTCTCGGGGCGGTGTTGTTGCTGCGGATCTACGCCAAGCAGCGCCGACCGGGCATCTACATGGCCTGCGCGCTGCTGTGCGGCGTCGCCGCAGCCAGCAAGTTTGGCACCTTGGCGTTCGTCGTGCCGCTACTAATCGCCGCGATGCTGGCCGTCAAACTGCGGACACAACTCGCCGGACTTGCCATCGTGTTGCTCATTGGTTTAGTGCCGTACGTTGAGGCCTGGTTCCGGACGGGCAACCCGCTGTTCCCGTTCTTCAATGCCACCTTCAAGTCCCCGTATTTCCCAATCGAGAATCTGCGCGACGCGCGTTTTCTGACGCCGCTTAGTTGGCATACGCTCTACGACCTGACATTCCACACCAGCCGCTTTATCGAAGGACAGGACGGCGGCGCCGGCTACTTCTGTTTCTTCTTCGTCCCGCTGGCGCTGGTGGGCTGGCGCCGGCATTGGCCGCGCGTGGGATTCGTGCTGATGTGGGTGGGGCTGGCGGGCTCGGCGCTCACTCTAGCCGGGCAATCCAATTTGCGCTACATCTATGCGGCGCTGCCGCTCTTCACAGTGTTGGCGGGCGTGCTGATTGCCAGCATCCGGGCCCATGCCGTTGCATTGGGCAATACGCTGGGCGGGGTAGCAGCGGCTGTGGCGCTGCTGAATCTGGCGTTTCTTCCGGCGGCCGGCTATTACCACAAGGATTTTTACACCAACCGTGTCCTGGCGCCGTCCGCAGTAAAGACCTACGTGCTGCATCATGCGCCAGAGCGTGTGCTGGTGGACTGGCTGAACGCGCACGCTCCGTCTTCGCGTGTAGCCTGGCTGGACGGCAATGCAATTGCCGACTTCCGCGGCCGGCCGTTTACCAACTCCTGGCACTCCGAGCAGTTCTGCAAGCGTCTGCGTGAAGCACGCAACACCTCTGATGTGGCCGCGCTCTGTGAGGAGTTGAAGATCAACTACTTCATTGCGCATTCAGCCGGCAAGGCCGAGCGCCTGACCAACGTTCACTCTCTCAGCTTTTTGCTGGATAACACCGAGCCCATCACCGCGGCCGGAGACGTGGAGTTGCGCCGCTGGCGGCGTGGTGCGGGCATGCCGCAACGCGTCTACGCCCAGCCCGGCGAATACGATGAGTTGAACGCCTATACGCGTTACGAAGGCCCCTGGACTCGTGATCTGCAATTCACCGAGGCCTGGCACGCGACGCTCGCCTACTCGAATAACAACACGTCGCGCGTGACCATCCGCTTCCACGGAAACGCCGTGCGCCTGCGCTACACAGCCGCGGCCAACCGTTGTCTGGCTCAGGTTCAGATTGACGGTGGAGCACCAGAAGCGCTTAACCAATACGCGCCGGCAACGCGCTGGGCAACACTCAGCCAGAGCTTCCGCGCCGCTTCGCAGGGCGATCACGAATTGCTACTGCGCTTCCCGCCGTCGGACCGCGTCGCCGCGGTGGGCGGATGTTTTATCGATCTCGACGGTTTCCAGGTCGAGTGAAGTTACCATAGAGGTATGGACCAAGTTGCTTCGCCTGGCCAGGCGATCATGGAGATGGAGCGGGCCTACCTGCTCCAGAACTACGCGCGTTACCCGCTGGTGTTGAAGCGCGGCAAGGGCTGCTGGCTGTATGACATCTCGGGCCGCCGCTACCTGGACCTGATCTCGGGCATCGGCGTCAACGCGCTGGGCCACTCCCATCCGCGCATTGTGCGCGTCATCAAGGAACAGGCGGCGTTGCTCATTCATTCGAGCAACCTCTACTACCACGAGTATCAGGCTCCGCTGGCCAAGAAGTTGTGCCAGACCAGTGGTCTTGAGCGCGTCTTCTTCTGCAATTCCGGCACCGAGGCCAACGAGGGCGCCATCAAGGCAGCCCACTCGCACGGCCGCCGCGCCGCCGGTCCAGCCAAATGTGAGATTGTCGCACTGGAAAACAGCTTCCACGGCCGCTCCATTGGGGCGCTGTCCATCACCGGCCAGCCCAAGTATCGAGCGGATTTCGAGCCGCTCATGCCGGCCGTGAAGTTCGTCCCGATGGGCGACCTGGCGGCTTTCGAGGCTGCCGTCGGCGATAGCACCGCCGCCATTTTCCTGGAAGTGATCCAAGGAGAAGGCGGCATCATGCCGCTGCCAGTGGAGTGGCTGCGTAAGGCGCGCGAACTGGCCGACCGCCATAACGCCCTGCTGGTGTTCGACGAGATCCAGTGCGGCGTTGGCCGGCCGGGCACGCACTTCGCCTATCAACTCCACACGCCACCAGTGATGCCCGACATCGTCACGCTGGCCAAGCCCATTGCCTGCGGCTTGCCGCTGGGCGCCATTTTGATGAACGAGCGAGCCGCGGCCTCCATCGCCCCCGGCATGCATGGCACTACGTTTGGCGGCGGCGCTCTGGCCTGCCGCGTGGCGCTGGAGTTCTACGACATCCTCGACGAACTGATGCCGCAGATGCAGCGGGTTAGCGCCTATTTCTTCGACGGGTTGCGCACGCTGGCGCAGTCGGGCTCGGTTGTCCGCAACGTGCGCGGTTCCGGCCTGATGATCGGCGTAGAGATGGACTTCCCCTGCCGCCACCTGGTACAGGCCGGCATGCAGGAGGGGCTGCTATTCAACGTGACGCACGACAACGTGATTCGCATGCTGCCGCCCTACATCATCACTGAGAAGGAAGTCGACCGCGCCCTGAAGGGCCTGACACGCATCTTCCGGCATGCCCGCCCGGCCGCGGCCAGATAGCCGGGGCCGGCCGCAGCCCTATGTTATGATGGGCCTTTCGCGTGCAGTTGCCGCGAATGGCGATATTGAACTTGGACCCTGCGGAACTCCAAAAGATTGCTGCCGAAATCGGCGAACAGATCCTGGCTCTCACCGGGCGCCAGACGCTTACGTGCGAGCCCTGCCAGGCGGCGGGGAAAGCCGCCTGCGCAGTCCCTGCTGCGGCTCCAGCTGAGTCTGCCGCCGATCTTGCGGCATTGATCGACCACACAATTCTCAAGCCGGACGCCACGCACGCCGACATTGAGAAGTTGTGCGCCGAGGCGCGTCATTATGGTTTCGCCAGCGTCTGCATCAACCCCTGCTGGGTGGCGCTGTCGGCTCACCTGCTGGAAGGTTCACCAGTGAAGGTCTGCACGGTCGTCGGATTCCCGTTGGGCGCCAGTTCAACGCCCGGCAAGGTGTGCGACACCGAAATCGCTGTGCGCGTGGGTGCGCGGGAAATCGACATGGTGCTGAATGTCGGCGCGCTGAAGGGCGGAGATTATCTCACCGTCCAGTGCGACATCCAGGCCGTGGCCGAGGCCGCCCATCGGGGCGGCGCTATCCTCAAAGTGATCATTGAGGCCGCGTTGCTCACCGACGAGGAAAAGATTGCAGCCTGTGTCATCGCCAAACAGGCCGGCGCGGACTTTGTCAAAACCTCCACCGGCTTCGCCAAGAGCGGCGCCACCACGCACGATGTTGCGCTAATGCGCCAGGTAGTGGGCACCACGCTTGGCGTCAAGGCGGCGGGCGGTATTCGCTCACTGGATGATCTGCGTGCCATGGTGGCAGCCGGCGCCAGCCGCATCGGCGCCAGCGCCGGCGTTCAGATCATTGAGGCCGCGGCCCGGTAGCGCGCCATGGCGTCGCAGAGTAAAACCCGGGTCCGGTTCCGGGAACGGGCCGAATTGCTTGATTTCCTATTGGAAGTCAGCGCCACTACCAGCGAAACGCTCAATCTTGAACTGCTGCTCGAAAATCTGGCCGGCATTATCCGCCAGGTGATCCCGCACGAACTGTTCGCCATCCTGCTTTACAGCGAGCGCCGGCAGGGCCTGCGCATCCGCTACGCGCTGGGCCATCGTCCGGAGATCGTCCGGAACCTGATCGTCAAGCTTGGCGAAGGACTCACCGGCGTGGCCGCTGCCACCAAGCAACCCGTGTTGGCCAGTAATGTTCTGGAGGACGCGCGCTACCTCAATGCGCTTGACGCAGTGCGCTCGGAGTTGGCCGTGCCGATGGTGGCCCGGCAGCGCCTGGTGGGCGTGCTCGACCTGCAATCCACCAGCCTGGATGCGTTTTCGACGCAGGACCGCGCGTTGCTGCAACTCATCGCCGCGCGCGTCGCCACCGCCATCGACAATGCCCGTCTGCATCGCCGCGTCGAGCGCCAAAGCCGCACACAACGCACGCTGGCCGCCATGGCGCAGGAGTTCAGCTCCATCCTACAACTGGATGCGCTGCTCGACAAGATCGCGCGCAGCGTCAAGCGGCTGATCAACTACGACGCCTTCATTGTGCTGCGCGTGGACGAAGACGCCAAACAGCTACGCAGCCTATTCAGCCAGCGCTTCGACCGCAAAACGCCGCTCGACGCTCTGCCGCTCGGCCAGGGCCTCACCGGCGCCGCCGCCATTTCGCGCAAGCCGGTACTGGCGCGGGATACTTCGAGCGATCCGCGCTACATCGAGTCGCATACCGGCATCCGCAGCGAAGTCGCCGTGCCCCTGATCGTCAAGGACCGCGTCATCGGCGTGATGGATCTCGAAAGCGAGCGCGTTGGCTACTTCAACGAGGACCACGTCCGCACACTGACCCAGATTGCGCCGTCAGTGGCCATCGCCATTGAAAACGCGCGCCTCTACGAAGAACTCGAACGGCGCGAGCAGGCCATCCAGCAGGACCTCCACGCCGCCCATAAGCTGCAATCCGTCCTTCTGCCCCAGGAGCCGCCGCCGCTGGCCGGGCTTGAAGTTGGCATCCGCACCAAACCCGCCCGGCTGGTCAGTGGCGACGTCTTTGACTTCTTCGATTACGACGACGAGCACGCCATGCTAGCCTTTGGCGACTCCAGCGGCAAAGGCGCCGCGGCGGCTCTCTACGGCGCCATGCTCAGCGGCGTGCTGCGCTCGGCCGCACATCGTCTGCGGCGGCCGGCCGACCTGCTACGTATCGTCAACGACACGATGATGGAGCGCCAGGTGCCCGCGCGCTTTGTGACGCTGCTGGTGATGCTATGGCGCCCGCTTGAGCACGAATTTGTCATGGCCAACGCCGGATCCACCACGCCACTAATCTGCCGCTCCGGCCAGATCTTGCAGCCACAGGCTGCCGGTGTGCCCGTCGGCCTGCTTGAACACATCGATTACGACGAGACGAGCTTCGAAGCCGAACCCGGTGACGTTGTGGTGCTATTCAGTGACGGCGTGCAGGATCAGCCCAATCCCACGGGCGAGGAGTATGTCCGCCGCCGCCTGCGCCGTTACCTGGAGGCGAATTGCCATCTGCCCGCACAGCAGATTGCCGATGGGCTCATCGATGACATCGAGGAGTTTCGCGAAACTCAACCCGTCCATGACGACCAGAGCGTTATCGTGCTGCGGGTCAAGTAAGGAGAAGGATGGAAAGCGCTTTTCGCTATAGCGACGGCGTGCTCTATTGCGAGGGCGTCGAGTTACAACGGCTCATTCGCTCAGTCGGCACGCCATGCTACGTCTACTCGGCATCGGCTATCGTCAATAACTATCGCGCATACGCCGACGGGCTCGACGGCGTGCCGCATCGCGTCTATTACGCGGTTAAGGCTAACGGTAATCTGGCCGTGCTGCGCCTGCTTGCCAAGGCCGGCGCGGGCTTCGACATCGTCTCCGGCGGCGAACTCTACCGCGTG
>CAYZIX010000102.1:0-17184 GCA_964478395.1 uncultured Candidatus Solibacter sp.
CGCGGTCTCCGAGTACGCGGGCCCAGGTGACGGCGCAACGACCGTCAACGTTTGACCGAGATGACTCGAACACCTAACAACGTGGCTAGTCTCCGAAGCTGTGACGGAAGCTGATGCTCCGTCACCAAAACCGCCCGGCCGTTTGGGATCATGCGCTCGGCTTTGAGTTCGGCCCGGAGAAGAGCTTGGTACTTGACGCATTGGTAGATACCACGCTCAAGCTCGGCTTCGTTCGCGTCGTGTGCCTTCACTTCCACGGCAACGCAACCCTCCCGATGCTTGAACATAACGTCTGCGCGATCCGCCGATGCAAAGACCCATTCTGGCCTGCCGGATCGAAATGGGATGGGGCTCCCAATGATCCTTGGATTGTTCGCGACCCATTCCTTGAGGGCGAGGTGCGCGGCGCTTTCAGGTCCGGTTGACCATCCGGACCTGCGAGGACGAATTGCCCGACCTTCTTGGCTTAGAGCAGGAACTCCGCGGGTTTCGCGCATGAGTCCATAATCATCCAGGATTTGCGCCCACTGCCCGAAGCGGTAGATAACATTTGCAGTTTCCTCGGCCATTGCTCGACGTTCATCCGGACTGAGATTCGTGCGCTCTCTCCTGTCGATGTAGCGTGAAAGATAGTAATCGCAACCCTTACCGGGGACACCGGATTTATTGACAAGAATTGCGTTCAAGGGCGGGATGTCCTTCCGAAGTCTCTCAGAAGTCTCAATGAGGGCATCGCCGATTGCTCCAGCCGGATGGCCATACTGCGGCAGAAAGACGTGATGACCGCGGCGCTTCTGGAGCTCAGCGTCCATCTGACCGTACTCAATGGTCAGCTCCCTTTCGGCGCACCACACCAACAAAGGCATCATCCTGCGCGCTGTCCGCGCGGTCCACGTGGTTCCACGAAGCGCTTCAGGAAGTGCCATACCGTTTGAGGCCACGCAGGACATGGCCCGAGGCTGTGCTTACTGAGTTTGGCGCCGTTCCCACTTCGCGTCAAGGGGGCCTCCTTCCAGATACAGTTGGCTGGCTCGTCGCGGCATGGCATTCGCCCATTGACTCATCGCCGCAGTGGCGATGTCCGCCTCTGGGAAGCTTTGAGATTCACTTTGCCGCATAGTCGCCATCTCGCCAATGTGGGTATGCGTTGGGTGAGTGACGCACGACTCGGAAATGAAGTTGTTCAGCGCTTCGATGTGGGCGGGGAACGCCCAGTTCCGCCCCTGGCCGGAGTGCGTGATTACGCTTCCACCAATCCGGGCCTGGGGCGCCGGCGAATTCCGCGGTCGCCCGTTGTTTCCTGCGGCCCCTGCCAGCATCGCCCCACCCCGCATGCCTCCGAAATTAGCGTTCACGCCTCTCGCAAATTTCTCCAAGCCCATACATCTCCCATTGTTTCATCGCCCTGGAGCTAATCCCCTTCCCGGCCCCCGTCCGGTTCCGCCTGCCCCAGGTTCAGACTCTTACCAGAAGGGGATCTTATGGCTCGCACTGTCACCCAAAAGCAGAACGCGGCCTCACACAGCCCGCAGATGCTCTGCGCGTTCGCCTTTTTACACGCACCGCAAAATCAACCCGAAAACGACTCGCAAATAACTGATTCACAGTTACTTAACACCATTTCTGAGCCATTGGAGGGTCCCGAGTTCCCGGCGCCCCTCTGCCCGCCCGTAAAGATTTGAAAATGAGTCGTTTCAACTCCGGCTCCGAGCGCCTCGGGTTGCCTCGGCCCAACCATCGCGTGACCGTGCCATACCCAAGCCCTGGGCATTCTTACGGAACTGGGGTGCCGGCTGAAGCGTTTTCACTTATGGCAATGATCTCCTCCACTCTCTGGGTTCAGGCGGCGCGGCGGTTGGCGCGCGACAGAGGATTTACGCTCACCTCGGTGGCCACGCTTGGCGCCGGCATCGGGCTCACCACGGCGCTGTTCAGTGTCGTCTACGGAGTGCTGCTAGCGCCGCTGGGCTACCCCGGCGCGGAGCGTATCGTCTCGCTGCAAACCGCGTGGCAGGACACGGGCAAGCGAACGCCGCGGCTGAGCGGTGGCGATCTGGCCGATGTGCGGCGTGAGATGCGTTCATACCAGGCGCTGAGCCGTGTCGTCGGTGGTGAAAGCGGCGTGCAGTTGGGCGACCATGCCGAGTTTACGGGTGTCTACTACGTCGACCCGGGCTTCTACACGGTGTTTTCAACGCCGCCCGCCGCCGGTCACGCTCCGGCCGCGCACCAGGCCGCCGTTTCGGCTGGCTTCGCGCGCCGCAATTTCGGCGGTGAGCGCGCCGCGTTGGGGCGCACGCTGAACGTGGAAAAGAAGGCCTACGAGATTACCGCTGTCATGCCGGACGGCTTCGCCTACCCGAACCGCAAGAGTCACGTGTGGGTCAGCTTCCCGCCGGAGATGGAGCGAAGCAGCCGCACGGCTTACAACTACCGTACGGTGGCCAAGCTTGTGCCGGGCGTGAGCATCAATCAGGCCACCTCGGAGTTGCAGGCGCTGGGCGCGCGGCTGGCGGCGGCGTATCCGGCTGAAAACAAAAACAAGAGTTTTGTTGCGGTGTCGCTGCACGACTATCTCACCGGCACGGTGCGCACCATGCTGTGGGTGCTGATGGGCGCGGTGGGGCTGGTGCTGCTGATTGCCTGCGCCAACGTGGCCAACCTGATGCTGGCGCGATCAACGGCCCGTGCGCGCGAGCTGAGCTTGCGCGTGGCGCTGGGCGCCAGCCCGGCGCGCATCGTTCGCCTGCTGTGGAGTGAAGGGCTGCTGATTGCTGCGGCCAGCGCCGCGCTCGGCTGGGTGCTGGCCTGGGCGGGCACGGGAGCGCTGCTGCGGCTGGCGCCGGAGAATTTGCCGCGGCTCGATGAAGTCACTGTCGACGCGCGCGCTTTCGCATTTGCGTGCCTGGTGGCCATGGCCGCCAGCGTGATTTTCAGCTTGGCCCCGGCTTGGCAGGCGTTGCGGACGGACGTCAATGAGACGCTCAAGCAGGGCGGCGGACGCGGGCTGGCCGGTGGGTACGCGCAACGTCTACGCGGCGCGCTGGTGGTGGCCGAGATCGCGCTGGCGTTTGTGTTGGCCTTGGGTGCGGGCTTGCTGGGGCGCAGCTTCGCCACGCTGCTCGATGCCGAGCTCGGCTACCGGCCCGACGGTGTGCTGGTGATGTATGCTCATCTGCCCGCGGGCACGGAAGATGAATACGTTCGCGCCGGCTCGACGTTTGAGCAACTCACCGCACGGCTGCGCGCGTTACCGGGCGTCAAAAACGCCGCCGTTGTGATGGGTCTGCCCGGTGGACTGTACCATTCGAATGGCTTGTACGCGGTGGCAGGCAAGCACACGTTCACGCCCGGTGCGCGGCTGCCCGAGGCCGGTTTCCGCTTGAGCGGGCCGGGCTACTTCCAGGCCATGGGCGCGCCGCTGCTTCGTGGCCGCGATTTCACTGTGGCCGATCAGTTTGCCAGCGAGCCGGTGGCCATAGTGAGCGCCGCGCTGGCGCGGCAGACGTTCGCGGGCGAGGACCCCATCGGGCGCCGCATCAAGTGCGGCCTGGACCGCGATGTGTGGATGCGTGTGGTGGGCGTGGTGGGCGACATGCGCAACGATTCGCCGGCCGAGCCGGCCGCCCCTGAGCTCTACATGCCCGTCACGCAGCACCCGTTCATGGCGAATGAGCTGCAAGTGGTGGTGCGCAGTTATGGCGATCCGGCGTTGCTCACCGAAGCCGTGCGGCAAACCGTGCGCGGCTTAAATCCGGACATCGCCACCAGTTTCACTACGCTGCGCGCCACGCTGGACGCCACCATCTCTGCGCCGCGTTTCCGCACCTATCTGGCCGGCGTATTCGCCATGCTCGCGCTGATCTTCGCCATGGCAGGGATACACGGCGTGATGAGCTACGCCGTGGAGCGCCGCCGCGCTGAGTTCGGCGTTCGCGTGGCGCTGGGCGCGCGCACACCGGATCTGGCGCGTCTCATTCTGGGCTCCGCGCTGCGCTGGGCCGTGACGGGTACGCTAATTGGAGCCGTGCTGTCGCTGGCGGCGGTGCGTGTGTTGGCCAGCTTGCTGGTGGGTGTACAGATCTCTGATGCGCGCGCCATACTGCTGGCGTTGGCGGCGGTTGCGGCGTCGACGCTCGCGGCCGTGGCCGTGCCCATCGCGCGCGCCGCGCACGTGGATCCGATGACGGCGTTGCGCCAGGAGTAGACGATCAACGGCTCTTAGGCTGTTTTAACTGCGTCATCAACTGGCGGGCTGAATCGGCTGCCTCGGATGCTGGGAAGCGGCTTTGGATCTCATCGAACTGCGCCTGCGCTTCCTTTCCGTGCTTCTGCCGGACGTCGGCCAGCATCAGGCCCAGCAGCACCTGCGACATGCGTGGCGAGTCGGGGAACAGCGCCTGGAAGCGGCGTAGTTCCTTGCGCGCGGAGTTCCAGTCGGCACGCCGGATTTCATTGCAGGCAATGGTGAAGTGCAGGGTTTCACGCAGTTGGTCATCTTCCTTGGCCGCGCCATACCGCAAGGCTTCGCGGTAGTAGCGGTTGGCGATGCCGAAGGCGGTGGAACTGTCGTAGAGCTGTCCCACCTGCTGTAGCGCCCGTGAGTTTTCGCGCTCCGCCAATAGGGCCTCCCGGGCGCGCCGGACTGTCTCGTAAGACTTAGGAATCTCGCGCATGATCGGGATCAGCTCCCGCGTATAGATGCGGCTTTCACTAAACAGCAGGACCTCGCGCCACGGATCGAGAATCACCAGCGTGGGGATCTGCTTAACTCGGTAGGCGCCGTGAGAGCCAAACGTCAGGTCTTCGTCATCGGCCTGCACGCCTCGCCCGATTTCGGCCGAAATGCAGACGAAGTTGCGCGACAATTCAATAATGCGCGGATCGGACCATACCGTGCGGTCCATCTCCTTGCATGGCGCGCACCAACTGGCCCAAACGTCCAGCAGGATCGGCTTGCCGGATTCCAGGGCCATTTCCCACGCTCCCGGCGAGCGTCGCACCCACTGAATATCAGATTTTGAACCGCCACATAGCGTGGATATTCCCACGCACAACAGCACAGCGGCGTACCATCCCTCACGCCTCATGCTCACAGTATAACCGTGTTCCGGCGTGGCGCAGATGGGGAAAAACGACACGGTGCGGCCGGTTAAGTGCCGGATTTGGATGGGCTGGATGTGGCGCTTAAATTGCAACTACTCCAGAATAATGCGCATATTTACGTGGTCACGGTTGGGCGCCTTTCTAGCCGGCGGCCTTGCCGTCTGGGGGCAGACTACGCCGGAGATGCTCCGCTTGAGCACCGCCGCTGGCGGCATGGCGGTCTACGCGACCACCAATCTCACCATGCGCGGTGAGACGGCTGACAAGCTCCGCAAGGTGGTGAAGTGGGACACGGGCCAGTGGGGCACGGCCATGCGCGACGTCAGCGGCGCATGGACCTACGAGCGGATCCAGGAAGACAACTCCGGCGCGATTCAGATCTACACGCGCAAGCTGGTGTGCCCCAGTTGCCAGGGCATCATTGCGGAGGTGGCTGCCGGCGTGGTGATGTGGCGCAATCGCGACACGGGTGTCGAGTGGCAGGTGGGCTGGGGAACGGGCAGCGTGAGCGACAACGGCGAGTGGGTGGTCACCGCCACGGATGTGCCGGATTCGGGCGTGAACAGCCTTGGCATCCGCCGCATCCGGCTGATGGACGGCCGGGTGGAACAGGCAACTGTTTATACGTCCCCTGCCAACCTGCCGGTGCGGCGCATGGTGGCGGACGACGGCACCATCGTCATCGGTTCCTATATCTGGCGGCCCGACGCCGATGCGCCGGAAAACGCGAAGCTCAGTTTGACGCCGTATGTCGTCGATCCGGCGGGCGAGTTTGCGCTGGGTGTTGGCAGCACAACGTCAACGGATACGCTTTACAGCCTGAACCTCAGCACCAAGGAGTTGACGAGTATTGAAGAGAGCACGGCCGGCATCGAGCAGCCGGACCTCGCGTCGGACCGTCACACCGCCGTGTTCATCTCCGGCGCGGACTGGGAGGGCAAGAACCCGGACGGCGTGAAGCAGGTGTGGCTGAAGGACCTCTGGACCGGCGAGCGGCGGCAGTTGACCACTGAAACAGCCAATGTAGCTGACATCAGCCTGGCGCATGACGCGACGGCTGTTTTTGCTGCTACCGAGAATCTGCGTGTGGTGCGGATCGACCTCATCACCGGAGAGGTGCAGGAGATTGCGCCCGCGTATCCGCGCATTCTGGCGCGCGACCCACTCACCGACACGTGGGCGCACGGCGGGCTCTACTGGCTGTGGGGGCGTGGCTTCGGCGACTCCGAAATCACGGCCGGCGGCAAGGCCGTGACGGTGACTGCCGAGAGTACTGACGATGTGGAGTTCCTGGTGCCGGACGATGCGGAGGTTGGTTCGAACCAGGTCCGCGTCGGCTCCAAAGGGTCGCCGTTCCAGCCGGCAGACACCGGCTACACGGTTGTCGAGGTGATGCCGGCGTTCATCGGTTCGGGCGGGCGCAGCGCGACCTGGCTGCACGCGGATGGGGTGACGGAAGTGACCGACGACAATCCGGCGCAATTGGGCGAGACGATAACGGCGCGCATGACGGGCATGGGGCCGGTGGACGCATCGGGCGCGACGACGTTGAGTTTTAACTGGACGTTCCACCAGTACATTCCGACATGGCACGGCCAGCCGATGTATTGGTCAGAACCACTCACGGTAATCAGCAGCCGGGCCAGTGGAACAGCAGGTCTCTATCTGGTGACCGTCACCTTGCCCCAGACAGTGGTCATTGACCCTTCTGTCAGACGCGAAATTATCGTGAATTATCCGGGGCAAGCAGGTGCCGTCAGCCCGGCGCTGCCGCTCAAGATCGAGTAGAAAACTACTTCGCAGTCTTTTTCGAGCCCCGCCGATGGGCACGGGCCGGCTTCTTTTTCTCGGCGCGCGCCTTCTTGGCCTTGGGCTCCACCGGCGGCACGCCCGCCAGATCGGTCAGCAGATTGTTCGCTTCGCGCACCAGACCGGTGCGGGAGCGCCGCTTGCCCTTGGTCACCGCGAAGAAAACGCCCGTCTGGCGCTTCAGGCTCAACACGATGTAGGTTTCGAAGCCCGCTCCGCCGCCGGTCTTCTGTACCAGCGTGGACGGGCCGTCCGGATCGCCCAGTTGAATCCAGGCCGCCCCGATGCCGGTCGGCGCTCCGGCGTGATTCAGCTTACGGACCGACTTCAATTGGTCCGGCTTCAGGTAGATGGCGACCGGCGGCGCAGTTTGCGCGGATGTACCAGGAACACGCAGCAGGTAGCGCATCATCCGGGCCATGTCCACGGGCGTCGAATACAGGCCGCCGCTGGGGCCCGATGCCTGCGTGTCGGTGCACGCGCCTTCGTCGGTGGCTCCGCGCATCAACCGGCCGCACTGTTCGGCGGTGGGCGACAGCGTCGTGTCCCGCATGCCGAGCGGCCAGATGATGCGCTCGTCCAGCAGACGGGCGTAACTCTTGTTCGTGGCCGACGCCAGCGCGTCGCCCAGCAGGTCGAAGCCGATGTTCGAATACAAGGCGGCCGTACCCGGCCGGTAGATCAGTTTCTGCTTCGGCAGCCACTCCCAGCGGTAATTCCAGTCCGGAAACGTAAAGTGCGCGGTGTCCTCTGGATACGGGCCCACCTCGCGCGGCAGCCCGGCTGTGTGCGTGGCCAGATCCAGCAGCGTGACCGGCGTCTTGTTGGCGCCTTCGGGTACAACCACATTGCGCGGCGCATACCGCTGCAGCGGATCGTTCAGCTTCACCTTGCCTTCGTTGGCCAGCTCCACCAGCAACTCGCCGGCAAACACTTTCGAGATGGAGCACAGCCGCACCAGCGCGTTCGCGCCCGGCTTTGCCCCGCTCTTGGGCGCCGTTTCACCGTAGCCCCGGATCATCACTTCACGGTTGCGCACCACCACCAGCACCATCCCGGTAGCGCCGGATCGTTTAAACATGGCCGCGCCGCGCTCATCGGCATCGGCCAGCGATAGCGGTTGCTGCGCAACCGCCAAAGCACTGGTAAGAAAAAACGCGACCGCGGCGCGGCGCGCAACTCCCCGGAGGCCCGGGGGGATCTCGATCATATCCTTCATTCACCAACCTGCGCCACCACCATAGCATGTCGTTTTACGAGCCTATATGAACGTCTATTCAGCTTTGTGGCGGGCCTCCAACGCGGGCCTGCAATGTAGTAGCGTGAGGAGCTGGGGAGTAAGTATTTTCATGACTTCACGCGAGCGCGTGCTGACCGCTTTGAATCACGTCGAGCCGGACCGTGTGCCGCTCGATATTGCCGGGCACCGCTCGTCCGGCATCTCGGCGGTGCTGTATCCGAAGCTGCGCGCGGCGCTGGGTCTGGAGCCACGCAAGGTGCGTGTGCGCGACATGGTGCAGCAGTTGGCCGTGGTCGACAACGACGTGCTGGACGCGCTCGGCGTGGATACGGTGGAGATTGGCCAGGGCTTCTGCCAGGACGACACATGGTGGGTGGATTGGACCCTGCCGGACGGCACGCCGTGCCAGGCGCCGAAATGGGCTGTGCCAGAGCGGCTGGGCAAGGATTGGGTGTTCCGTAACTCCAGCGGGCGTGTCATGGCGCGTATGCCCGATGGCGCGCTGTTCTTTGACCAGACCTACTGGCCGTTTCGTGACGACGGTGAGGATTTGACGCGCATCGCCGCGCTGTTCCCCGAGCACATGTGGACGTCGGTGGCGGGGTTCCCCGGTCCGGCCGCGGCCGATCCGGCCGTGCTGAGGGCCGGGGCCGTGAAGCTGCGGGCGTCGACAGATCGCGCCATTATTGGGCTATTTGGCGGAAATTTGCTCGAAATGGGGCAATTTTACTACCGCATGGACGACTTTCTGGTGATGCTCGCCGGCGAGCCTGAACGTGCGCACCGTTTCCTGGACGCGCTGGTGGAAGTGCACCTCGCAAACCTGGAAAAATATCTGGCGGCGGTCGGCGACTCGATTGACGTCATCCTGTTCGGCGACGACCTGGGCGCGCAGAACGGTCCGCAGATCTCGCCGCGCATGTACAAGGAGTTCTTCCAGCCGCGCCACGCGACCATGTGGAAGCGCGCCAAGGAACTGGCGCCGGTGAAGGTGATGCTGCACTGCTGCGGCGGCGTGCGGCCGCTGCTGCCGCTGCTGATTGAAGCGGGGCTCGACGCCATCAACCCGGTGCAGACGAGTTGCCGCGGCATGGAGCCGGAAGGGCTGAAGCGCGATTTCGGCCGCGACCTGACGTTCTGGGGCGGCGGCTGCGACACGCGCGACGTGCTGCCGAACGCGACGCCTGATGAAGTGCGCAAGCATGTGATCGAGCGCTGCCACACCTTTGCGCCCGGCGGCGGATTCGTGTTCCAGCAGGTGCATAACATCATGGCCAACGTGCCGCCGGAAAATGTCATCGCCATGTGCCAGGCCGTGCACGCCAGCGGGAAATAGTCTCACGTCCGGACGGCTGCGCCCGAAAAGGGGGGTGTGAGCCGGCTGCTGGACAATACGCGTATGTTGCTGGAGACCGCGGCCTGCTGTGTGGAGGGGGGGCTCGGCGGCGAGGATTGGACCATCTTCTACGGCCCGGAGGGCGGGTTGCAGATGATTGCGGGTGGTGCGCCAAACGCGGTCGCGGCGCAAGGCTGGCGTGTGACGCATACGCCTGGACGGGTATCGGTGGAAGGCCGCTCCAGCGACGAATACTGCCGCCTGGAAACCAAGGCCACGGCGCCGGGCGTGCGCGCGCTGGTGAGCGACCTGCGGCTTTACGAACTGGCCGCTTGAAGCGGATATCGTAGAGGGATGGGGCGCTCGCTGATTGGTATGGCGCTGTTTCTTGGCTTGGTGCGTATTGCAAGCCTGGAGCCGGCGGCCCGGATTGCTATCGACTATCCGCTCAACGAAAGTGTCTTCCCGGCTGACTTCGCGGCTCCGCAGTTTGAATGGCGCGATGATGCGGGCGCGGCGCGCGACTGGCGGATTGAGATCAAGTTTTCGTCCGGAGCCGCGCGGCTGGAGTTCGCCTCGAAGGGCGAGCCGCCGCAACTGGGCGAATTGGACGAGCGCGCCGTGGGGCCGACTAATGAACGGCCGAGCCCACGCAGCGGCGTACACACCTGGCGCCCGGACACTCAGGCGTGGGCCGCCATCCGGCGCGGCTCGATGGAAGCGAACGCCACCGTTACGATCACCGGCTATGCGGGTGAACAGGCGGTGTCGCGCGGCGAGATGACGCTGCGCACGTCGCGCGACCCGGTGGGCGCGCCGATCTTTTACCGCGACGTGCCGCTGATGCCGTCGGAACTCGAAAAGGGCGTGATCAAGCCGCTGGCGCCGAAGCTGCTGCCGCTGGTGGCGTGGCGGCTGCGCAACGTTTCGGAGCCGGCCAGCCGGGTGGTGATGACGGGCATACACACCTGCGCCAACTGCCACTCGTTCTCGCGCGACGGCAAGACGCTGGGCCTGGACCTGGATGGTCCGCATAACGACAAGGGCCTGTATGCGATGGTGCCGGTGGCGCGCCAGATGTCGATTCGCGACGAGGACGTGATCAGCTGGCGCGCCTTCCGCGGGCAGATGGCCAAGGACAAGCGCATCGGATTCATGTCGCAGCTTTCGCCCGACGGGCGGATTGTCATGACGACGACGCAGGTGGAGTATTTCGTCGCGAATTTCAAGGATTACCGCTTTTTGCAGGTGTTTTATCCGACGCGCGGCATTCTGGCCTGGTACAACCGCGCGGACGGCCGCATGCGCGCACTGCCCGGCGCGGACGATGCGCGCTATGTGCAGTCGAACGCGGTGTGGAGCCCGGACGGGCAGTATCTGGTGTTTTCACGCGCCGAGGCGCGCGACGCCTATCCGGCGGGCGCGCCGTTGGCGACTTTCGCCAACGATCCGGCCGAGCCGCAGGTGCGCTACGACCTCTACCGCATCCCCTTCAACGGCGGGCGCGGCGGCGTGGCCACGCCGGTGGAGGGCGCGTCGCGGAACGGCATGAGCAACTCGTTTCCGAAGATCTCGCCGGACGGGCGCTGGCTGGTGTATGTGCAGGCGCGCAACGGGCAACTGATGCGGCCCGACGGTCAGCTCTACATTGTGTCCGCTGCGGGCGGCGTGCCGCACCGGATGCGCGCCAACACGGCGCGCATGAACTCATGGCACAGCTTCTCGCCGAACGGGCGCTGGCTGGTGTTCAGCTCGAAGAGCCGCTCGCCCTACACGCAACTGTTTCTGACGCATATCGACGAGCAGGGCAACGACAGCCCGGCTATTCTGATTGAGAACTCGACGGCCGCTAACCGCGCGGCCAACATTCCCGAATTCGTCGATGCGCCAGCGGACACGATGCAGCGCATGGAGGCTCCGGCGACGGAGTTTTACAGGTTGTACGACGCAGCCTGGGATTTGACCGAGAAGGGCCGCGTCAACGAAGCACTGGCGGCGTGGACGCGCGCGCTGCAGATTGACCCGGAAGACGTGAAGGCGCGCAACAATTTCGCGGGGCTGCTGCTGCGGCAGGGCAAGCTGGACGAGGCCGCGGCGCATTTTCGTAAAACGCTCGAAATCAATCCGGAATTCACGGAAGTCCGCAACAATCTCGGTCTGATTCTGATGCAGAAAGGCCGGCTGGACGAGGCTGTGGCGGAGTGGCGGAGGTCGCTCGAAACCAATCCGGCTTCGCTTGAAGCGCACTTCAACCTGGGCAACGCATACATGATGCGCGGGCGCTACGCGCAGGCGCTGGATGAGTGGGAGCTGGCGCGGCAGATTGAGCCGGGACGGCTGCCGATTCTGCTGAACATGGCCTGGGCGCTAGCGGCGTGCCCGGACGCGAAGGCGCGCAACGGCGCGCGTGCGGTGGAGATGGCCGAACTGGCGCGCAAAGTGAGCCAGCAGCCGGATGCGCAGCTTTACGACACGCTGGCGGCGGCCTACGCCGAGGCCGGGCGATTTGACGAGGCGCGGTCGGCAATACGGCGCGCGATTGAGTTGACGGGCAGGCGCGACGAAGCGCTGGAGGCGCGCGCGGCGCTGTACGCTGCCGGGCGCTCGTATCACGATCCAAAATAGGCACACTACGGCCTTGAGCGGGTGACGATTGGTTCGCCCAGGGGCTCCCGAGGGAGCCCCCGAATTTATTCGAGCTCAGCAGGGCTTACATGGGACCGGTACTCTGCTCCGAAGAGCAGCCGCCTGGATGATAAACCGGCGCCGAAGCGCCGGCCGCTCTACTTAAGGCGACGGGGTGCGATAAGCTGGCCAGCATTTTGACCCCACGCGAGAGTATAGCCCCGGGCAGGTGCGGAAAAACGCCAAAGCGTTCAAAACACAAAATCAAATTCCTGTGACTGAACTTTAGCGCAGCACGAAACGGCCGATGGGCTGCTTCGGATTGCCCGAGACGAGGTGGCGCGCGTTGTACACCTCCTCCTCAATGGGCATGCTGACCGAGATGCCGTCATTGCAGAACTGGTCCGCGATGGGCGTGCGCTTGCCGTCCTTCCAGTAGAGATCCCAGCAGCGCTCCAGCGCATTGGCGCCGCCGTTGATGTCGCGGTAGGAGCGGCGCGCCTGGTACATCAGCCACATGGTTTCGGTGTTGATGCGGTCGTACTTCTGCTGGTTGATGCCCATGGCCACCATGCCGTGAGCTTCGGTTTTGAGATCGGTGTCGGTGGGGTTGGTGGGCGGGCTGATGATCTCGTCCTCGGGCCAGGTGAGGTTGGGATTCTCGCAAACGTCGTTCATGCGGTCCCAAGCCTCTCGCACGGAATGGCCGTTGCGGGCCATGTTGCTGAAGATGAAGCGGGCAAAGCGGGCCGAGGCCCAGCCGGCGACGCTGGGCTCGAAACCGAGGTAGGCCTTGGGCTTGAAGGCCTGGGCGAGGGCGGTGTTCTGGGCCGAATGGCAGGCGTCGATATAGACAAACGACTCAGGAAGACCGTTGCTGCCGACAGCCGCCTTGAAGAAGTCCGGCCAGAGCAGCGGGAAACAGAACGAGGTGTGGCCGACGTCCTCGATGCAGGCGACGGTGACAGCGGCGGCGGCGCGGCCGGGGACGCCTTCGGCCACCAGCAGGTCGTGCAGGCGGCGGTGAACCATCTCGCGAGCTTCGCCCCGGATGCCCAGTAGCGGGCCGACGCCGATGGCCGCGGTGTCGGCCATGGCGCCGCCGTGCGTGCTGATGTAGACGACGCCGGGGCGCTGCGCGAGGGCGTGATAGATGGCGCCGGGCGTGGCCTTCTCATCGAGCAGCAGGGTGGTGTGATAGCCGGCCTTTTCGAGCGTGGCGGCGTTGGCCGGCGGGTCGTCACCGAGTTCCTTCATGGTGGTGGTCTGGCCAACGCTGGCCAGGGCGCGCGGCCCGGTGTCGCCCTGTTTCCAGACCTCCGGCCGGAAGGCGAAATGGGGCCGGGAGAAGTAGGGCGAGACCAGCAGGGCGGTGCGCGACTGGGGGGCGTCGGGGTCGCCCGGCGGGTTGGCGGCGTTGATGTGCGTATTGGGCTGCGAGGCGAGCAGCGAGGGCTTCAGCTTGCGCTGCACGGGCTTCGTGCGAGGCGCGTAACGAGTGGCGAAAAAGAGCTGGGTCTTCGGCTTGCGGCCGTCGATGACGGGACCGCTATCGATGATCTCGATACCTTCGCCGCCATTGGTCACAACCGCCTTTTCCACGCCCTTCTGCTTCTGCGCCTCCTTGGCCGCTTCGTCGGCCGCCTTCTGGCCGCTCTTGCCCTCTTCCACGGCGCGGTTGAAGGCGGCGAAGATCAGGTCGGTACCCTGCGCCACGACGCGGACCCAGGTGGAGGAGCCCGGGTTGTCGGTGGACAGCTCGGAAGGGAGGACGACGGTGTCACCATTCAGCTGGTAAGGGCCATTTTTGATCTCGAACTGGCCGGGGATGTTGATGGTGACGCGGCCGGCTACTTCGGACCAAGTGCCGTCGACGATCATTGGGCTCTGGTTGGGCGCGGTGGCGGTGAGATTAGCGTGGCCGCCCTTGTCCAGACGCAGCAGCGCCTGGCCACCGGCGAGCACGCGCCAACCGCCGGAATCGCGCTGATGTTTCCAGGTGCCAATCAGCGGGGAGTCGGCGGCCGTGAGAGTGGCCGCGAGCGTCATCCACAGGCACAGCAGACGCATGGCGTTGGCAGTTCCTCCTTCTCCTCGATTGGAGCGATTTTACACCGGGTTGTCTCAAATGTTGCCCCGAATCTGCTGAAAACCTGACGTATACTTCAGGTATCGAAAGTCAGGAGGCTCCATGATTTCTCGCCGCGAGATTCTCAGCACGTTGGGCGCGGTCCCGCTGGCTGATGCGCTGACCCCGGGCCGGCTGTTTGCCGGCGCTGCCGATGAGTTTCCGAAGCGCCTGCTGGGCCGCACCGGGCGGATGGTGATGCCGCTGGCGCTGGGCGGGCAGGCGTCGCTGCAATGGACCAAGCCCGGCATTGATCCGGCCGACATTATTGTGCGCGCCGTGCAACTGGGGCTGAACTACCTGGACACGGCCAACGCGTATGGGCCCAGCCAGATGAACTACGGCGAGGCGTTCCGCCGCATGCATCTGACGCCCACCGACACGAGTTACAACGCGGCGCTGCGCGCCAAGCTGTTCCTGGCCACCAAGACTGGGCGGCGCTTTGCGAAGGACCCGGCGGCGACGGGGCCGACGGCGGTGGAAGAGTTGAAGCGCTCACTGACGCAGATTTTTGGCGACGGCAAGGGCTTCATCCCCGAGGGCGCGTATCTGGATTCCATCCAGATCCACAACCTGACGACCATCGATCAAGTGAACCAGGCGTATGAGGGCTTCGCCGACCGGCGGTCCAAGATGCCGGAACGCATTGGCGCGCTGGCCGGGCTGGTGGACTATCGCGACGGCACCAACTACACGGGCCTGAATCCGGAGCGCAAACACTATGTGCGGCACATCGGCATCACGGGCCATCTGAGCTCGCCCGTGTTGATGCACGCCATCCGGCGCGACAACGAGAACATTCTCGACACGGTACTGGTGGCGCTGAACGCGAACGACCGGCTGTGCAGCTCGCACCAGAACAACGTGCTGAAGCTGGCGGTGGCGCGCGGGCTGGGCGTGATTGCGATGAAGATCTTCGCCGACGGGGCGTTCTACGGCAAGCAGCCGCGCTTTTCGCGCACGCCGGAAGACGTCATCTACTCAGTGGGCAAGCCGGAGGCGACGGCGTGCTCGGACCTGGTGCGGTACCCGCTGTCGCTGGCGGGCGTGAGCTGCGCCATCATCGGCACGGGCATGATCAATCGCGAGAAGCCGGAGGCCGACCAGATGATGGCCAATCTGACGGCGGCGATGAAAGACACGCCATCGGAGACTGAGCGGCTGCGCATAGAGAAGGACGCGGCCGACCGTCACGGCGTGGCGACGAACTACTTCCAGGAAAAGACCAACGTGCTGGTGCAGCCGGCGACGGTGAACGTGCGGCGCGACGGCGACCGCGCGATTGTCGAATGGAGCACGGCCATGGCCGGGCGCGAGCCGCTGCGCAGCTACGAGATCCGCGCCGGCGAGAAGACGCTGCTGTCGCTGCCGTTCCGGCCGCAGATGTATGAAGCACCGCTGTCAGTGGCGATTCCGGCGGCGTTGATCGGCGATCAGAACGTGACGGTGGTGGCGTCGGAAGCGGCGCCGCGCAACGTGTAGGGCGCATGATCGCAACCGCTTCCTGACGGTCGCGGCTCGTCACCGGACTAGAGTTGCAGACGCACGCGCCAGCGCGTCATCAAGGCCGCCCAGCCGAGCATCAGCGCGGTGAAGACGGTGGCGCGCGCGGCGCCGGGCAGGCCCGCGTCGAATGGCGCGCCGATCCACGCCACGGTGAACGCGGCGTAGAAGATGTCGGGCAGCAGGTAGGTGAGCAGCGTGTTGGATCCGGCGGGCCGCGCGAACGCGGCCCAGCGCGTGAAGCCCCGCACATCCACCAGCCAGTAGAGCGCCAGCACGAGCGTGGCGCTGATGGCTGAGCACCAGAGACACCATGTTGGCGTTGCGCCCAGCTTCGTCACGCCGAACGTGAACGTGGCGGCGCCTGCCAGCGTGAGCGCGGCGATGTAGCCCAGCATGGCGAGCGCGCGGCGGCGGAACGGCTTCAACGGATCGGACAAGAGAAGTTGCGAAGCGACGATGCCGGCCATGGTGATGGAGGCCAAGTCGCCGCGGCCGAAGGGCCACACCCAGAAGGAGAGGTGGCGCAGGAAGGCGCCGGCGTCGACACGCGAGAAGACGTTGAGCGTGGTGAATGCGGCCAGTAGTACGGCGGGCGCCCACGGTTTCTTCCGCAGCGGCACGTAGAGAATGCAGACGGCGAGATAGGCGCGCGCGATGAGGCCGAGGATCTCCCAGTAGCCGAAGCTGAGTCCCATGGGCTGGCCCTGCGGACCAGTGCGGCGGTAGATGGCGAGCATCGTGAAGAGCATCACGAAGCCCGCGATGCGCAGAAACGTAAACAGGCGCTGATGTTTCGATTCGCGCGGGTAGACGTTCCACAACAAGAGCGCGCCGGCGAAGCCCATGAGAGCCCAGACGGGCTTGGTAAGGCCGGTGAGAGCGGGGTCGAGCCGGCTCCAGTTGGCGATGAAGATGCCGAGCACGGCGAGGCTGGCAAAACGCAGAAGGATGTGCCGCCAGAGGCGCCACTGCGAGCTGTCGTGCTCCAGGCGGCGACTGATGGCGAGCGGAATGGACATGCCGACGATGAACAGGAAGGCGGGGAAAACAACATCGACATACGTCATGCCGTTCACGCCGCGCGGCATGTGATAGGTCCACCAGGGCAGACCGCGCACCTCGGCCAGGTCGTTGACGAAGATCATCACGAGCATGGTGAGGCCGCGGAAGATGTCGATGGAGAGGACGCGCGGCCTCACTTCAGCCGCCTGAGCACGGCCGCGGTGAGAGTGGCTTCCGCGTCCGGAGTGAAGGGCGTCGTGTTGGTCTCGTAGCCGCCCTCCTCAAATGCCTTGGCAGTGGGCAGGTAGCCCAGCCAGCCGTTCGTGTAGCCGAAATAGAAGGTGTTCTTCTCGGGTGACTTGGCGCGCACGGCCATGGCGATTTCGCAGAACAGTTCGAGCGGCGCGGCCCACAACGCGGTGTCTGAGTTGA
>CAYZIX010000103.1:0-16962 GCA_964478395.1 uncultured Candidatus Solibacter sp.
CTTCGGCGACGATATGGATGTGATGAACGAAACAGCGGGCAAAATTGCCGCCGTTCTGGAAAAGATCCCTGGCGCATCCGAAGTCAAGGTGGAGCAGACGACCGGCTTGCCCATGCTGACCGTCAACATCGACCGGGAAAAGACCGCCCGCTATGGGCTCAACATCGGCGATGTCCAGGATGCAATTTCGACGGCCATTGGTGGTCGAGAGGCTGGAACCATGTTCGAAGGCGATCGACGCTTCGATATTGTTGTTCGGCTCCCAGATAACCTGCGTTCTGATATCGAATCGATGAAGCGTCTACCGATCGCCTTGCCAAAAAGCACTGCAGTCAGCAACGGCATCGAGGGGCGTACGACCTATATCCCTTTAAGTGAGGTCGCCAGCCTGGAAGTCGCGCCGGGGCCCAATCAAGTCAGCCGGGAGAATGGCAAGCGGCGCGTGGTCGTCAGTGCCAACGTTCGGGGACGGGACATCGGCTCGTTCGTGGGCGAAGCACAGACACGCCTGGCAGAGGTCAAAATTCCGACCGGCTATTGGACATCCTGGGGCGGAACCTTCGAGCAACTGGAATCGGCTTCTCAACGCCTGAAAATTGTCGTACCTGTTGCCTTGCTGCTGGTGTTCACGCTGCTGTTTGTCATGTTCGGCAATGCAAAAGATGGATTGCTAGTGTTTACCGGCATTCCGTTCGCGTTAACGGGCGGTGTCGTTGCGCTTTGGTTGAGAGACATCCCGCTGTCGATTTCAGCCGGTATCGGTTTCATTGCCTTGTCCGGTGTGGCGGTACTCAACGGGCTGGTGATGATTGCGTTCATCCGTAGCTTACGAGAAGAAGGACGCACTCTGGATGATGCCATTCACGAGGGAGCATTGACCCGCTTGCGTCCCGTGCTGATGACGGCCTTGGTCGCTTCCCTCGGCTTTGTTCCCATGGCAATAGCAACGGGCACCGGTGCCGAAGTTCAGCGTCCGCTCGCCACGGTAGTGATCGGCGGCATCCTGTCATCGACTGCACTGACGCTTCTCGTTCTGCCCCTTCTTTATCGCCTTGTCCATGGCAAAGATGCTGAGGAAGAGGATTTCACCGCCGAGTCGGCCCCCGAGCCGACACAAGCATAAGGTTTGCAGGCGTGGCCGGAGGCTTGGCGCTGAAACAGCGAATCAGGCAACCGGTCACATATCTACCGACTCAGTTCGCGGAGGATGTCATGGGATTTTTTGAAAAGCTCTTGCAGGGGATGGCCGGCGGCCATCAAGGTGGTCATCAAGGAGGTCATCATCGCGGCCAGGGGAATTATCCGGGCGGTGATCATGGCTGGGGACAAAATTACCCGTCGAATACCGGGCAGCCCAGTGGCGGGGTAGCCGCCGGTGGCCCTTCTTGCCCGAAGTGCGGCATCGTGCCCAATCCGGGCGCGCGCTTTTGCGCGCAATGCGGCACAACGCTGCTGCCCGGTGCTTGCGCCGCCTGCAATGCAAGCCTGGCGCCGGGGGTGAAGTTTTGCCCGAACTGCGGCAAGGCGCAGCAGTCTTGATGGCGGGAGCGTCACCCCATGCTCGACCATCTCCTTCACAGTCACCTTGAGTTTCGGCTGATCGTCGTCGGCCTGGGCTTGATGATTACCGTCCTGGCCTTCTATGTTTTTGTCTGCTGGCGCGAGGGAAGGCGCACGTCGAAGCCGAAATTTTCCGCCGAACTCCGGCGTCGGCTGCAGGCAGTGAAGCAGGGATCGAAGAAACGCCACTCCGGAAAGGAACCGCCACCATGAGTGCAAGCCACACTCACGCGCTGCCGAGTACCGGGAACGAGCGGGCCTTGCGCCTTGCCCTGGTGCTGACTTTCGGCTTCCTGATGACCGAAGTCGTTGGCGGCATTCTGACTGGCAGCCTCGCCCTCATCTCGGACGCTGCGCACATATTTGCGCTCGCCATCGCCCTGGCTGCCATCCGCATCGCCCGGCGGCCGGCCGATGTCCGGCGGACCTATGGCTACCACCGGTTCGAAATCCTGGCGGCGTTCAATGCCTTGCTGCTCTTTGCCGTCGCCCTCTACATCCTGGGCGAGGCATATCAGCGCTTCCTGCATACGCCCGAGGTTCACCCGACGGGAATGCTGGTCATCGCCGGCATCGGCTTGGTCGTCAATCTGGTCAGCCTTCGATTGCTGAGTGGCGGCCAGGTCAGCCTGACCGCCCATGTAGTCCACGACCGCTCTTTCTCGCCGGAGGGCGATTTGATTCCCACCTGGCCAAGCGCTTCAAGGTCGTTCACACGACACTGCAATGCGAAACCACCCCCTGCAACCGCCAGGCGGGGGGCTGCACCTATGTCGCCGGCACGCCTGGGTACGGGGAAGAGCCGCATCGCCATTCATCAAGTTATCAACCCAAAGGGAGCAACCCCATGAAGCTATCGCATGCCATCACCGTTCTCGCTGCGTTTTGCGCCATCCACCAGGCCTCGGCCGCGGACGATCACAAGGGCCACGCCCATGACGAAAAACCGGGGCAGGCACACGCCCACGACGTCAAACCGCAGCATGGCGGCATCGTATCGGTCGTCAAGGACATCAACTATGAGCTGGTGGCGAAGGCCGATGCCCTCACGCTCTACGTCACCGACCATGATCAGCCGGTAGATACCAAGAACGCGTCAGCGACGATGACGCTGCTGTCCGCATCTGAGAAAGTAGAAGCCAAATTGCTGCCGGCCGGGGGCAACAAGTTGCAGGCGCAAGGGGCCTTCAAGATCCAGCCCGGCATGAAGGCGGTGGCCTTGGTGAAACTTGGCGACAAAGCGAGTCAGGTTGTTCGGTTCACCCTAAGGTAGTTGCTTATCTCATGAGTCCAAGCGGGACCGGTCAGTTATAGCAAACCACTTGCCTGTCCGTCCCCGCCAATCGCCCAGTTGATCGAAGGAGCGCCATGCAGCCGATTAATCGCCCCGATAATGCCTCTTCCGATATTTCTATACGGCATGTTGAAAATCGTCCAGACGTCCAAGGGACTTCGCCGCTTACCGATTCTTTCGCAAACGCTTTAGGGAAAGCAATACAACGCCGAGGAGACGATGCGTCAAAAGAAAACCCTCGCCACTTCCCGGTTTCCGATGCAGGGCCTTCGGCGAAAAATTTCATGGAAATGGCGCTCGGTATTCGGGCTTATCGTCAGCAGTTAATCGCTTCGAATATCGCGAACGCGGATACACCCGGTTACAAGGCTGTCGATATCGACCTCAATGAGGCCATGAAGAAAGCCCAATATCCAACCGGATCCTTTTCAGGCTTGACTACAACATCCCCCTTGCATATTGCCTCAGATCCAGCGGGGGGAACTTATAAAGGAGTTGCGATAAAATACCAGGTGCCAAGCCAGATCAGTGCCGACGGCAACACCGTCGAGATGGATGTGGAGCGATCGAAGTTTTCCGAGAACGCAATCATGTACCAATTTACTTTGGATCGCGTGGGCGGAGAATTTAAAGATATGCAGGGACTGCTAAGAGATCTCAAATGAGCCGGATCAATGGCGTTAAGATGGGATCGCTGAGCATCGGGCGATATACGCTGCAGAAAGAGCACTGGCCCAATAGGGGGCATCTCGGAAAACGGAAAATCAAGCACGCTAAGCCGATTGCAGCGGCCGTTACCCAGTTCAAGGTGCCATCCGCGATGGCTTCAAAAATATTATCGCCAGTGACAGGCGCAGTGATGGTCCGCCGATGAAATGCTTTGACCAGTCGGCCCTGCAGCATAACAACGAAAGAGAGTGCCAATGAACGAACCAACGACCCGGCTGCGGCTCGACCTGCCGCTGCTGCTGCCCGACGCCGACGACCGCTGCGTCGGCCGACTGATCGCCGCGCTGTCGGGAAGGCCCGGTATCTCCGAGGCGCATGTCGCGCGCGACGCCGACGCGCCGCAGTTGTGCATCCACTACGACCCGGCACAGATCAACATCGGCCGCGTCCGAGAACTGGTTCATGCTGCGGGCGCGGAGATCAGCGAGCGCTTCGGGCATTTGGTCGTGCGCGCCGACGCAGCGCTTCATGCGCGCGCCGCGCGCAGCGTCGCCGACGGGCTGCGCAGTATACCTGGCGTGCTCGAAGCTGATGTCGCTGCTTCGGGCGCGGTGCGGATCGAATACGACCGCCAGAAGGTGTCGGCGCAGGTCTTGCTGGAACACGCCGCCACGCTGGGCCTCAAGGCGCCCGATGCGGCACCGGCAGACGCGGCGAAAGCGGACGACCACGCCGGTCACGACCACGCCAAGGCAGCCGGTGACCATGCCGGCCACTCGCACGCCGGCGGCCCATTCGGTGAGATGACCGAACTCGTTTTCTCGGGCACTGCCGGCGCGCTGCTGGGCGTTGGCTGGCTGCTCGAACGCGTGGTCACCGGTCCGGCGTGGCTGCCCACGGTGCTGTACGTCGCGGCCTATTTATTCGGCGGCTACTACACGGTTCGCGAGGCGTTCGACAACCTTCGCGCAAGGCGCTTCGAGATCGACACGCTGATGCTGGTGGCCGCCATCGGCGCTGCGGCGCTTGGCAAGTGGGCCGAAGGCGCCTTGCTGTTGTTCCTGTTCAGTCTGGGACATTCGCTGGAACACTACGCGATGGGCCGCGCCCGCAAGGCGATCGAAGCCCTGGCCAAGTTGGCGCCGGAGACAGCCACCGTGCGCCGCGCCGCCGGAACCGAGGAAGTCGCCGTCGCCGCATTGCAGGTGGCCGACGTCGTGATCGTGCGCCCCAACGAACGACTGCCTGCCGATGGCGTGGTGGTGGTCGGGACGACCAGCGTCAACCAGGCGCCGGTGACGGGTGAGAGCGTTCCGGTCGACAAGCGGCCGGTGGCCGACGCGCCGGCGGCACTGGCCGCGTTCGACCGCGTTAGCGCCGAGCATCGCGTCTTTGCCGGCACGATCAACGGCTCGGGCGCGATCGAGGTGATGGTCGCCCGCCGCGCCGAGCAATCGACGATGGCGCGGGTGGTAAAGATGGTCACCGAGGCCGAGGCGCAGCGCTCGCCAACGCAGCAGTTCACCGAACGCTTCGAGCGCCTTTTTGTGCCGGCAGTGCTGGTGCTGGTGGTGGTGCTGCTGTTCGCTGGAGTGGTGATCGACGAGCCGTTCTCAGCCAGCTTCTACCGTGCGATGGCGGTGCTGGTGGCGGCCAGCCCGTGCGCGCTGGCAATCTCGGTGCCGAGCGCCGTCCTCAGCGGCGTGGCTCGCGCTGGCCGCGGTGGAGTGCTGGTCAAGGGCGGCGGGCCGCTCGAGAACCTGGGCACGCTGACTTCGATCGCCTTCGACAAGACCGGCACATTGACCGAAGGCAAGCCGCGGCTGACGGATGTGGTGGCGATGCCCGGGGTTAGCGAAGACGAGTTGCTGGCCCTGGCCCAGGCGGTCGAACAGGGCAGCGACCATCCGCTGGCTTCGGCCGTCGTCACCGGTGCCGCGGAGCGGCTGGGCGGACGGGTCGCACTGCCTGCTGTGTCCGACGTCAAAAGCATTACCGGCCGCGGTGTGCAGGCGCAGGTCGCAGGCGAGACGGCGGTGATCGGGAAGCCGGTGCTATTCTCCGAACTGCCCGATTCGACGCTGCCGCCCGAGGTGGCAGCGGCCAATGACAAGCTGGTTGCCGCGGGCCGCACGACGATGGTGGTGCGTCATGGACAGCGGTTCCTGGGCGTCATCGCCGTGATGGATACGCCCCGGCCGGAGGCCGCGCGGGTGATGGCCGAACTGCGCGAGCTCGGCATCGAGCGACTGATCATGATTTCTGGCGACAACCAGCAAGTGGCCGAGGCGGTGGCCAAGAGTGTGGGCCTGACCGAGGCGCGCGGCGATCTGATGCCCGAGCACAAAGTCGATGCGATCAAGGCGCTGCGTGACCAGCACGGCAAGGTCGCGATGGTCGGCGACGGCGTCAACGACGCGCCGGCAATGGCCAACTCGACAGTGGGCATCGCGATGGGTGCGGCGGGCTCGGATGTCGCGCTGGAAACCGCCGACGTCGCGCTGATGGCCGACGACCTGGCGCAATTGCCTTTCGCTGTCGGCCTGTCGCGCAGCACCAGCCGTATCATCAAGCAGAACCTCTATGTGAGCCTGGGTGTCGTCGCGGTGCTGATCCCGGCCACGATCTTCGGCCTGAACATCGGCACCGCGGTGCTGTTCCACGAAGGCTCGACGCTGATCGTCGTGGCCAACGCGTTGCGACTGCTGGCCTACAAGACGGCTGAGCGGGCGGCCGCTGGTGCGGTGCCGAGTGCGGCTGCCGCTTGACAGCAGACCGCACACCGAATCCCTGAGTCAACTTGTCCGAGCCGATGCAGACTTTCAAGAAACATAAATTAACGTGTTCATTATCTAGAAAGCCTTGCCGATCAAGGCCTTGCACTGGGCGTGTGACTTGGCGGTGTCAAAGCCGGGTAAAATGCGTGTCGGCATTTATTCATTTCATCAGGCGATTCAGCAATGGAAATTACCGTTTTAGATGCTGTGGAACAGGCCAACCAGATGCAGGCCAGCGAACGCAGTGTGGCGCGCCTGAATATGCTAGTGGCGATCACCGTCGCTTTCCTCGCCACCTTCATGGGGATTTGCAAGGTCAAGGACGATAATATCGTTCAGGGAATGCAGCAGGCGCAGGCCAACAAGCTGGACCGCTGGGCGTTTTATCAGGCACGCAATATTCGCGAAGAAATCGCCCAAGCCGCTGTCGTTCAGCTGAGACTGGCTGCGGCAGGAAAAGCGCCACCGGAACAAGCGGCCTATATCGATGCCATCCAGACATACGAGAAACTGGCGGCAGAGCAAAACAAGAAAAAAGAAGAATTGCGCATCAAGGCCGAACAGGATCAGAAGGATTATGACTCAGGCAATTATCGCGATGATCAATTTGATCTTTCTGATGCCTTGCTGGCAATTGCGATTGCATTACTGGCGGTGACGGCGCTGACCCATCAGCGCTGGCTCTACTTTGTCGCGCTGATCCCGACGGGATTTGGCGCCGTAATGGGGTTGGCAGGTTTACTCGGTTGGGCGATTCACCCCGCAGGCCTGATACGCCTTCTATCTCGATGTTTATCAGTTGGCTGCGAAAAAATATTCGCGGAGGCTCCGAGTCGCTCGTGCATAGTCGTAGATTGGGCAAGGTTCAACTTGAAATGTTGCAAATTCCTCGTATGAGAGCTTGGATATCCAAGCAGCAGATCTTCATTCGAAGCCTGGCGTGGCTCGCGCTGGTGCTCGGGCTGAAGCTCGTCGTTCACTTGCTTGGTTGGGAGATGCTGGTCTTGAGCCCCCTACACGCCACCGCGGTCGCAGGTGGCTTCTTCATCCTCGGGTTCATCCTGTCGGCCACCATCGCAGACTACAAGGAAAGCGAGCGGCTTCCCGCGGAATTCACGGCTATCGTCGAGAATATGTACGAGGACGTGCTCTTGATCAGTCGCCGCTACCCGTTGGACATTGAGGGGTTCCGCGAAGGACTGCTCGCGGCGCTGAACAGCTTGCGCGACGATGTAGTGTCGGGCAACAGGGAGACCCACCATCACGTGTTTGCGCTGGGGGAGTTCTTCGCGCAGATGGAGAAGGCCGAAGTGCCGCCCAACTACATTGTCAAGCTGAAGCAGGAGCAAGCGCAACTGGTTCGGAATCTGTTCCGCGTCAACTACATCCAGTCGATCCGCTTCATCCCGTCGGCGTTCTTTCTGGCGAAGTCAGTGCTGCTCGGCACCATCGGTCTTCTGCTTCTGACGGCCCTTGAGCCATTCTCGACCTCCTTCGTCGCCATAGGACTGATCGCATTTGTCTTCATTTACATCTTGAGGCTTATTGAGGTAATCAGCACGCCTTTCCACCCCAAAGGGAGTACGCAAGACGACATCAGCCTGTTCCAGGTTGAGCGGACTGCCGAGCACCTAAAGCGGCGCACGGGCAATGCAGAAAATGGCCACTAGCTCGTCGCGAATCTCTCCTCGTGCCTTGGAAGTTGGCCAAAGGGACCTGCAGTAAGAATCGCAGTGTAAAAATGTACGTAATTAGCGACCGATCTCTGCCCGTATGATTCATCAAATCTCAACCCACGCGGAGTTCTGCTGCCGGGGGTTTTCACGTCTGATGCTCAAGCGTGACAAGGGTTTCCCGGCGATCTTATTCATTTACGAAGAATCCTTACGCCTACCCCAGAAGGAAGAACATGATCGATGCGCCTCAAGTAACGACTCCAGCAACTCGTCTGCCTGACAGCAAACCCTCCGGTACGGCAGCGGGGCGCCACCGGCAGAACCTCATCTGGGCGCTGGCACTGACTTCGGCCTTCATGGCCATCGAGGTTGTCGGCGGCCTGTGGACCGGCAGCCTGGCCCTGCTGGCCGACGCCGCACACATGCTGACCGATGCCGGCGGGCTGGCGCTGGCGCTGCTGGCGATCCGCTTCTCGGAGCGCCCACGCACGCCACAGAAGACTTACGGCTATGTGCGGATGGAAGTGCTGTCCGCGCTCACCAATGCCGTCGTGCTGCTGCTGTTGACGGTCTACATCTTCTACGAGGCCTACCAGCGTTACCTCAATCCACCCGAGATTCTGGGTGTGCCGATGCTGGCGGTGGCCGCAGCCGGCTTGGTGGTCAACCTCATCAGCATGAAGCTGCTGGCGGCCGGCTCGAAGGAAAGCCTCAACGTGAAGGGCGCTTACTTCGAGGTGCTGGGCGACATGCTGGGTTCGCTGGGCGTGCTGGTCGCCGCCGGCATCATCATCTTCACCGGCTGGAAGCTTGCCGACCCGCTGATCGGCGCCGGCATCGGGCTGCTCATCCTGCCGCGCACCTGGACCCTGCTCAAGCAGGCGATCCACATCCTGATGGAAGGCACACCGCCCGAAGTCGACGTCGCGCTGCTTGAGCGCACGCTGCTCGCAATCCCCGGAGTGACTGCGGTGCGCGACCTGCATGTGTGGACCATCACTTCCGGCCTGGACTCGATGAGCTGCCACCTTGTCGTCGATGGCGGCGCGGACGCCAAGACCGTGCTCGCCGCGGCGCGCGGGGCCATGGCCACCCGGTTCGCTCTGTCACACACGACGATCGAGATCGAGGATGCCGACAGCGCCGCGGCCGAGGGCACTCGCGCTGTGTAGTCCGGCGAACATGGCGCAAGCCCCACGCGCAGCCGTCTTGTGCAACGAGATGCCCAGCCTGGAGAGGACCCACGTCTTGCCATCCCCTGCGTCGAGTCGGTCTCCGTCGTCCGGGTGCAGGTGTTGCTCTCGATGCGGAACTCGAAATTCTCCCTCAGCCCCATTCTCAGCAGCGTGGGCAGGAACAGCGTCCGGGACTGCGCGCCATTGCTGCTGCGGTATTCCCGGTGCAGCCCGGTCTCCACCTGAATGCGGCCAGCCCCGACGACGTTGCTGCCGTCGGCGATGCCGGGACGGTCAGGGTTTTGATGTAGTCGTCCAACGGCTGCGCTGCAGCAGCCGCTGCGGCCAGTTGCGGAGTGATGCCCCAGGCCAGCGCCCGCAGGCATCGACGAGGCCGCGTCGGGAAGGGCAAGCTGGGACGAACCCTGCCGGCTACGACTTGAGCCACTCGACGAGTTCGGGACCCAGCAGGGTGGCGTTGAGTTCCTCGTCCGACTGCGCCACGAAGGCTTCGAGATCGCGGATCACCACCACGCCGGTGTTCTTGAACCGGTGTGCGATCTTCTGCACGAATTCGAACGTCACGCCCTTGTCTTCGCAGGCGCCGATGAACAGGAAGTAGACCTGGTCGCCGCGCTTCTGCGATTCCTCGAGGATGCGCATGGTGCGCGCCTCATCGCTCCTGTCGTTTTCGCCGTCGGTGATGAAGAGCACGAGCGAGCGCCTCTTCTCGTGCGTGTGTGGGGTGCCGTGCTCATGCCCGCTCGCCGACCAGCCGAACAGGCGGCTGAGAAAGCCGGCACCCTGGGATGAGCGGTGTGCCTCCTCGCACACCTTCCAGCCGAAGTGCTCGAGCGCGCGCTCGAGCACGAAGCTGTAGGTCGTGCCGCCGTTCCAACCCGGAACCCTGTCGACGATGTTGCGCGTGACGTAGTCGCGCGCATCGTCGGGCGTCACCGCGCCCACGTAGTGGGCGCTGTCTTCGCCAGCGCTGAAGGTGAAGACATCCATCCTGCGGTCCGGGTCGAGCACCATGCAGTAGGGTACGAGCCGCTCGATCAGGATGCTGGTCGTGCCCTCCTCGTGTTCGTGCTCGAACGAGCCGGAGACGTCGATGATCGCGGCGGTTTCCGCCTTCACGTTCGCCACCACGCCGGCCTTGTCGAGCGCCAAGCGCAGCGCGTTGGCCGACTTGTCCAGATTCAGTGTGAGTTTGCTGTTCATGTTTGCTCCTGGTTCAGGGTTTCAATTGACTGATGATGTCCCGCAGCCGATAGGCCAGTTCGCCGGCTTCGGTCGGCGAGATCGTGGTCTTGCTGGCGCTGAGGGTGGCGATGGACGCGATGCTGCCGATGAACGCCGGCATCACGACCAGCGCAACGTTCTGGATGGCGCCGATCAGGCGGATCGGCTGCTCGATCTGTATTTCTCGCGTGGAGCCGGCTTGCCGCATCTGCACCAGGGTCTGCGTCAGACTCATGCTGCGCTCCACGAAGCACTGCGCCAGTGCGGCGTCGCCCTGACGAAGGCGCTCCGACAGGAACAGGGCGCCGATGGCAGAAGCTTCGACCTGTGCCGCGGTCCCCTCCATCGACCCGGACAGGCGCAGCAGCCGGTCCTTCAGATCCAGCAGGGGGGCGAGTGCGCCACCCATGAGTGCCAGCAGCTGCTCCAGCTCGGCCTGGGCCTGGGCAAGTTCGCCCGGCGTGTCGATCCGGCTGTTGATGCCCTGGAACAGCCGGCCCACGAGACTGTCGCCGCCATGTCCGCAGACGGCCATGAGGTCGATCGATCCCAGAATGTCCATCATTCGCGCGAGGTAGCCCTCCACCTGACGCAGCACAGGGCTGCGCGCAAGGGCAAGCATCTCGGTGACGAGGTCGCCGTGCACCTGCTGCAGGTTGTGGCCCCACAGGATCGCCTTGCGCTGCGAAGCCTTGTCGACGACGAATGCGCCGACCAGCGCTCGCGCCTGCTGGTATACCCCGGCAGCTGCGCCTGGCGACAACGCTTGCAAATCCGACACAGCCACTTCGATCCGCTTTCGTTCGGCACCCGGGATGGCCGTCGGCTGCCGCACCACCGGCGTGGCAGCGGGGACACGACGCGTCGGCGACAGGACGTCCTGCGCTTGCGGCGCGGCCCCCGCGGGGGTGCGCAGCGAAGCGCCCGGGGCGCCGATGACCGTCGGGCGCAACTTGTCCTTCGTGGGCGGCACAGCAGGCCTTCAGGAGAAGTGGCCCAGAACGTCGTTGAACGTTCCCGTGAAGCCGCGGCCGACAGGCGCGTACTCCCAGCCGTTGTCGCCGTGCATGATGCTGCCCAGCTGCACCACGTTGAACTCGCCGAATTCCTTGGACAGCTGGTAGGCGCCCAGCTCGCGCCCGCTCTCGTCGGCGATGGTGACGGTGCAGACCTCAATGTCAGCGAAGGCCGCCTCGTCCTCGGCCGCGGAGCCCTCGTCGTGCCCCGCGGTGTGTTCGGCCTTGTGGACGGTGGCGAAGAGGGGGATCTCGTTCACGTCCGCGGGAAGTTTCGAGCCAACGATGACGATGGTTTCGGTGTTGCCCTGGACCCGGACGTCGCCGGAGTGCCGCAGCCCGCCCGTGGGCGTGGCGAAGGAGCCGTCGGCCGCGGTTGGCAGCACGCCGGTCTTCGGGCTCATCTTCGTCGTGTTGTAGGTGGACAGAATCTCTTCGAGCACCGTGACCTTCGCGCCATTGCCGCCGTTGCGTGCCTCGAGCGCATGGATGTCGATGTCGTCCTGATGGCGGGCGTCGCACTGCCATGCGACGGTCACCTTGAACGCAGCGCCCTTGTTGAGCGAGAGTTGCAGCTTGCGGGCCGGCGCGGCACCGGGCTTGTCAAGGGTTAGTGTGAGCATGGGTTTCTCCGGGTTGTTGTCATGCCTTGCGCAGCGCCGCGAGCTCGGCTCGCGACTGCTCGAACATCTGCCGCGCCGCCTCGAACTTCGCTTCGGTTTCCTGCTTTGCGGTTTCGACCAGTTCGTGGATCTCGCGCGTCTGCGTGATGATCGCGGCGATTTGCTGCGCCTGCGCGACACGGTTGTCACCGGGTGCCTTGGCCGCGGCGATTGCCACGTCCTTGGTGGCCTGGCCGCGCAGTTGCGTCAATTGCTGGTCGAGGCGCGCCTGGCGCTCAGCGATCTGCTGCACCGACTTGACCGCGAATGCACCGTGGATAGCCAGCAAGGTCATCTTGATCGACGCGAAGCGCGAGGACACCGTTGTGGCGGTCTCCTGCAGCGTCGCGATTCCGGCGGCCTCGATCTGTTGGATCACCATCTGGTCGGCCGGCAGGCGCGTATAGGTGCCTTCGAGCGCAAGGGCCCGACTTTCCAGCAGGCTGAGCTTGTCCTGCAGCTCACGCAACCGTGCCTGGGCGGACACGTCGGCAGGGTCCGCTGCCGCAGTCTGCTGCGCTACGTACTGCCGGGCCTTTTCGAGAAACGCCCGCGCCACTGCAGCATCGACGGTGAAACTGGCGAAGTGCGTGCCGTACGATTGCTTGAGGCTCTCCAGCGCCTGCAGTTCGCCGAACAGCGTCTTCATTTCCTTGGACAGTTCTCCCTCCAGGCGGACCATCTCGTCGGCCAGCGTCTGCGTCCGGATCGAGATCAACTCGCCGATCTCCTGCATGAACTCGCGAAAGGCTTCCTCGGGCTTGCGGCCGGTGAGCTTGGCGAACAGGCCGGCGAAGAACCCCGGGGCTTCACCCTGTTGGATCTTCTCCAGGATTTCAGGCAGCTTGGCGTCATCGACACCTTTTTCCAGGCGCCCGAAGAGAGCGAACACCTTGGACGCCGTCTTTTTGTCGAGCCGGGCGAGGAAGCCGTCGAGGGTCTTCTGCAGCGCCTGTTCGGCACCGAGGCCGATCTTGATGATGTCGCCGGATGGAACGTCCGCGAAGTCCAGCGCGGCAAGCGCCTGCTCGGCTTGCGGCACCTGCTCCGGCCGGAGCACGATGGCTCCGGTCTCCAAGGAATCTTGCACGAGGGGGCCCTGCCTTGGCGAGGGCGGTGGCACTACGGTAGGGGCGATGTTGCGTTCCACTAATTTCTCCTCTGCCGGTCGGATCGGGAATAACACCGCCCATCCCGCATGGTCAATGTTGGGAGTTTTTGGCTAAAACCCCGGAAAGTCCATCTTGCTCAAAAATTACGCGGTAGACTACGATCTTTACCCACCGGTAAGTTTGGCACACTTGTATCAGCAGTGTCCGGTTAGAACGCGAATAAAGTCATTTGATTGCTGTTATTGCCCTGCTCTGGAATTTAGTCGTTTCCCGCAAAGGCTTGCTGGATGGGCATCTTCGCGGGCAGCGCGATGAAGTCTGGCAGCACAATGTTCGGCTCAAAGCAGAATTGGCAGAACGGGACAAGGAACTGAACCGCCTGCGGGAATTCGCCCGTTATGCAGAGGAGACGCTGGAATCCTTGGCTCGCGAGGATGAGGCACTGTCAGACCCCTAAAGCGATCTCGCTGGGAAATGAGTGTTGTTCATGGGCGGCAGGTCCAGCGTAGTGACCTCTTACCGGGAGGTGGTTGAGCAATCTGGCGGACGTTTCCTGTCTCACGACGGTGGCCTGAAAGAAAGCATGCACCGGATCGATGGCGTGCTGGCCGCTGCCGATATTGCGATCTGTCAGGCCGGCTGCATCAGTCATAACGCCTACTGGCGAGTAAAGGATCTGTGTAAGCGTACTGGCAAGCTCTGCATGTTTATGAAAACGAGCGGGGCATCCAGCTTTGAGCGCATGGTCGGCGAGGTGAGCAAGAAACAATAGCCACGACCGGGTTGGAAATTGAAATGAGATTTATTTTCATTTACAATTCTGGCTATTGCATTACTCCTTTTGCAAGCCAGCCACCCATGGAAAATCCCTAGGCAGCCAGCCAGCACCTCTGAAACTGCCTTTGGAGACACTCCATGAAGTATTGTCCGACCAGAAATTCGTTTTCTGTCTCGCCGCTTGTGCTCGCAATTGCGGCTGCCTATGCTTGCATTCCGGTTGCTCACGCAAAAGAAAATTCGCCTGAAAAAACATTGGCCACCGTTCAGGTGATCGGGGGCGAAGAAAATTTGCCGACCTTGGGTGGTGCAGGCCAGATTCTTGGCAAAAAAGAACTGGAAGACTCCCATGTCTTCACCGTCAACGAGGCTCTGCGCAAGGTTCCGGGTGTTCATGCGCGTGATGAAGAAGGCTTTGGCTTGCGTCCCAATATTGCGATGCGCGGCCTGAATCCGACGCGGTCAACCAAAATCACCCTGCTCGAAGATGGCCTGCCGCTGGCCTATGCCCCCTATGGCGACAACGCCAGCTACTACCACCCGATGGTGGATCGCTACGAACGCATCGAAGTGCTGAAAGGAGCGAGTTCCCTCATGTTCGGGCCGCAGACGGTGGGTGGCGTGATCAACTACATCACCCCCGCACCGCGTCAGAATTTTGGTGGTTATGTCCAAGGGGTTGTCGGCAACCGCGATTACTTCAATGGCAAGGTGAATGTTGGGGGCGGCGGTCTGGTACTCGATTACGGGCACAAGGAAGGGGATGGTGCCCGGGATAATATGAATCACAAGCTAGATGATTTGAATATCAAGTACGGCACCATGCTGGGTGACCGGAATGCGATTACCTTGCGCGCGAACTTCTACAAGGAAGATTCGATGCTGACCTATTCCGGTTTGACGCAAGCTGAATACGACCGCCTGGGTGCTCGTTACAATCCGTTCAAGAATGACCGTTTTGAGGCTGAACGCACCGGGTTGTCCGCGACGCATGATTTCCTGATCAGCGACCAGGCCACGCTCACCACCAGCGTGTATTACTCAAAATTCGATCGTGACTGGTGGCGTCAAGCGAGTAACAGCCAAGATGCGCAATGTGCTGGATTGAACGCCTCACGATTGGCAGGGGTTGCGATTGATCCCGATACCTGTAATTCCATCCAGGGCAGACTGCGTAGCTATGAGACTTGGGGTGTGGAGCCACGCTTGACCGTAGCACACGGCCTGGGTGAACTCCAGGCCGGTGTTCGGGCACACTTTGAGGAACAGGACAGAAAACAGATCAACGGCACCAGTCCGACGGCACGAACCGGCACTCTGGCAGAAAACAATCTTCGTAAAACCAGCGCCTATTCCGGTTTTATTGCCAATCGCTTTGATTTTGGCCAGTTTAGTGTGACGCCCATCGCACGCTACGAGTCAATCAAGGCAGAGCGTACGAATCGCCTGAATGGCCAGAGTACTGAAACCAGCGTGAATGCCTTTACGCCGGGGATTGGCGCAACCTGGAATCCGATGCAGACATTGACCGTGTTTACCAGCCTGCACAAGGGCTTTGCGCCACCGCGCGTCGAAGACCTCATTGGTGGTACCGGCACAGTTACCGATGTCGATTACGAAAAATCACTGAACTTTGAATTTGGTGTTCGGGCACAACCAGCACAAGGGTTATCCGTCCAGGCCGCCTATTTCCGTAACGATTACGACAATCTGATCGCTGTTGGCTCGATTGCCGGTGGTAGCACCCCGCTTTCTCAAGGCAAAGCACTGTTCGAAGGTCTTGAATTGGCCGCCAATGCCGAATTCTCAAATGGTATATTTGGCCGCATGGCTTACACGTGGCTGCCAACCGCTGAACAAACTGAAGCCTTCCGTAGAGTAGACACAGGTGCCATCGTCGGTGTTCAGGGTAATCGTCAAGCCTACGCACCTGAACATACCTTCACCGCTGCTGTCGGTTATGGTGTTGGCCCGTTCAAAGGCGAGATTGAGGCCCAATATGTGGGTAGCCAGTATTCTGATTTTGCGAATACGGTTGCGCCGACAGCAGACGGGCAAAAGGGTGAGATTGCGGCTTACACCGTCTGGAATACGGCACTCAACTATCGCTTCGACAAATCGCTGTCAGCCTTTGTCACGGGCAAAAACCTGCTCGACAAGACCTACATTGTTGATCGTACCCGCGGTATTCAGGTGGGTATGCCCCGCTTGATTCAGGTCGGATTCAAGTACGCGTTCTAATCCTACGACATCCCACATGAAGGGCTGGCCGATGCCAGCCCTTTTTTTGTTCGCTGGAGTGGTGATCGACGAGCCGTTCTCAGCCGCTCGACGAGTTCGGGGCCCAGCAGGGTGGCGTTGAGTTCCTCGTCCGACTGCGCCACGAAGGCTTCGAGATCGCGGATCACCACCACACCGGTGTTCCTGAACCGGTGTGCGATCTTCTGCACGAATTCGAACGTGTTTCCCGTTTTCTGAGACCACCCTCAATAGGGCGATATGCCAGGCATGCCAAGAGAAAATCGGCGACCGATAAGCAGCTCCAGCCAAGAAAACCCGGGCCGGTAGCGAACCCAAGCGCGAGTTTTTCCAATCGATCGGTCGATTATTCGACGCCGCGTAGCGCCGGCCGCTTGCCCGCACGCAGCCTCAACGGCAGCTCGAATCCGTCACGCCTGACCGAGATTCCCAGCGAACTGCCCGGTGCGACTGCTGCGATCCGGTTGATGAGGTCCACCGTGTCGGTGACCGGCCGCTGGTTGATGGAGACGACGACATCACCCGGCCTGATGCCGCCGACATCGGCCGGGCCACCCCGCAGTACGCCGGCGATGACCACCTCCGGGCGCCCGTTCTCGCGGCGGATTTCCCGGGCTTCGATGCCGAGCCAACCGCGTTCGACCCGCCCGGTCTTGAGAATCTGCTCCAGGACCTGCCGGGCGATGCTGACCGGGATGGCGAAGCCGATGCCCTGGGAGCCACCGCTTTGGGAAAAGATC
>CAYZIX010000104.1:0-16929 GCA_964478395.1 uncultured Candidatus Solibacter sp.
CTGAACTCCAGTCAGATCGGAAGAGCGGCGCGGACGGGACGCGGGTAGATCTCGGCGGTCGCCGCATCCAACACATTGCCATTGTATTTCTCGCGTCCGCTGACAAGGCTGGATTACGCGACGGCACGCCTGTCCACGCTGATGGGCATGTTGGCGCTGGTCACCTGGGTGCCCGGCCTGCTGCTGTTTGCCATGCAGGTGGGCATGAGCGGCATGGAGTGGTTCAAAAGCTACTGGCTGCTGGGCGGCGGTCTCACCTTAGGCTTCCTGCTGTGGACCGCAATTGTCAGCCTGGTGGCGCTGGCCAGCTCCGCATACGTGAAGTGGCGGCTGGTGGCCGGTGGCCTGATTCTGGGCTTCTTCTCGGTGACCGCGGGCGTGGGCGCGATGGTGAACGCCATCTTCCGCGTCGACTGGGGCTCACTGATCAATCCCGCCAAAACCGCCAACGCCGTCTGGCGCGCGCTGCTGGGCGCCGAACCACTGGCAGGCGTGGATACACCCGAAGCCGTGATGGCGCTGGCCGCATTGGTGGCGCTGCTCATCTTCGTGCTGGAGCGTAAGCTGCGTCCGGTGGAGGTGGTGCGGTGAGCGCGGACCAGATCGTCTTCGACGACGTTTCGAAGTTCTACGGCGACGTGTTGGGCGTGAACCGCGTCTCGCTGGCAATTCCCCCGGGCATCACAGCGCTCGTCGGGCCGAACGGCTCCGGCAAGACCACGCTGATGAATCTGCTGTGCGGCTTGATCCACCCGGACCGCGGCGCCATCACCGTACGCGGCCTGTCGCCACGCGAGCCGGAGCAGTTGATGCGCATTGTCGGCTACGCCACACAGTTCGACGCCGCGCCGCGCTGGGCTACGGGCTTCGACTTCGTCACCACCGGCCTGATCCTGTTCGGCTATTCGAACGAGGAGGCGCGCCGCAAAGCGTGGCGTGCGCTGGAAATTGTGGGCCTGACCGACGCCGCCACACGCAAGGTGGCCGCCTATTCCAAGGGCATGCGGCAGCGCGTGCGGCTGGCGCAGGCCATTGCGCACGACCCGCAGGTACTCATTCTGGACGAGCCGCTGAACGGTCTGGATCCGCTGGTACGCTCCGAAACCATCGCACTGCTGCGCGAATACGCCGCCGAGGGCCGTCACATTCTGATATCGAGCCACGTGCTGCACGAAGTGGACGTGGCCAGCGACCAAGTGATCCTCATCTCCAACGGCATGATTGTGGCCGAGGGCGAGATCCGCGGCGTCCGCGACGAGATCAGCGAGCACCCCAGCCAGTTCCTGTTGCGCTGTGCGGACGCCTCCCACGTGGCGGCGATGCTGTTTGGCGAAGATCACGTGACCGAGGTCCGGCTGAATGACGACCGCGCCGGGCTGCTGGTGCTGACGCGCAACCGCGCCGCCTTTGCGCGCGCGCTGAACCGCATTGCGCTGGCCGGATACGCGATTGAGAGCGTGGTGCCGGCCGATGAAAACGTCGACGCGTTGTATGAGTACCTGATTGGAGGCTCCCAATGACGGCGCGCTTCCGCCTGCGCCAGGCCTGGGCGATTGCCCGCATCGAGATGCGGCGCGCGTTCTTTTCCAAGCGCGCCTTCTGGGTGTATTTGCTGGCGCTGTTTCCGGCCGTGCTGTTCATCGGCCATGCGATTGAGGTCCGGATACGCACGAACAGCTACCAGTCGCGCGCGCCGGTACCGGCCGCCGCGCTGGATTCGTTGAAAGAGGGGCTCAAGGAAGACGAGGTGATCCAACGCCTGGGCCAGCCGATTGAAGACCGTACGCTGCGACGGCGGCACGGCGATGAAGAGACACGCCGGCGCTGGCTGACCTACTACGACGGCTCGCGGCGCATCAGCCTGCGTTTCGAGGACGGCGTGCTGGACAGCGTGAACACGCGCACGCTGCTGAACTTCGAGGAGGACCGCTCCGTCTTCGCCCGCATCTTTCAGTTTTTCTATCTGCGGTTGGCCATCTTCTTCGGCTGTCTGGGCATCTTCATGAACCTGTTCCGGGGCGAGATGCTGGACAAGACGCTGCACTTCTGGTTCCTGGCACCGGCGCGCCGCGAGGTGCTGCTGGCCGGCAAATACCTGGCCGGGCTGGTGGCGTCCACCGTCATCTTCACCGGCGGCGCCATGCTCTGCTTCGGCGCCATGTTGTGGCCCTACGGCGGCGCCGAATTGCAGGCCTACTGGCAAGGACCGGGTCCGATGCACGCGCTGCGTTATGCGCTGGCCTCGACGCTCGGCTGCGTCGGCTACGGCAGCGTGTTCCTGGCTGCCGGACTGCTGCTGCGCAACCCGATTGTTCCGGCCGCGGTGCTGCTGCTGTGGGAAGGGATCAACGGCTTTCTGCCCGACATATTGCAGAAATTGAGCGTGCTTTATTACCTGCAATCGCTCTGCCCGATCCCGGCGCCGATGGATAAGGACATACCGGCGGTGATGCGGCTGCTGCTGGCCCCGGCCGCGCCAGCCAACCCCTGGCTGGCCGTGCTGGGCCTGCTGGCGGTGACGGCGCTGGTGCTGTGGGTGGCCGCCCGCGCCGTGCGGCGGCTGGAGATCAATTACGGGACGGATTAGGCGATGCGGGCTTCGGTTCCCGAGCTGAGCCGGCGGCGCGAACACACCGGCAAACCGCACAATAGCAATCACTTGCGCGGAATCCTCGCAGCTCCGGTTCTCGGGTTCGAATGGAACCCCAAAATGGCACTTAACTGAAGCAGTATCAGTTGGATACTGACGGTTTTCAAGAGCGAGAAAATAATGCGCCGAGCGCGGCGCGGGAACACTCAGACAGCTGTGGCGATGGCATGACGCATATACCTCGATTCGCGCTGCACGAAGCCACATAAGGATTGCCCTCCAGAATCCGGTATACGACGACGAAGACGGCAAAACCGGCCGGCCCGAGACAAACCGCTGAAAGCAAACTGACAATTGTGTCGCAGGCATGGTTAACGGCTATCCGGTTATCTCGCTGGCCGGCCGACATTTTCAAAATATGGTCATATAATCGGGGCATGACTGTGCGCGGTTTTGGCTTTTTTTGCTCACTTGCCGTGTCGTTGGCCTGGTGCGGGGAGATTCCAGGCGGCGTGGTATTCGAAGAATGGGCGCCGGAATATGTAGCGCGGGTGGATGGTGGAACGGTACGTCTGAATTCACGCGGAATTGAGTACCGGTTTTCCAACGAAGCGGTGCAGATGCGCGCCCCCGGCGGCAGCGTTTGGCGCTGGGAGATGGAGCAGCCGCTGGCGGCACGGATGCACATATTCCGCGCCAGCGGCACAAGTGAGGGCCGGCTGGGGCGGCGCCTGCGTGCACGCGACATTTATCCGGGAGTGGACGCGGTGGCACGCGGCGGCGGCCAGGGATTTGAGTACGACTTCGTGGTGCGGCCGGGCGCCGATCCGCAGCGCATTGCGCTGCACTTTGACGGCGCGCGGCGGATGCGGCTGCACGCAGGAGAGATGGAGGTTGAAAGCGCCGGCGGAACGCTGCGTTTTCACCCGCCGGTTGCGTATCAGGAGATTCACGGCGCGTGGCGGCCGGTGAAAGCGGCGTTCCGGTTATCGGGCAACACGGTGGGCTTCACGACAGGCAATTATGACCGGACGCGCCCGCTGGTGATTGACCCGGTGGTGGCCTGGGCGTCCCGAAGTCCGGCCACGTTGACCGGGATGATGCGCGTTGCGGTGGGCCGCGACGGTTCAATATACGCCGTGGGCAGCGGGGCTGTGCCAGTGAGCGGTGAAACCGGCCGGTTCGGCACGGGCACCGGGACAAACGCCTATTTCCTACTGAAGCTGGCGCCGGGAGGAAGCGAGATCACCTACCTGGATGTGGTGGTGGCGTGGTACGCAGAGGCGCCGGCCGCCCTGGCGGTGGACGGCGAGGGCTGTGCTTATGTGGCGGGCGGCACCTTTTCGGCGGCATACCCGGTGACGGACGGCGCCTATCAGACTACAGCGGGCGATCTGCGTACAGGCAGTCTCAGGGACGGCTACCTAACGAAGTTCTCGGCCGACGGCAGCCATTTGGTGTATTCAACACTACTGGGCGGCGACCGGGACGACACGATCACGGGCTTGGTGTTGGACGAGCAGGGCAACGCGTACGTGACTGGCGCAACGTCGAGCACGTTATTTCCGACGACGCCGGGTGCGTGGCGTGACGGTTATGAACCTGTGTTCCGTGAAAGCGACTACTCCTACTGGGGCAGCAGCGACGCCTTCCTGGCACAGTTCAACAGCACCGGTACGGCGCTGTTGCGGTCTACAGTGGGACTGCACGTAGCGGGTCCGATGCTGGCGCGAGATCCGGCGGGAGACCTTTATGTCGTCGGCACACCCGGGATCGGCTTGAGCAGCCTGGTGAGCAGCGGAGAACGGGGCTACATCGGAGCGATGAAGTTCAACCGAGAGCTAAGCAACCGGCAGTGGGTTCTGGAATTGGCGCCAGACGCCTACGCCACTACCCTCACCGCCGCGGCGGTGGACGGCGCCGGCTGCCTGCTGATTGGCGGGTACACGAATAGCGCCAAGTTTCCCACAACAGACGGAGCATTTCAGACGGTGCGGAAGGGAACCGGCTACGACGGATTTCTGATGAAGCTGAAAGCGGACGGCTCGGGCCTGGAATTTTCAACGCTGCTGGGAGGGACGGGAAACGATTGGATGCTGGGGCTGGCCGTGGCCGACGCGGGAGCCGTGCACGTGGTGGGCGCCACCGGCTCGACGGACTTCCCTGTGACTGACGACGCGCTCCAAAGCCAGCACGGCGGCGGCAGTTCAAACTACGAAACATCCGGTGACGGCTTCTACGCGCGCGTCGCGTCCGACGGCAGCCGGTTGGAGACCTCGACGTTTCTGGGCGGGATTGGCAGCAGCGACCGGTTGAATGCGGTGGCGCTGGATGCGGCCGGGGCAGCCTATCTGGCCGGGAGGGTATCGGGAGTTAAAGCAATAACCCTTGGCGGACCGGCGGTGTGGAGCGATAACGTGGCGGCACTGGTAAAGCTGACTGAAACGGAAGGCAGCGAGCCACGCATCACGGCGCTCACACCCGGCCGGACAATAGCCGGCAGCACAGGCGTGAGCTTGCAGGTGAGCGGCGAGGGCTTCCGTCCGGACGCGGTGGTGCTGATTGGCAGCACGCGCCTGGCGGCCAGCGTGACATCAGCGAATCAGCTGGAAATCCAGGCACCGGACGAATTGCTCACCCAAGTGCGCACGCTGGACGTGCGCGTCGTCAACCCGGGTGTGGGTGTCTCCAACGTGGCTGGCTGGCCCGTGGACGGAGCCGAAGGGACGGGACTGCCGTACCTGCGTGCGATTGAGCCCACCGGGGCCACGGCCGGGCAGGAGGATGTGAAGGTAACACTGACGGGAAGTGGCTTCACGTCCGGCGTGACAGTGAATTGGAAAGGGGTGGTCCGGCAACCGGAGTCGTCCGGCGACGGCACGGCGGTGCTAAGCCTGGAAGCCGAAGACCTGCGCGAGACGGGCAACTTCCCGATTTCCGTAACCACCGCAGCGGGCGCATCGAACGAGTTGAGCTTCGTCGTGCGCGGCGCCAGTGCCGAGATGCCGGCGCCGGTGCTGCCCGTGACCCCGGCCTTTGACGTGGCTGTGCGGTCAGAGCCCGCCGGGAAGCAGATAACCGCCTACTCACCATCCTGGGTGGCGCTGGTCGACGGCAACAAGCGTGAAATGACATACGCCGGAGCGCCGGCGCAACGGCAAATCACTTTTCAGGCCGAAGATAACGCAAGCGTGGGCATGCACGAACTGACCGTGCGGGATGAGGTCAGCGGGAAGACCTCCAATCCCATACCCTATCTGGTGCACCTTGAACAGGAGAACCGCTTCCTAACGTTCAACCCACAACGGAAGCTACTCTATGCGGTAACGTATGGCCGCACGGGCACGGAGGACCTGGTGGTGCTCGACAGTCAGAGCATGGCGCGCCTGGGCGGCGTGCTCACCGGGACCCAGGCGAGGCCGCTGCTGAGCACGGACGGCGCGTACCTCTATTGCAAGGTGAGCACGCTGACCGGAACGTTCTGGCGGCGGTTCCAGACGCTCGGCGAGAATCCCTGGCTCCAGCAGGCTACCGACTTTACGGGCTCGCTGGTGCTGGGAGTAGTGCCAGGCTATGCGGACCGGGTTCTACTGGGCAGCCACAACGGCAGCAACACAGTACTGGAGCTTGCAGACCAGGGGGTTAAAAAAGGCAGCGCCTTGGTACTACCCGTGGCCACCAACTCCCCCAGCGATATTGTGTTCGAGGACTCATCCACGGCGTACGTGCTGCTTAACACTAGTAGCGCCTACGAGAAAGACGTGATTCGCGTGAAGCTTGGCGAGCAGGGCGTCGAGAGCGCTGAAACCGTGGCCAACGGGTTGTGGCTGCTGGAGTCGCAGACGATCTTGAAAGGGCACCTCTTTTCCCGTACAGGGACCGTAATGGACACATCGAACTTCAATACGGTGGCCCGCTTCCCAACAGCCACACACGGCCCGGTCGCCGTCGGCGACCGGATTGCTTACACGCGAATGCCGAGCAGCTACTACTGCCTGCTCACGGTGGTGGACCCGGTTACGTTGCGGCCGGAGTGGTCGATGTGGGGCGGAGAGGACTGCTCCGGAAGCGGCGATTTGGTGGCGCTGGATGACGGGCGGCTAGCCTGGAGTTCCCATTCGGGCAAAATTTACGTGGCGAAGCGGCCGTCCACCTTCGACTATCCAAACTTGGAGTTCACCGCGCAGCCCAACGGCAGTCCGATTACACGGATCGACCTCGTTCAGGAGGCCAACCAACGTGTAGATCTGCATAACTATTTGTGGAGTGGCCGGCAGCAGGTTCCGTTGTTGACCGATGTGTTTCAAAGTACTGGACCGGCAACTGACTCGATGCCGATCCAGGCCAGTCTTACCACCGGCGCTCCGGGGAACCTGGAACTGATCTCCCAGGCGCCCTCCAAACCGGGCCGCTGGGAAGGTGAGTTGCACCTCTCGGTGGGCAACGCAGTGGGACCGGTAAAGACCATCCCGATGACGCTGGAAACCCTGCCCATCTACCCGATACAGGCCGAGCCCGCCACGGTGGAGTTCCAGATGAAAGCAGGCGGCACGAACCCGGACGCGAAGACGATTCACGTTGCGAAAGAAGGCGCCTCATATCACGTGAATTACTTGATTTCGTACACGCCCGCCGTAAGCTGGCTAAGCATATCGTACGGGCAGAGCGATACGACACCGATCGATTTCACGCTGACCGTAGACCGACCGGGACTGACTGCCGGCACTTACACGGCTAATGTGAAGCTATACATTCTGGACGGGCCGAGTATCACCGTCCCGGTGACGCTACGGGTGGAGTAAGCATCGGTCAAAAATAGACGTACGGCCTCAGACGATAGTCCTGCGGAGTGACCGGGAACTCACGGCAATCTGAATGAGGGTCCTGCACACGAACACCTTGAGACGTCGCTGACACGTCTAGCGAGTAGCAGTGGTAGAAATCGTCGAGGGAGCGCACCCAAAAGAGCCCCGGCATGAGCCGGCGTTCTTGCCGGATGACAACCCCAAAGTCTGTGGTCGCGCCTCCGTTTGTCCGGTAGAGCCTGACCACGGAGCCGTTCCAGTGCGTCTCTGCGAACAGCTCAAAGCTGGAATCGCGGCCATCTTTGCAGGACATATACGTCATGGCCACCCCAAGGAGCACGACAAGCGAATAAAGCGACAACGGAATTGCAGCAAAGAATGCTACACGCTTGACTACTTTTGAATGCGAGCGGAAGAGGTATGACGCGGCAAGCCAAGGCAAGCCCAACGCCAGTGCGAAGCCAATCCCATAGTTAGCTGGAGACCATGAAAAACGGACTACCGGATAGACCAATTGCGCAACAAATAGAGCGCTTCCTACCGCAATCAAGGCAAGATTTCTGATTCGCCGTGAGTGCGGGTTCACAGCCGGATGCTACCACACCGGCGGCAGCTTCCCATACGCTAGCTGACCGGCTCAGGGACCGGGAGAATCTGGCGCGCACGCGCCCTAAACCGAAACGCACTAGTAAACGAGCGCACGCCGGACTACGGTTTCAACAGCCCTTGCGCGCCCAGCCAATCGCGCAGACGCTCGATCCAGGTATCTACCGGCAGATTCTTTTTCCGCATGCCGAAGCCGTGGCCGCCGGATGTATAAATGTGCAATTCGGCCGGAATGCCAGCCTCTTTCCACGCCGTATACAGACGGATGCTGCGCAGCGACGGCACGGTCTTATCATCATCAGCATGCGCGAGGAACAGCGGCGGCGCGTCCTTGGGCACGGTGAAGTTGTCCGGCAGCGCGCCGTAGATGGGGGCTGCGAAGTTGGGGCGGCTCTGTTCGTCGTGATTCAACGCCACGGCCGAAGTGATCCAGCCGCCAGCCGAGAAGCCCATGATGCCGATACGGTCCGGCCGCACCTTCCATTCGGCCGCGCGGGCGCGCACGATTTTCATCGCCTGCTGCGCGTCGGCGACGCCCAGCTTGATAGCTTCGGCGCGACGCGCCATGGCCTCAGCCTTTTCGCCCGCATCGCCGGTGCGCATGACGCGATACTTCAACAAGAACACGGTGACGCCGAGCGAATTGAGATACTCAGCCACCTCCGTGCCCTCGTGGTTGTAGGCGAGAATCCGGAAGCCGCCGCCGGGGCACACCACCATGGCCGTGCCGTTGGCCTTGGCCGGATCGGGCAGATACACCGTGAGGGCCGGCTTGGTGATGTTACCGATGCGTAGGATGGTGTCGTTCGGCCCGACCGTGCTGGTTTCCGGCCAGTTCCAGTTTTCAGAGCCGGGCGCGGCGCCGGGATAAAGGGGAATAACTTGATGGTCAGCGGCGAGCATCGGGAAGGCGAGAAGAGCAAGCAGGGCGAGTTTCATGGCAATTCCCAAGAGGGGACCAAACCGATGGCCTGATCCCCAGTCTGTAAAAGGAAACTACTTGCCGAGGCCGAGGATGCGCAGATTGCGCTTGACGTCGGTGGCGGCGCCGGCGAAATCGTCGAACGCCTTCTTCGGTACGTCAATCAGCATCGACTGGATGAACGGCACAGCCTCGGCGGCACCCTGCGAGGCGTCCTTGAAGCAGCATTCCCATTCGAGCACTGCCCAGCTGGAGTAGCCGGCGGCGGTGAGCCGCGAGAACACCTGCTTGAAGTCCACCTGCCCGTCGCCAAGCGAGCGGAAGCGGCCGGCGCGCTCCTTCCAGGGAGCGTAGCCGCCGTAGGCGCCGCCCTTGGCGTTGGGCCGGAACTCGGCGTCCTTCACATGGAAAGCTTTGATGTAGGGCGCGTAGGTATCGATGAAACCGATGTAGTCCAGGCCCTGCAATACGAAGTGCGACGGATCGTAATTGATGGCTAGGCGCGGATGGTTGCCCGTGGCCTTCAGCATCATTTCGAAGCTGTAGCCATCGTGCAGGTCCTCACCCGGATGCAGCTCGAAGGCAAGGTCGACGCCCATCTTGTCGGCATAGTCGAGCAGCGGTTTCCAGCGCTTGGCCAGCTCCTTGAAGCCCTCTTCGACCAGTCCCGCCGGGCGCTGCGGCCACGGATACATGAACGGCCAGAGCAGCGCGCCAGGGAAAGAAGCCGTAGCGGTGAGGCCGAGGTTCTTCGAAGCCTTCAGCACGTACTTGATCTGGTCGGCCGCCCACTTGGTGCGCGCCTTGACGTTGCCGCGCACTTCAGGCGCGGCGAAGGCGTCGAACATCTCATCGTAGGCCGGATGCACGGCGACCAGCTGGCCTTGCAGGTGCGAGGCGAGCTCGGTAATTTCCAGGCCGTTGCACTGACCCTTCAGATCATCGCAGTACGTCTTGCTTTCGGCCGCCTTCTTGATATCCATCAGGCGGCCGTCCCAGCTGGGGATCTGCACGCCCTTGAAGCCGAACTCCTTAGCCCAGGCGGTGATATTCGGCAGGGAATTGAAGGGAGCCTCGTCGCCCATGAACTGGGCCAGATAGATAGCGGGTCCTTTGATCTGGGACATAGATCACCTCTCCGTGCCAATATGACAGAAATTCCGGCGTGGCGGGGGCTCAAAAACGTTTCAGACCGCGCAACAGCCCCATGGCATTGGCGCCGCGCGCATAGTCAATGGCGTGCAACGGCGACCAGCCCTTGCCATCCGGTCCCAGCCCCATGGCCCCGAGGTAATGCGCGTCTTCGCGTTTGGTGCCCATCAGGATGATGGCGTAGCCGCGGTCCTTGTAAAACAGCGCGCGGTATTGCAGCTCACCGGAGTCCGGCTTCCAATGGTCTTCCGACGGCTGGCCCAGGAGCCGCACGACATCAAAATAATCGTGGGAACGGTTCAGCTCCAGGTAGCCCTGATCCTTGGCGACGAAGGTGGGCTTGGTGTCCGGCGTAAAACGAATGATGGCCCAGACCACCAGCACGATGGCCATCAGTCCAATGAAGGAGACGCCGATCAGCTTCGTAATGCGCGTGTCGGTGCCTTCCTGCTGAAAGCCCATCATGGCGCCGAGGCCTTTGGGGGCATGCGGGTCCGGCTCACTCTTCTGGCCCGGCTGCGGGCGTAGCGGAGTGGCGGGCATCGAGAGCACCGGCCGCTTCAAGGGCCAGACTCCGCCCATTTTGTATTCGAGCTCCTGCTTGAGCCCGACGATCATCACCGGCTGGTCTGTCTCAGAAACCTCACCAAAATAGCGGCGCGGAATGGCCAGTTCAAGATCCTCGTGCGTGTTGTGAACAAGCAACTCGCTCCAGGTGGCGCTGGCCAGCCGCCACTCGTTATTTGCCACTCCGTGAATGGGTGGATAGAACGAGAACGCCCGGTCGACCAATTCGGCTTGTAGCGGCGGCGGCGGTTGGCTCATGAACTCCTACTCAGAATAGCGGAGCCGCGCCCGGCCAGGTTACCGTCTGTATGGTTATGTTCGTAGGGAAGGGTTTGACGCTTTCAGTCCATTTTCGATACGCTGAACCCAGCCCACAACTGGAAATGCGGCTGGCGCGGGCGATTGAGGAGTTCCATCATGGTGGATTTGAAGAAGCTTTACAATGCCGTGCTCGACGGCGACCAGAAGACGGCTGTGGCCGTCACCCAAGAAGCCCTGGCTGAGGGCTGCGCACCGATGACGCTGATTACCGACCACATGGTTCCGGCCATGGACGAGGTCGGCCGGCGCTTCGAGTGCGAGGACTACTTCGTGCCCGAGTTGCTGTTGTCGGCGCGCGCCATGAAGGGCTCGCTCGAACTGTTGCGGCCGCTGCTGGCCGCCAGCGGCGTCGAGCCGGCGGCCCGCGTCGCCATCGGAACCGTGAAGGGCGACCTGCACGATATCGGCAAGAACCTGGTGGCGTCAATGCTGGAGGGCGGCGGGTTTGAAGTGATCGACCTGGGCGCCGATGTTCCGCCGGAGAAGTTCATCGAAGCCATCCGCGACAAGCGGGTGACCATTGTGGCGCTGTCGGCGCTGCTGACGGTGACCATGCCCGCCATGCGCTCCACCATTGAAGCGCTGAAGCAGGCCGGTGTCCGTAACAACGTCAAAGTGATGGTGGGCGGAGCGCCGGTGACGCCGCAGTTTGCCGACGAGATTGGCGCCGACGGCTATAGCGACAACGCCAGTGCGGCCGTGGGCCTGGCGCGGCGTTTGGCTGTGAAAGAAGCGTAGATCAATGAGCGCGTTGGAAAAGTGGCTGACGCGCCGTCCGCTCATTACCGACGGGGCCTGGGGCACTGAGCTCCAGGCCCGCGGTTTGGAGCCCGGCACGTTGCCAGATACCTGGAATCTTGAATATCCCGGCCGGGTGGAGAGCGTGGCGCGCGCCTATGTCGAGGCGGGCAGCGAGGTGATTCTCACCAACACGTTCCGCTCGAACACGGTGACGCTGGCCGAAGCGGGGCTCGCTGAAAAACTGGTGGAGCTGAATCGCGCGGCCGTCGAAATCAGCCGCCGCGCGGCGAAAGCCACCGGCGCGCTGGTGTTCGCCTCCATGGGCCCGACGGGCAAGATGCTGATGATGGGCGAGGTGACGGCCGAGGCCGTGACCGAAGCCTTCACGGCGCAGGCGCGCGCGCTGGCCGAGGCCGGCGCCGATGCGTTGCTCATTGAGACCATGGGCGACGTGGAAGAAGGCAAGCTGGCCGTGGCCGCCGCGAAGACGACAGGACTACCAGTGGTGGCGAGCTTTGCTTTCGATACGGGCAAGAATTGTGACCGCACGCTGATGGGCGCGAAACCGGAACAGGTGGCCGCGGCTATGGAAGAAGCCGGCGCCGACGCCGTGGGCGCCAACTGCGGCGCGGGCATCGAGCGCTTTGCCGCGGTGTGCCAGCGTCTGAAGGCATCGTGCGCACTGCCCATCTGGATCAAAGCCAACGCCGGGCTGCCTGTGATTGAGAATGGCAAGCCCGTCTACGAGACATCGGCCGACCAGTTCGCATCGCACCTGGGCGAACTGATTGCCGCCGGCGCATCGTTCGTGGGCGGCTGTTGCGGCACTAATCCGGATTTCATCGCAGCGCTGAAACGCGCACGGGGCGCGGCGTGAAGCTCAAGCTGATTGGTTGTGAAGTAATTCTGCGCGAGCTGTGCAACGGCGTGGCGCGTTCGCCTCATCAGGTGGATTTCGAATACCTGCCCAAGGGCCTGCACGACCTGGGCGGTAAGAAGATGGCGGCGGAGTTGCAAGCGCGGATCGACGCCGTCGCGGAAGGCGCCTACGAGGCCATTGTGATGGGCTACGGGCTGTGCGGCAACGGCATGGATGGCGTCACAGCACGCCACACAATGCTGGTGGTGCCGCGCACGCACGACTGCATTGCATTGCTGATGGGCAGCCGTGAGCGCTATCAGGAATACTTCGACGCCAACCCCGGCACCTACTTCCGCTCCACCGGCTGGCTGGAACGCGGCAAGAGCCTGCAACAGTTGACGCACCAGACGCAGGGCATGGAAGAGTCGCTCGAAAAGATGATTGAGCGCTACGGCGAGGACAATGGACGCTATCTCTACGAGGAGTTGACGCGCTATCGCACCACCTACTCGAAGATGACCTACATTGCCACGGGCCTGGAAACCAGCACGCGCTTCGAAGACGAATCGCGCGCCGAGGCGGAAAAGAATAACTGGAAATTTGAACGCCTGGAGGGCAATCTGGCGCTGCTCAACCGCCTGCTGGACGGCGAGTGGGACGGCGGCGACTTCCTGGTGGCGCGGCCGGGCCAGATGTTCCACGCCTGCTACGACGAGCGCATCATGCGCGTTGTCGACGCCCAGCAATGACCGCAAAACAACGCATTCTCGCGACCATTCGCGGCGAGGTCACAGACCGCCTGGGCCTGATGCCTATCACGATGATGTACGCCGCCGATACGGCCGGTGTGCGTTATGGCGATTATGCACGCGATCATCGCGTGCTGGCCGATGCGCAGATGCGCGTGGCCGAACGCTACGGCTTTGATTACGTCTCGGCCATCTCCGATCCGGCGCGCGAAGCGTCGGACCTGGGCGCAACGGTAGAGTGGTTCGACAATCAGCCGCCGGCGCTGAACGAAAGCCGCGCGCTGCTGCACGACAAAAAGACATTAAATGGTTTGGCGCTGCCGGACCCTCTGAAACCGGGCTCGCGGATGCGCGACCGTGTGGACGCCGTGCGGCTGCTGGCCGAACGTGCGGGCACGGATCTGATTGTCGAGGGCTGGGTGGAAGGCCCTGTGGCGATGGCGGCCGACCTGCGCGGCTTAAACACGCTGATGCTGGACTTTGCCGACGACGAGCCGTTTGTCGCGGCGCTGTGCGATTACGCGCTGCGTATGGAGCTGGAGTTTGCGCGCGCTCAGGTGGAAGCGGGCGCCACGCTCATTGGCATTGGCGATGCCGCGGCGTCGCTGATTGGCCCGCGGCTCTATCGCCGCTACGCCTGGCCCGGTGAGTGCAAGCTGGTGGAAGCGATTCATGCAATGGGCGCGGCCACGCGGCTCCACATTTGCGGCAACACGCGGCGAATTGTGAAGGAAATGGGCGAGACGGGCGCCGGCATCATTGACATCGACTACCCTGTGCCCATGAGCGAAGCCCGCGCCGCCATTCCGCAGCCGCGCGTGCTGCTGGGTAACATCGATCCGGTGCGCGAGCTGCGCGACTCGACGCCCGAGCGGATTGAGAAAGCACTGGAAGCGTGCCACCGCCAAGCCGGGCCGTCATGGATAGTCGGCGCCGGCTGCGAGATACCGCGCGCCACGCCGCCGGAAAACGTGGAAGCGATGGCGCGCTACGCCGAACGCCTGCCGTGAAGCTGCACATTCAACCCAAACCTGGCGAGACGCTCGCCGATCAACTGTTCCACGCCGGGGTAGAGTTCCCGTGCGGCGGCGAGGCGACGTGCGGCGGCTGCCGCGTGCGAGTTGTCACGGGCGAAGTGCCCGTCACCGATTCGATGCGCCAGTTGCTGTCGGACGACGAGCTGAACGACGGCTGGCGGCTGGCCTGCGCCGCGCGCGCCGCGGGGCCGGTGGACGTGGAAGTGGAACAGTGGTCGCTACGCGTGCTGAGCGACGACGCCGAAGTGCCGATTGAGCCGCGCGAAGGGTTGGGCGCGGCGGTGGATTTGGGCACCACCAGCGTGGTGGTGCAGTTGGTGGACCTGGCCACGGGCGAGGTATTGGGCCTGGAAACCGCGCTGAACGCACAGGCGCGCCACGGCGCCGACGTGATGACGCGCGTCCAATATGAGCTCCAACACAGAGGCGAGCTGAAGCGCATCATTCACGCGCAACTAGGTGCGATGCTCGCTCGGCTGGCCGGCGGCCGGACGCTGGAAGAGATTCTGTTGGTGGGCAACACGGCCATGCACCACCTGTTTTGCGGGCTGAACGTGGAGCCGCTGAGCGCGGTGCCGTTCATTTCGCCCACGCTCGGTGCGGTGCGCTTTAGCGCGGCGGAGTTGGGCTGGCCCGGCCCGGCCGAGTTTCTGCCGTGCCTCGGCGGTTTTGTGGGTAGCGACCTGCTGGCCGGCATCGTGGCCACCGACGTGGACCGGCACAGGCATGAGTACGCGCTGTTCGACATCGGCACCAACGGCGAGATTGTGGTGGCAACTCGCGACCACGTTCGCTGCGCCTCCACCGCCGAAGGACCGGCCTTTGAGGGCGGGCGCATCTCACAGGGCATGAGGGCGGGCGACGGCGCCATTGACGCCGTGCAGGTGCGGGACGGCGCGCTGGCCTGCCATGTACTAGGCGGCGTTCCGCCGCGCGGCATTTGCGGGAGCGGGCTGGTAGACACCGTGGCGGGAGCGTTGGAACTGGGCCTGATCCGCCCGAACGGCAGGCTCGCCAACAAACAACCGCTGAAGCTGGCCGAAGGTGTGGAGCTGACCCAAGCCGACATCCGCGAGCTGCAACTGGCCAAGGGCGCAATGGCGGCGGGGCTGGACATGCTGTGCCATGGCGCACGCGGCCTGCTGCTGGCGGGCGCGTTTGGCAACTACATCCGCGTGGCCAGCGCGCGTGCGATTGGGCTGCTGCCGGCGGACATGAACGTCGAGCCGGTGGGCAACTCCGCCCTACGTGGAGCGCGTCTGCTGCTGCTGGCGCCGGCGCGGCGGGAGCGGCGCGTAGCGCGCATCCTCGAAAACGTCGAGCACGTGGAACTGGCGGCCGACGCGGGCTTCCAGGACCTCTACGCCGACCACATGGCGCTTGGGCCGTTCACGCTGAGCTGAATCAGAACGTGCGGCGCGGCGCCGGCTGCTCAGGTCCCAGCGAACCCGTGCGGATATCGGCCACAAAGAAGTTTTCGCCAGCCGTGGCGCAACCGGCCATGCGGCGCAGCATGGCGATTTGCCCGATGTGCGTGAGCGAATCGGCGATGGGGCCTTGCAGCAAACGCTCCGCCGGTGCCGCCAGCTCCGCGCCGGAGGCGAGATACGCGTCGAACGCCTGTAGCGTCGAGTAGAAACGCCGCACCTCGTCGGGCCAGACCAGCGGAGTGGAATCGCGCCAGCTTTGGTGGCCTTGCACCAGGCTGAGCGCCCAATCGTACAGGTCTCCGACGTGCGCCAGAATCTGCGCGGGCGTGCGGCCAGCACCGTCGTACGACACAAATTCAGCAGGAGCGTTTTCCAGAGCGCGCGTCGCGCGATACGCTACCACGGCCAGAGAGTGGCGAAGCAGCGCAAGTGATTCGGCCATGGCTACAGAGTAGCGTGACGCCGGTCACGGCGCGAACAGCGCCGGCGGACCGCGCCGCCCATGCTATAGTCCCTGTGTGCGGACCGTCTTGCTGGCGCTCAGTTCCATCCTGATTCTGATCGCCCCGGCAAGCTATATCGTCAGCATTGCCCACGGCCGCACGAAGCCCCATCGCACCACGCGGCTCATTCTGTTTTTCGTCATGGGGCTTAATTTCATCAGCGTCCTCGCAGCCCACGGCAACCCCGGCGCCCAAATCTTCGCCGGGATCATATTCCTGCAGGCCGCGGTGATTCTGCTAATGAGCGTCAAGCGCGGCATGGGCGGCGCCGGCAGGTCCGATTATGTCTGCCTCATCATAGCGGCGCTCGGCATCGTTGGATGGAAGCTGACTGGCAATCCCCTGCTGGGCATCTGGTTTTCCATCCTTGCCGACGTAGCGGCATATATCCCGGCGTTCATCAAAACCTGGAAATATCCGGATACCGAATCCCCCTGGTACTACCTTCTGGGCGGCCTCGCGGTGGTTTTCGGACTGTTCGCCTATACGCTGGATGCTTCTTCGATATTCCAGATATACATCGGCCTGTCCTGCATCACGATGCTCGCGATTATCTATCGCACCAAGATCGCGGCCCTGAGCTCCTGATTCGTGACGCCGGTCACAGCTCACGCGGCTCGTGCGGCCGCACACTGAAAGCGGAT
>CAYZIX010000105.1:0-16891 GCA_964478395.1 uncultured Candidatus Solibacter sp.
CCATCAACCACTCGACAGGTTCTGGTTCACTGGCCCGTCTTTGCCCCTCATCGCCGCCCCAGCCATCGGCCTGCTGTCCGACGATCATCATTGGCCACCTAACAGCACAATACTCTCGCGGCACCCTCATCAAGTGCGGGCCAAAAACCGCTGGCCACCGTTGCAGGATCTGAGCACAGGCATCCCAGTGTGAGTTGTACAGCTTTCTCAACTGGTCGTTGAGACCCTGGCTTATGCGTTCGGCATCGACCATTCGCAAACAATACGCCCCGGTGTGCTGGCAGTCAATGAGCGCCAATAGTCGCACTTCGGCATGGGCTGCTCTGCCAAAATAGAGAGTCATGATCGCCCAGTTGCGCGGCACGCTGATTGAGAAGCACCCGAACCAAGCCATTGTCGAGGCCGGGGGCGTGGGCTACGACGTGGCCATCTCCGTCACCACTTTCACTTCCCTGCCCGAGCCGGGCGCGGAGGTGACGCTGCGCATCCACACGCACGTGCGTGAAGACGCCATCCTGCTGTTCGGCTTCCTCAGCCTGATGGAGCGGGCGCTGTTCGAACGCCTGATCGGCGTCAGCGGCATCGGACCGACGCTGGCCATCAAAGTCCTCAGCGGCGTGGCCGCCGACGACCTGGTCCGCATCATCCGCATGGGCGAGGTGCAAATGCTGACTCGCGTGCCGGGCATCGGCAAAAAAACCGCCGAACGGATTGTGCTGGAGCTGCGCGACAAGATGGAAGGCCTGGGCCAGGCGCCTACGGTGAAGACCGCCCCGGGCGTTACCGCCATGTCCACGGAGGAGCGCGACGTGGTGAGCGCGCTGGTAAACCTCGGCTGCCAGCAGGCCGCGGCCGAGGCGGCCGTACGCAAAGCTCTTCAAGAAAAGACGGAGCCGGCCTTCGAGCCGCTGTTCCGGCGCGCCATGGAGTTGCTGCGCTAACCTGATAGCCGGAAGGCGATGGCGGACCCAAACAAATCTCGCCGTATTGTTTCGGCCTCGGCCACTGACGAAGAGCGCCAGTTCGAGGCGACGTTGCGTCCGTTGTCACTGGCCGACTTCACCGGCCAGGCGAAGCTCAAAGAGCTACTGTCGGTAACCGTCGAGGCCGCGAAGCTGCGCGACGAGGCGATGGACCACGTCCTGCTGATTGGTCCGCCGGGCCTGGGCAAGACGACGCTGGCCAACATCATCGCGCACGAATTGAACGTTCCCATCGACTTGAGCAGCGGCCCGATGCTGCAAAAGAAGCTGGACCTGACGGGCATTCTTTCGAATCTGCGCCAGCGCCAGGTGTTCTTCATCGACGAGATCCACCGCTTGCAGCCGGACGTGGAAGAGGTGCTCTATTCCGCGCTGGAAGACTTCCGCGTCGACATCGTCATCGGCCAGGGACCGGGCGCGCGCACGCATTCGTTGCCCATCCAACACTTCACCGGCGTGGGCGCCACTACGCGCCAGGGCCTGCTGAGCGCGCCGCTGCGCGGGCGTTTCGGACTGATCCTCTACCTGCGCCACTACGAAGTGGCGGAGATGCGCACCATTGTGTTGCGCTCGGCACATATGCTGGGAGCGAGCATCGACGATGATGCGGCCGAGGAGATTGCCCGGCGTTCACGCGGCACACCGCGCATCGCCAACCGGCTGCTGCGCCGCGTGCGCGACTTTGCGCTGGTGCGCGCCGAAGGCCACATCACGCGGCAGGTGGCGCGCGACTCGCTGGACCTGCTGGAAGTGGACCGCCACGGGCTGGACGAGGTCGACAAAAAGATCATGCTCACCGTGCTGGAGAAGTACGGCGGTGGACCGGTCGGCCTGGCCACCATCGCGGCATCCACCGACGAGGAGCCGGACACCATTGAGGAAGTCTACGAGCCGTACCTGATGCAGCTCGGATTCCTGGACCGCACACCGCGCGGCCGCATGGCCACCGAGCGCGCCTTCGAACACTTCGGCGTGAAGCGCCGCCCGATGGGCTGGAACGAGCGGCTGTTTTAAGCACCGCGCGTGCCGCCATCCACGCCGCCCGACACAGTTTTGCGGAGCACCTGCCGATTACAGATGCCATAGAGGAGCAACAGGCCAGCTCCAAAGAGAATGCTCCAGCACCAAGGAAGAAAATACGGTGCGAGCAGACGGTATTCCCAGCCCTCCGGGATCGAGACGATAGCGAGCATCGCGGCAAGCAGCGCGAGCCTCGCCCACCATGCGCGCAGGACTTCGAACACTTCCCTGATCCACCAGGCGGTCGCGGCCATTGGCGCAATGCTGATCAACACAAGCGATGGTCCCGTCACGGAAGGGGCATTGCTGTGCAGCCAGATGAGAGCATGGCTGACGTCAATGGGAACCGACGGCCGCCAATACAGGCGAGCTCCGGTCATCTTGGCCAGCGAAACCAGCACCACCGTCAGGACCAGCGGAAGCCAGACACCACTGAGCCCCGTCGTGAGAATTGTGCGCACGGCTGGCTTGTCGCGGCCAATTCTGAACGCAAAGATGGCCACTGGCGACGAAGCAAGCAGCATTCCCCGCAGCACGGTGGCGTTGTCGTCCAGAAACTGCTCGGTGATGAGCCGTTCGTTGTGAATCGACATTCCACGCCATTGCGCAATGACGGTAACAGCAAGCAGACCGATGGGCAATGCAGTAAGCACGGTGGCTAAAACCGCTTGGTGGCGTTGCCGCGTACGAAAGGCCAATGCGATCACTGCCACGCCGATAGAGACAGCGGCAATCCATCCTGCAGCACGACCGTCGGGATACGAAAGGAGCATTGGCCCATTGCTTTTGGCCAGCCACGCAAATGACGCTCCCGCCCCGATGGCACACCAGATAACCGCCGCAAGTGTCAGGAAGCGAACAAAGCGGGGGAGACGCGCGCTCGGCCACTCGCGCGCGGCCAGCGCGGGCAGCAAATGGAAGGCGACGAAAGCCACGCTGGCCCCAGCGGTGACGGTCGCCGCAAAGGCCACAGGCCGGTTGGCGGGCCACGCACAGCAGTCGGCGGCAAGCACCCACGCAGGCAACGAACTGCAGGTGGCGGCCTCCCAAAGGGTGGCGCAAACCCGCCGTTCCCGCGCAGTGCTGGTCATCTGGACAGATGCCATATTATCGCGATGTGGGCCATTTGGGCGGACTCGGTGGTGTGCGGTCGCCTAAAGCCGCCGCGCGGCCTCATTCTGATAAATTCGGGTCCCACCTACCGTCTGAACAGTGAGTGTCGCCGCCAGTTGCGATGGCGTGCCCGGATGTCCGGTGAGCGCCGCAGTGGCCTCCACCAGCAGCAACACACCCAGCGCGACGAAATCTTCGTTGGCGTAGAGCCGCCGCATGGAGCGATGGAAGGCCCGCACCATTTGCGCCGCATAGCGCTGGAAGTTGCGCACGGCCTTTGCCGGCTCAGACCCAGCCAGTGAGCGCAGCTCACGCCCACAGTCGGCCAGGCGAACCAGTTCCTCAATGAAAAACGAATCGGCCACCAGCAGCGAAGCGAAACGGCGGCGCTGGCGCAGCACGTTGGCCAACGCAAAGCGTACGTCGCCTGGATCGTAATAGTCCGCCACTTCCGGCAGGCCTGCCGCTGTAAGCATTTCGCGCACTGTCTCCAGCACGCCGCCCAACCGCCGCGATGCCGAAGCGAGCGCACGCTCCATGGACGCCGTGTCCATGCTGTCGTAGGAGAAACGGCCTTTTTTGATGCCGCTGTAGGGTTGCGAGCATTGCCAGGCCAGCAAGGGCATGACCACGGAAGGCGCGCGGTAACGGTCGTAGGAGTTCAGGTATAGCGCCGGTACCCAGCGCCGCATCGATGCCTGCACGGCGCGTGAAACGCGGCACATGGTGGGCAGGAAGTTCTCGTCGCGGGAGTGCGGCGCCAACGTCCAGGCCTCGACCAGCTCGCCCGGCACGGAGACGTTGAGCGTCGCCCGGCAATTGCCTTCCGGAAGTTCCGGCCGTGGCAGGCCGTAGGCATCCAGAATGCTGTACCACGCCACAGGACACAGCTCCCGGTTCACGGTTCGTTGGTCGGAGAAGCTAAGGCGGAAGTTATCGCGGCGCGGCTCGCCGTCGCGTGCCGAAAGCGCGGCAGAGAAGATGAGCTCGCTTCGCAGGCGGTTCGAGAGCATCGTCGCATCGGTTGCCTTGGCCGAGTAGACTACCACCAGACGGCCGGCGCCATCGGTCTGAACCTCAGCTCGCGCCACCGCATCAAGCTGTGTCTGCCAGACGCGATGACCGGCAAACGGCACCATCAGCTCAATGCGCAACGTGCGGCGCGCATGATGTGTGAGCAGGCCGTGGCGCACACGCAGCCCGGCGCGTTCATCGAACAACGGAGCAAGATCTCCGCCGAGCACACGGCGGTATAGCGCCTGCCCTTGGTCAGTGAGAGGAAAAGAGACATCGGCAAGCACGTCGTCTTCATTGAAGCCTTCGATCAGCGCCGCCAGACGCGCACCGAACTGGCCAGCCAAAACAGTCCGCGCCGCCATGTAGATCCGGTTGCGAAGACCGAGCCAGGGCGCCACGCTCGCGGCCAGACGCGCCGGAGCCACTCCGGTGCCGAACATATCGCCCAGCCGCGCCAACGCCCAGCCGCCGGGCGGATTGACGCCCGCTTCAGCCTTCGCCCGCACGGCCAGCGCCAACAACAACGGTTCAACGCCCGTGTCGGCAAGTAATGTGTGTAGCTCGGCGGCGGCGCTGCGCAGCGTGGCTATATCGTTGAGCGTGGCGAGCGCGGCGAGCGGGCAGCCGGCAACGGCCTCAATCCAGCACGCGGCGGGTGAGCCTGTGAAATCGCCGGCCGTCAGCTCAGCGCGGACGCGCTCGGCCAACTCACGCGCATCCGGACAATGTCTGGCAATCCACTCCATCCAAACGCAGAAACGTTCGTACTCATCGCGGCACGCTATGGCGCGCCATAGCGCCGCCTCCGTCGAGACGCTCAGCGCGCGCCAGGCGTCGAGCAGCCGCTCCAACTCCGCCGCCGTGACATCCAGATCTTCCAACAACTGACTCCAACGCAGACTACCGGTTTCGTTCAGCAACTCGCGCAGCCAGCACAGCGGATGGATGCCAAGCAGCGCGAGCGCAAGGTTGTCGATACTGGCGGGCGCTACTGTCTCCGCGCTGGCGCTGACGTGGATAGCCCGGGATCTCTTCAGCACCAGACGGATGCGCTGTTCTCCGGCATCGTCCTCCCGGTAGACGGCGGCCGTAAACTCACCTTCGATCGCGGCCGACAAGCGCGCCTCGGCGCACACATCCAGCGACAGGCCGGTGGTGCCGCGCAACTCACCCGTCGCGATCTCACGAATCCAGTTGTGTTGGATCCCCCACGAAACCGGCACGGTGATCTTCAAGCACCGGATAGAAGCCGTTGATGGTGTGAAGGTGAGGTTTTCGCTCATGTCGTCTCCGCAAATGAAAAGCCCTCCGCGACGGCCGGACAGGCCGCGGGAGGGCGATTTCATGCTACACGACCCGCGCCGGAAAACGCCTTGGTGCGCGGGTCTGGCGAAAACAAAAACGCGTCCGGAGGCCCGATTGACAGGCCTCCGGACGCATTCAAAAAAAGTTCAGAGTGTTGTGACCGGACTAGCCCCGGCGCCCGCGCCCGGTATAGGCGTGACGCTCGGCCGTAAAGCGCGCCGTGCCGTATTCGCCTAGATCAACGGTCCCGCTGATGCGGCCGCCGTCGAGCGTGCCATTAAAGTCGTAGCCGAGCCGCGTGCCGTGCACTTTATGCGAGCTGCGGAAGCGGACAGCCTGCCCGCTGACATTTCCCGTGAGGTCACCCGCATAGTATTCGCCACGGTGCGTGCCCTTCAGCGCGGCGCCATCTTGCTCGAAGAAGAGTGTGTGCATGGCCACACCCCGCGTGAACTCAATGCGCGCCGACCACTGGCCGGTAATATTGGCGGCCGGTGCCGCCACGGGCTGCGGCTCGGCCGGCTTGGGCGGCGCGGCCAGCACGGCGTGAATGCGCTCGCCGACAACCTTCTCCTCGCCGGGCATCATCTGGTAGGGGATGATCGACAGCGTCGAAGCCATCTGTGCCGGCCGCATGCCGGTGGAGCCGGCCACGACAATGCGCGGCTCGGTATCGAGCAACAGCTTGGCCAGTTCCGTGCCGGTGATGCCGATGGCGGCGCCGTCCCAGGAGAGCGTGAGCTTGGGCGAGCGGTTGGAGAGATCCGGGCTGGGCCGCGTAATCTTGGCCGTAACGCCCTTCACTGCCTCAGCACGCTCGGCAATGTGAGCCAGACGCGCTTCCCACTCCTTCCACTCCGCCTTGTGGTCGCGCTTCATCCACATCTCGACGGCGGCCAGCATGCCCATAATCTCTTCCTTGCCGACCTTCATCGAACGGCCATAGGCATGGTGGGGAGCGCTGTTCAACCAGGCAGCCTGGAGCCAGTTTTTATCCCCGATGAGCAGACCCGCCGCCTGCGGCCCGCGGATGCACTTGCCACCGCTGTAGGCCACGGCCGTGGCTCCGCGCTCCAGGTGTACGTTCGGCTTGACGGTGAGGATCTCGGCCGCCGCGTCCACCAGCACCGGCACGTTGTGGCGCTTCGCAATGGGCGCGATGACGCGTGTACCCAGCGGCCCGTCGTCGCCGGGGCCACCGAGAATGTAGACCATCGCCGTGCGCTCGTTGAAGGCTGCTTCGAGCTGCGACGGATCGCTCACTTCCACAACCTTCACGCCCACCATGCGCGTGGCATGATCGTAAACGTTGCGCGAGTAGCTGGGGATGATTACCTCGTTGCGCAATCCGGTGAGATCCGGCAACTGCTGCATGCGCTCCGGATTGGAGCCGGCAATGGCGGCGGCCGTGCAGTGGGCGATGGCTGCGCAGCAACCATTGGTGACAATGCCCCATTCGGCGCCGGTCAGCTCGGCCAGACGCGCGCCGACGCCGTCCATCAACTCATCCATCTGGACGAAATGCCGCGAGCCCTCGTCCATGGCCGTCTTCACTTCGGCCAGCGTCTGCGAGCCGGTGATGATGGTGAACGTGCCGCGCGAGTTGATCAGCGGCTTGACGCCGATGGACTCATACAGCTTCGACGTCAGCGCCAGTTGCGCGGCGTGTGCCTTCTGCAGAAGCGCCTGGCCTGCGGCCGCAAGCGCAGCGCCGCGGAACAACTGGCGGCGTGATGAATTCAAGATCGTCCATGCCATGCTGAATCTCCTTGGACCGTCGGCTAAGATCCTACACTGCCCGGGGCCGCGTCAGTGTGATCCGTACTCAAGTACCGGCGCAGAAATTCCACTGTCGGATCGGCCATGTGCGCCTGCGCCATGAGCAACTCGCCAGGCTGAACGTGCTCCAGTGCGTACTCCAGAGATTTCAGCCCGCCCTGCTTTTCCTCGATCTCCTTGACGCGCACGCCCTTGGCCAGCCCCTCGTGCAGCAGCCGTAAGGTCTCGCCAGGCTTGCGGTCGTAGAGATCAGTGTCCTCGTAGAGGATCACGCGATCAAACGCATTACCCAACATCTCACCCATGAGTTGGATGTCTTCATCGCGGCGGTCGCCCGAGGCGCCAAACAACGCCACGCGCCGTTTTTCCGGGTAGGTGTCCAACGCCGCGCAGATGGCTCTCACCGAATCGACGTTGTGACCGAAATCGACAATCACGGTGGCGCCGCGCAGCTTGAACTCATTGAAACGCGTCGGATCGTCGTCCAAGTTGGCGGCAAAACTCCGGCACCGCTCGGCAATAGTGGCCGGGTCGATGCCCAGCGCCCAAGCCGCGGCGGCCGCGGCCAGCACGTTCTCCACCTGGAAGCTGATCCGGCCGCCGTGTGTCATCGGCACAGTCGCCAGATCGGCAATCGTCACCTCGACGCCATCGTGCGCAATCACCATGTGCCCGCCGCGCACGCTGGCCGTGGCGCCGCCGGCGGCGCGATGCGCCGCCAACACCGGGTGTTCAGGATCGAGCGCGAAATAGATCACACGGCCCGAACAGCGTTCGGCCATGCCCGCCACCAACGGGTCGGCCGCATTCAACACAGCCGTGCCGTCGTTGGCCACAATCTCAACGATGGTCTGCTTGGCGCGCGCCAGGTCCTCGGGCGAGTTCATATCGCTGACGCCGAGGTGATCCCCATAGCCGATGTTGGTGACCACGGCCACCTGGCATTCGTTAAACGCCAGGCCGCCGCGCAGGATGCCGCCGCGCGCGGTTTCGAGCACGGCCATTTCAACGGCCGCGTTCATCAACACCTTGCGCGCACTCAGCGGACCGCTGCAATCGCCGCTCTGGATGCGCCGGCCGTTCACATAGACGCCGTCGGTACAGGTCATGCCGACGGTCTTCCCGGATGCGCAGAGAATGTGCGAAATCAGGCGCGTTACCGTGGTCTTGCCGTTCGTGCCGGTGATGGCGGCAATCGGGATGCGGCCGTTCGCGCCATCCGGGAAAAGGTAATCGATGACCGCCTCGCCCACCTCGGGCGGCTCACCTTCGCGCGGTTCGAGATGGATCTTCAAATCCGGAGCGGCCGTCACGCCCACGACGGCTCCACCATTGCTGGCGAGCGCCACGGTGATGTCCGGCGAAATAATGTCGACGCCCGCGATATCCAACCCGACGGCGCGCGCAGCATCGATGGCGCGCGCTTCCACCTCCGGGTGCACCTTCCCGGTAACGTTGATATTTGGCCGCTCGGTGGCCGCCACCACACGCGGCCCCACCACCAGCAAGCGGTATTCCCTGCCCTGCGGCGCCTCTTCGCCTTCACGCGGCGCGGCCGGCACGCCCATGGAACGCAGCAGGTTGAGCGTCAGCTCAGCATCCTCCGCCACGGCCGCGGCAATCGAACTGGTGCGGTCCGTCTCAGTGGCGCGGATGCGCCGTGCGTGCGACGAGTAGCCGAGCTGCACCATACTCTGATCGTCGAGCCGCAAAAACGGAATATTGCGGCGCCGGCCGGCCTGGACAATGGCGTCCACACCAGCGTCCAGCAGCCGTTCATTCGCGATCTTGCGCAGCCGCGCAATGGTCGAGGTTACGTCAAACGGCTTGTTCTCCAGGGCCGCCAGCACCAGACCGCGCGCCGCTTCCAGACAGGCCTTGCCAAGTTCTTCTTCCTTGTACTTGAAGACGACCTTGTACACGCCGTCCTTCGCCGTTGAACGCGCGCGGCCGAAGCCCGTTTCCGCGCCGCACTGCGTCTGAAGTTCCAGAGTGACGTGTTCAAGAATGTGCGCCGGATAAGTGCCGCGGCGCAAGCGCTCGCAGAATCCGCCCCGTTCGCCGATGCTGCAACGGTGCTCAATCAAGCCGGGCAGCCAGCTCATCAGCCTTTCGTTGAACCCGGGTACCGAGTCGGACGACGTGTCGTTCCACTTGCCCAAGTCGACCCAGGCCTCAATCACCGGAAAATAGGCCCACAGGTTGGGGCCGCGCAGGATTCGGAGGCGGATGATTTCCATCGTTCAAGTAAAGCGCCACTTAGCGCTCTACTTTCAGGATAAGCGCGGCACGGTGCGAATGCGTACACCAGCCTCACGAAACAGTTCCAGCGTCCGCTCGAAATGCTCGTTGTACTGCGGCGACGAGTAGTCGGCAAAACGCGTCTCGTCGGTCACCACTTCAACGATGCCGGCCTGCACAATGGCGCGTGCGCAGTCCATACACGGCATCAGGTCCGTGTAGATGGAGCAGCCTTCCAGCGCTGTGCCGGCGCGTGCCGCGTTGTAGATGGCATTGCGCTCGGCGTGTTCAATCCACAAATACTTCTCCGGCCGCTCCAGCCGGGCCGGAACATTGTCGCGCACGTGCCGCGGCAAACTGTTGTAGCCGGTGGAGCGGATCTCGTGCGCCGGCCCGACAATCACGCAGCCCACCTGCGTGGACGGATCCTTGCTGCGCGTAGCCACCACACGGCAGATTTCCAGGTAATAACGGTCCCAGTCCGGCACATTGGCCATGTTAGACAAGATACAACGCGTCTAGGGCTTGCTGCTCGACGAGGACGAACTGGAGGAACTGGATGAGCTGGAAGAATTGGACGAACTGGACGTTGAGCCGAAACTGGAGCTGCTGCCAAAACCGAAGCCCGAGCTGGAACTGGAGCTGGACGAAGACGATGAAGAACTGGAGCTGCCCGACGAGAAAAAGCTGTTGGCGTTCGAGTTGGCTGACGTGCCTGTGCGCGCGCCCGTGTTCGTTGTACCGCCCTGCATACCGGCCGTCTGCTGTGCCTTCTTCTGATCCCAGAGAAATTCCCACTCCTGATAGTTGGTGTGCTCGTTGTAGACCCGGATACCTTCCATCTCCTTCTTCGAGGCAACCCCGGCGATGCCGGCGCCGAGGGGAGTGGTCGAAGACATCGAACTGGACGTGTTGGATGAACTGGTGCGCGGCGAACTGAGAATGTTCTGGATGGAGCGCAACGCATCGTTCGGCGTGCCGGACGACGACGTGGAACTGGAGTTCGCGCTGGCAGTGGTCGAACTGGTGGAGGACGGTGAGCTGAAGCCGCCCCCGAAGCCAAAACCGGAGCCGCTTTGCTGCTGCTGCGAACCGCTGATAATTGACGCGCCGCTGTTCCCGCTCTGCTGCGAGCCGGACGTCTGCGCCGCGGAACCCGTGCCGGAGTAGCCCCGCGAGTTGGCCTCAATAATGCTCTCTGCTGAGGTGGACGAGGATGCGCCGGAAGAGTCCGCCGTGCCGCCGGCGTTCGCCTGCGCGTTTCCGCCGGGCGTGCCCGGAATCAGGCGGTCGCTGGCCGTGCGGCGTTGTGCGGCCGACGCCTTCTCCGACGACTGCTTGATGCTGTACGCCTCGCTGCCGATGCCCTGAATATCGGACGCCAGCACGCTCATCCCGCCTTCCTTCTTCTCCTGTTTTTTGTGGATCAGGGAATCAGTCAGCTGATTCCCGTCGGTGTGGATCAGCCGCCACTCGTCGCTGCCCGTCATCGGGTCGCGGTAGCGGCGGCGCAGGAAGCGGATATTATTGGTGTTCTCCAGATCGTCCAGCGATTGCGGGTATTTGCCGACCTTGGCGACATAGAGCTGGATGGCGCGCACATACTGCTCTCCGCGATCAATCAGCAATTCTTCCTTGTCACGCTGGTGCTCGAATGCGACGCGGGGCATTTCAAGATAGATCATCAGCGCTATCGATGCCGCCATCGCAAAGACTAGCAGCAGCGCGAAACCACGCTGATTTTGTCGCCGGCGTCTCATGAGTTTGGAGGTTGATCGATCGGAACCGACTGCTGATGCTTGTAATCCAGGTCCTCAACAAGCACCGAATTGGCGTTGATCCGCACAATCCGGTAGCGCCGCATCAGCACATCGCCCTCTGAGGGCACGTGGATGTCGTCGCCCTGGATGCAGAATACGCGTTTGGGGCCGCCAGCCACCGGCATCGCGTTACCGTAAAACTTCAGCGTGATGGGCGGCGGCGGCGGCTTCACCGGCGGCGGTGCGGGCGGCGGCGGAGGCTCGGGCCCGATCATGCGCTTCTTGACCTTGGCGATTTGTATCTTCGGCTCTGGCAATTTCGGCCGCGGCGCCTCGATGGAGCTGAAGTCAAAGAGACTGCGTTCGACGCGCTCCACTTGCACGCCCGCAAGTTTGGTAATCAAATCCAGGCGCAGCGTCGGATCGGCCGAAGCGCTTTCCGCACTGGCCTTCAGCGAGGGCCGGAAGTCGCGCGGCGCGGCCTGATTAGGATTCAGACGATCGCGCACTACCGCGTTGGAGCGTGGCGCCAGCGGCTGCGCGACAGGCGCCTGTTTGGCCACTACCGGCGGGGCCGCCGCCGGACGCGGCGCCGGCGTGGCGGCGGGTCCGCTGGGTGCAGACAGCACGTTTGTATAGAACAGGTAGGCGCCAACCAGCACGAGAATGCCCAGGATCGCCAGCTTGCCCGGCTCGACGCCCGCTTTCATATCGAGTTTCGGCAGCTTCATTGCTCGTTCTCCGGATTAGAGCCCGGCTGGAGGCCCGGCCGGCGGATTCTGCCCGACCCCGGCACCATGCCTGGAGCCGGCATCTGGACCGATCCGGGCATCTGCCCCGGGCGCGGTCCGGCGCGCATCGGAACAGCCGGCCCGGAGCGCGGCTCCGACATCTGCGACGGAGGAGGTGGCGCGGCGCCGGCGTGCGGCATCGGCGCTCGAACCGGCGCAGGGGCTACCGTAGCGGGGCGGGCCGGCCTGAGCAGGTCGTTGCGCACCGGCGCCAAAGCCTCGGCCGGCACCTCTTCGGCTGCCTCCTGCGGCCCTTCGGCGCGGAAGAAAGTATTCAGCTTCACCAGAATGGCCAGCGAGTTGGAACCCTGCTGCGGCGTGGCCTGCAATTGCTCGATGATCACCAGACGCCGGCTGCGGTCGAGCTCGTTCACCAAGTGGATGAGATCGGCGTAGCTGCCTTCAAAGTTGGCGTTGATGTTCAACATGCCAAGCGTGTCGGAGCCCTCAATCGGCTCATATGAGTTGGTGCGCTCGCGCGCGCGGATGCCCGCCGCCTTGGAGGCCTTCAACAGATCCAGTTCAAGCAGCGAGTAAGCGTGCCGCCGCGGCAGAAAATACGTGTTGAGAAACTCGTCGCCAGCTTCGCGCGCTGCATCGGTGTGCGCCACCAGTTGCTTCAGCCGCGCCACGGACTGCTGATGCGTCACCAGTTGCTTGCGGCTGGCGACGAGTTGCGATTCAAGATCCTCCAGCGTGCCGCCCGGCGTGCGGTAGACAAACCACACGGCCACCAGATTGGCCGCCAGCAGCACGCCGATCAGGCCGCGCATCAGGTCGCGTGGGTCGCGGAGATGTGAGCTGAGGTCGGGCCTAAAGCTTTTGAGCATAGTTCACACTCACGCGGAAACGGTACAGCGGTTCGTTCTGCGACGGCGGCTGCGAACTGATTAGCGCCGTCGAGCCGAACATCTCCGAGCTTTCCAGCCGTTGCAACAGCAATACGACGGGCTCCGGCGCCTGCGCGCCGACAACCATGTCGAGTTGCACCCGGCTATCCCCGGTCAAGTAGGGCCGCACCGCCACCAGCCGAACGTTGCCAGGGAAGACTCGTTCCAGATCCTCGAACAGCCGCGTCCAACTGATGCCTTTGCGCACCAGCAGCGAGTTGATGAAGACGCTGCGGTTGAACACGGCCGAGTTCTCCGGCAGGCGCAATTGCGCTTCCAGCCGCGCCTGTTCGGCGGAGGTCGCACGCACGCGAGCCTGCACCTGCGCAATCAGCGCCCGGCTTTCCGCCGCCGCGTCGCGCTCACGCACCACGATGGTGACGAGCACCCCCAGTAGCGCGGCCAGCATCACGGCGGCCACGCCCGCGGCGACCAGCACCGGCCGGTCGCCACGGAACGGCTCCGAAGCCAGGTTAATGGAGATCCGTGGTTGCTGCATCGCTTAGCGGCCCTCCAGAATATCGAGATATCCGGCCAAGCCGGCGTCGCGCGCGCTGGGCGCGCCGAAACGCGAGCTCACGCCCGTCACCGGAACTCCCAGTTCGTCGCTCCAGCGCTGGCTTAACTCGCCACTGGCGCGCTCCAGGCCGCAGACACGCACGGCGCGCGGCCGCGCGCCCAATTCGTCCTCGGCGTAGGCAAACGTGGTAGCCAGCACGTCGGTGGCCTCGTCGTCTGTGTCACCCGTCAGTTCCAGGCAGCGGAACATACGCAACGCCGCGCCGTCCAGCAACGAGAGCGCCAGTACGCGTCCGCTGAACTTCGCCACGATCGACGGCGACGCCTCCAGCGGCTCCGACGCCGGCGGAAGCGCCAGCGCCGCCAGCGCCGCCACCGTCACCACACCGCAATGCAGGCCCGCCGCGCGGAACGGCGCCTCGTAGTGCGCGGCCACGTCCATGTTGATCACCGCCACTACGACATCCAGTTTTTTCGAGCCGTCATGACGCGGCTGCGGGTAGCACGCCACCACGGCCGAATCGATATCGAACGGCACGGCGCGCTTGACACGGAAACGCGCCAGTTGGAGCTGCTCTTCGGGCTTATGCGGAAAAGTGTCGAAATCGAGCACGGTAATGCGTGCCGCAAAGTCGGGCAGGATCAGTGCCGCACGCCGCCGCCGCGCCGGCGAGGCGTCCGGCGCCAGCGCGCGCAGCGCCGACGTCAGCCGCCCGGGCTCTCGCACGTTATCGGCCAGTGGCGTCACTTCAATCGTTCCCGCTTCCAGCGGTTCAAAGTGCGGCCCACCGCCGTCAAGCTTGGCCCAGGCGATGCCCGCGCCGCTCAGCTCGAAGATGTACTCCGGCGGCGGCTGGCCGGCCAGGGCTTTCAGTTTGGTGAGGAGACTCATCCTAGCCTTCGATGAACGTGACCTTGTTGATTTCCCGCATAGTCGTTACGCCCAGGCGCACCTTTTCCAGCGCCGATTCACGCAGGAATGTCATGCCCTCTTCCCGCGCCGCGCGCTTGATCTCGGCCGCGGGGCGTTTGGCCAGAATCAGCTCGCGAATCCGCTCGCTCAAGTCCAGCAATTCGTGAATCGCACTGCGGCCGCGGAAGCCCGTGCCGCCGCACTCGAAACAGCCATTGCCCTCATATACCGGGATGTCGCGCCAAACCTCCGGGTCCAGCCCGCTCTCCCGCAGGAAGGCGTCGTCGTAGTGCACCTGCTTCTTGCAGTGCTCGCAGATGACGCGCACCAGGCGCTGCGCCAGAATGCAGTTCAGCGCCGACACAAAGTTGTAGGGCTCGACGCCCATGTTCAGAAAACGGCCGATCACGTCCAAAACATTATTGGCGTGAACTGTTGTAAACACCAGGTGGCCCGTGAGGGCGGCGTTGATGGCGATCTGCGCCGTCTCCTGGTCACGGATTTCGCCCACCATCACCTTGTCGGGGTCGTGGCGCAGAATCGAGCGCAGGCCGCGCGCGAACGTCAGGCCCTTCTTGTCGTTTACCGGAATCTGCGTAATGCCCTTCAGCTGGTACTCGACCGGGTCCTCAATGGTGATGATTTTGTCTTCGTCGTTCTTGATCTCGCTCAGCGCCGCGTACAGCGTCGTGGTCTTGCCCGAACCGGTCGGCCCGGTCACCAGCACCATGCCGTAGGGCTCCTTGATATAGCGGCGGAAACGGCCGATATCGGAATCGGAAAAGCCCACCACATCGAGCGTCAGGTGCGAGAACTTCTCGCTCATCGACTCCTTGTCCAACACGCGCAGCACGGCGTCTTCGCCGTGAATCGTCGGCATGATGGAGACGCGGAAATCGATCAGGCGGCCCTTGTAGCGCACACGGAAACGGCCATCCTGCGGGATGCGGCGCTCCGCGATATCGAGCTCGCTCATCACCTTGATGCGGCTGATGATGGTCGAGTGCCAGTCCTTCGCAATCGGCGGCATGGCATAGTGCAACACGCCGTCAATGCGGTACTTGATGGCCACTTCCTGGTCGCGCGTCTCGATGTGAATATCGGATGCCCGCCGCTCCAGCGCGTTGAAGATGGTGGTATCCACCAGCTTGATCACCGGCGCGATTTCGGCGTCGGCGGCGGTGAGTTTCTCAATCGAGAGCGTCTCGTCGGCGTTCTCCTCATCGCCCACCACGTCCAGCGCGAAGCCTTCCGTGATCTCTTCAAGCACACGCTGCGATTGCTCGGTCTTCTTCAGCAGGTCGGCGATCTGCGAAAGCGTCGCCACCTTCACGCACAGCTTCTTGCTGAGCAGAATGGACAGCTCGTCGATCAGATTCAGGTGGCGCGGATCGGCCAGCGCGATGGAAAGCGTTGTTTCGGTCGCCTCCAGCGGCACGAAGTTATAGCGGAACATCAGGTCCACCGGGACCGAACGGAACAAGTCGTTGTCGATCTTGGTGGCCTTCAGGTCGATGTAGTCACACCGGTAGCGCACGGCCAAGCGGCGCGCCTCTTCGGCTTCGGCCTCGGGATGAATGGTTCGCAGTGCGTCGGTGGCCATGGGATTCGCCTAGTGCATGGATTCGGCCAATGAAAAGATGGGCAGATACAACGAGATGAGCACGAATGCCACGAAGATGCCCATGAAAATCATGATGGCGGGCTCAATCAGCGACAGCGACGCCTGCATACGCGTATTGACGTCGTCCTCGTAAAACTCCGCCACCGAACTGAGCATCGCCGACAGCGCGCCCGTGCTCTCACCCACCTCAATCATATCGATGGCCAGCGGTGGAAACAGGCCCGTCGAAGCCAATGCGCCCGAAAGCGGCTGGCCCTCCCGGACCATCTTCTGCGCCTTGGCCAGAGCGCCCTTCAGCAACGGGCTGCCCACCGACTGCGAGGCCGTCTCCATGCCCTGCACCAGTGGGATGCCGCCGGTCAGCAACGTTGACAGCAACCGCGACAGTTGCGCCACCTGGTACTTGATCCAGATCTCAGCCAGAACCGGCGTGTGCAACTTGATCCGGTCCGACATGGTTTTGCCAGCCTCGGTGCGCAGGTAATAGCGCAGCCCGACGATGGCGACCACTATCGTCACGACGCCGCCCACCGCGGACTGCTCCGCCGCCGCGCCAATCGCCATCAGGATCTCGGTTGGCGCCGGCAGCTTGGCGTTCGTCGTGGAATAGAGCGACGCGAAGCGCGGCACCACGAACGTGATCAGGAACACCATCAGCAGAATCACCAGCCCGATCAGAACAGCCGGATACATCAGCGACAGCAGAATCTTCTTCCGCACCGCCAGCGAGAGCTTCTGGTAGTGGACGTAGCGCTCCAGCACCTCGCCGAGCGAGCCCGATTTCTCGCCCGCCATGATCGACGTCGTGTAAATCGGCGGGAAGATCCCCTGGCGCGTGAAGGCGTCCGACAGCAGCGAGCCCTTGCGCACGTCGTCGCGAATCTCGCGGACGTGCGGTCCCAGGCGCTTATCGGTCAGCCGGTCGCCCAGCAGGTC